>CANATJ010000021.1 GCA_947364595.1 uncultured Bacillota bacterium | reverse complement strand
AAAAAGGAAAAATTAAATAAATATTGTATGTATATATATGAGGAGGGAAAAAATGAATAAAACCGATTATATACATAATATAAAATTATTAATTGAAAATAATATAGTAGAAACTAAAAGAAGAAATATTCAAATAGAAAATGATAAGTTACTAACTTATTTTAATATTGGAAAAGAAATTGTTAAAGCTCAAAAGGAAAATAAAATTAAATATGGTAATAGCTTTATAAAAGAATTAAGTTTAGAATTAACTAAGCTTTATGGCAAAGGTTATGATTATAGTAATTTACAAAAAATGAAAAAGTTCTATTTACTTTTTCCAAATATGGCCTCAGTGGGGCCACAATTAATAACTTGGACTCATTTAAAAAGTATAATACCAATCAAAAATGAAAACAAAAGAAATTATTACATTAATTTAGTTAATAAAAATAATCTTTCTGTTAGGGCTTTAAGAGAAGAAATTAAAAATAATGCTTTTGAAAGACTTGATGATAAAACTAAAGAAAATATTGAATTAATAAGTAATGATAATTCTATGAAAATAATGGATTTTATTAAAGATCCATTATTACTTGATTTAAATGGTTTAAAAGATAAACAATTAGATGAAAAAGCATTAAGAAAGGTAATGCTTAAACAAATAGAGAAATTTTTATTAGAACTTGGCATAGGATTTTCATTTGTAGGCAGTGAAGTAAAAATAAAAATCGGCAATAACTATAAATATATCGATTTATTATTTTTTAATATTGAAGAAAATTGTTATGTTACTGTGGAACTTAAGGTTAATAATTTAAAGCCTTGTGATATAGGTCAATTACAGTTTTATATAAACTATATCGACGCTGAAATTAGAAAGCCTTTTCATAATAAAACTATTGGAGTTTTAATTTGTAAAAAAAATGATATGAATATTCATAAATATTTATATTTAGATAATATCAAAGTCACTACTTACAAGGATAAAACCTTATTATAAAAGGATGATTTTCATCATCCTCTATTTTGTTAATTTTTTTTGTTTTGTTTTTTTCTTTTTCTTTTTAATTGGTTCATCTGATATTGATAAGTAAATTGCTCGGTGTGGAATTGATACTTCTTTAACTAATGCATAAACAGTATCTCCTAGTTTAAATGTTGCTCTATGACTTCCATTACCTTTTTTATTTGGAATTCTTTTTACTATATCTTCTTTATTGGCAATTGCTTTAACATTATTTTCTAATCTTATACTCATACCATATGGGGTTATTTGGGTTATTGTTCCTACAAATGGCATACCAACATGTTCTTTCATATATTCTGCCATTTTTAATTCTAATGTTTCTTTTTCGGCTTTATCTGCTTCTCTTTCCATAAATGATGAGTGCTCACAAATTCCTGGCAAACGGTGTTCAATTGCTTCTAAGTTTTCAAAAGTTTTATATTCTTCAATAAGGTGATGAACGGTTAAGTCTGGAAATCTTCTTATTGGTGAAGTGAAATGTGTATAATATTGCAATGCTAATCCATAATGGCCTTCATTTACTGGTGAATATTCAGCTTTACTCATACTTCTTAAAATAATACCAGAAATAATAGCATGTTGTTCTTCACCTTTAAAACCTTCTAAAAATTCGCTTAGATCTTTTGATGTGCATTTACTATTTGTTATTTTATTTATTAATCTATCAATAGCCATTGGGTCACATATGTTTTCATCTTTTAACATTTTTAAAGCTTTTATTAGTTTTTCTTCACTTGGATTACCATGAACACGATAAACGAATGGAACATTCATATAAGAATAATGACGTGTTACTGTTTCATTAGCAGCAATCATGAAATTTTCTATTATTGTTTCTGCTGTTTTTTGATTACATTTTACAAATGATATTGGTTTTCCAGTTTCATCTGTTTTTGTCTTGATTTCATTTGAACCGAAATTAATATTTCCTCTTTTTTCTCTATTAGAGCTTAATATTTCAGATAATTCTTTCATCAATAATAAATCATCTTTAAAATTTTCGTATCCTAAAACAACTTCGTTATTTTCAAGTAATTTATTAACATCTTGATAATTCATTTTTTTGTTGGAATTTATAACTGTGTCATTTATTTCATAATCTAATAATTTACCATTTTTATTATATTTCATAACAACCGATTTTGTTAAACGATCTACACCTTCATTTAAAGAACAAATTCCATTTGAAAGTTGATGTGGTAACATTGGTAAAACTGAGGTAGCTAAATAAGCGGATGTACCACGCATTTTTGCTTCTTCGTAAAGAGCACTTCCTTTTTTTACATAATGACTAACATCGGCTATATGTACCCCTAAGATATAATTTCCATCTTCATCTTTTTTAATACTTATAGCATCATCCATATCTTTAGTATCTTTGCCATCTATAGTAAATATTACTTCATTTCTTAAATCTATTCTTCCTTCTAATTCTTTTTCGCTCACAGTATTTGGAATATATTTCAATTCTTCTTCAACTTGTGGCGGAAAATCTGTAAAAAATCCGTGATTTGCAGCAATTGTTTTTATATCAATTGTTGGATCATCTTTATGACCAATAATTCTATCTACTGTTCCGTCAAAAACTAATTTATCATCAAATTTTGCGACTAAATCTTTTCCAATATTTACTAAAACTCTATTGCCTGTAACAATTTGTTTTAATTGTTCTTTTGGGCATACAACTACTACATTGTTTTGCATATTGTATGACACTAATGTATTATCATCTTTATATTCAAAAACGGCTTTTCCTATTGTTCTATGTATGATTTTTTCTACTTTAGCGAAAATATAAGTACTGTTGCCTTTTTTTAAATCTTTTAAAACAACTATATCTTTGTCCATTGCTCCAGCTAAATCTTTTTTAGCAATACTAAATTTGCGTGTTTGACCATTTTCACTAACAAACATTACACCGTTACCAGATTTAGAAATATTTATTATTCCTTGAACTTTTTTTAGGTTATAAGTATTAAATTCTTGGTAATAACCATTACTATCTAGATAAATTTGCCCATCTTTTTCTAATTCATTTAGAATATTAATAAAAGAAGTCACTTCACCTTCACCTTTAATGTGCATGGATTTACATAATTGGTTTAAGGTTAGTTTCTTCTTTTTTAATTCCATTAATATTTCATTTTTCATTTTTTCCATATGTACCACCCTGTAATTTTATTTTAACATGATTTATTGTATTATACAAGAATTTATCAACAATTGTTTTCATTTTGGTAAATATTTTTTTAATTTAAAAAATTTCTCTATTTGAGAAATTTCTATTCATTAATTATAAAAACAAAGCGATCTTTTCCAGGATAGTCTTTTTCTACAAAAATTTTACTCAATGGAAAATATTTTTTGGCTATTTCTTTTATTTTTTCTCCCTGAGTCATTCCTATTTCAAAAGCTATAATACTTTTTTTATTTAAGTTTTTATTGGCTTCTTTCAATATTTGTTTATAAAAATATAATCCATTATCTTCAGCAAACAGCGCTAAAGCGGGTTCATTATTTTTTACTATTTCGTCTATCTTTTCATCTTTGGCAATATATGGTGGATTACTAATAATGATGTCATATTTGTTATTAACATTTTTAAGCATGTCACTTTTGAAAAAATTAATTTTTACATTATTATTTTTAGCATTTTCTTTGGCTATTTCTAGGGCTTTAGATGAAATGTCTATGGCATCTATGTTACATGAAATATTTTTTTTAAGGGCAATGGCTATGGCACCACTACCGGTTCCTAAATCAATAATGTTTAGATTTTCTTTTAAATATTTTTTAGCATATTTTATTGTTTTTTCTACTAATAGTTCAGTTTCAAATCTAGGTATTAAAACATTTTCGTTAACTTTTATTTGGTTTCCGTAAAAATTTACATTACCAATTATATATTGAACTGGTTTTCCAGCTTTTAACTGTTTTAATGCATTTTCTAATTTTTCTTTTGGTAAATATTTTTCTAAATACTGTTTATTTTCCATTATTCACCTTTTAGTTTACGATTTTGATCTTCTGTTATTAAGGCATTTATAATATCTTCTAAAGCACCTTCCATGACACGATCTAAGTTTTTGGTGGTATAACCAATACGATGATCTGTAACACGGTTTTGAGGATAGTTATATGTTCTTATTTTTTCTGATCTATCACCAGTTCCAATTTTACTTTTTCTTTCGCTTCCTAATTTTTCTTCTTGCTCTCTTAATTTGGCTTCATATAATCTAGTTCTAAGCATTTGCATACATTTTTCTTTATTTTGAATTTGGCTTCGTTCATTTTGACATGTTACTACGGTATTTGTTGGAAGGTGGGTGATTCTAACTGCGCTGTCTGTTGTATTTACACATTGTCCTCCAGCTCCTGTACTACGATAAACATCTATTCTTAAATCACTTGGTTTTATTTCTATATCAACTTCTTCAGCTTCTGGCATTACTAATACTGTGGCTGTTGATGTATGAACTCTTCCTTGGGTTTCTGTAACTGGTACTCTTTGAACTCTATGAGCACCACTTTCATATTTAAGTTTTGAATATACGTTATCTCCTTTAACCATGAATTCTATTAAAGGAAATCCTCCAGCGTCTGAATGTTCTTCTGTTAGAACGTCTAATTTCCATCCCTCTTTTTCAGCATATTTGCTATACATTCTATATAGATCACCGGCAAAAATGTTTGCTTCGTCGCCACCTGCTGCCCCTCTTATTTCAACAATAACGTTTTTATCGTCATTTGGGTCTTTTGGAAGTAAAATTATTTCTATTTGTGATTCTAATTGTTCTTTTTCTGCTGATAATCTTTGAATTTCTTCTTTAGCAAATTCACCTAGTTCTGGATCTTTTACTAATTCTTTAGCGTCTTTTAAATCACTATCTATTTGTTTATATTTCATATAAGCTTCATAGGCATCTTTTAATGATGCTTGCTGTTTAGTAAGTGCTAGAGTTTTTTTTATATCGCTTAAAACTTCTGGGTTACTAAGTTCCTTTGACAATTCATTATATTTTTCTTCAATTGCTTGTAATCTTTCTTTCATATATATCACCTTTTAACGTTTACAATTATACTATATTTTATATCTTAAGGCAAATAAAAATGAATTAATCATCTAATTCATCTTCATTTATTATTGTTAGTCCTTCATCATCATCTTCAACATCATCAATATCGGCAACATCGTCCATATCATCAATATTTTCTGGAGCCATGTCATCCATTTCGTCTTCAATAAGTTCTTCTGTTTCGGTTAAATCTTCTTCGTCATATACTTCATCACTATCAAGAACGACTTCAATTGAATGATGATCTCTTAAATCCCATGTCCCATCATCTAATAAAACAAAATTTTTATCTGTTGTTAATGATGTATAATAATCACCTATTTTATCGGCATATTCATCTTCTGTCATATCAAGTAATTTGCAGATTTTACCAAATATGGTTGGTGTATTAAGGCTTTTTCCTTCTTCTTTTAAAATCATTCTTGTTAAATCTATATATGAATATAGTTCTAATTCTTCTTTAGGTATATTTTTTAATTTCATGATTTTCCTCCTAAACTTTTATAAGTCGTAATCTTAAAACATTGTATCATATTTTTATATACTGTCAATAGTAAATTGCAAAATATATTTAAATGTGTCAATATATTGATCGTCGATAATTAAATCATATGTTATTTCTAAACTGTTTTTTTCTTTTTTTATTTTTTTTGCAAGTGTTTCAAGATTAAGATATCCATATTTAGTTTTATATATTCCTTTTAATTTTATACTTTCTTTTAAATTCATTTTTATATAATATTCTTCTTCTCTTTCAATGCTTATTATATTATCTAAAATGATTTTTGTTCTAGTTTTTCCATCATAATAAATAATTTGGTTATCTTGGAAAATTCCTTTTCCTTTAAATGTATGTTTTCCTTCTTTACTATTTATATATGACTTTATACTTATTTTACTCATTTTTTCACTTCCAATGACAAGATTATATCATACTAATTGCTTTTTTACTTATAATTTTAATTTTTTTTCAAATAATATGTTTAGAAAGTGGAGTGATTTGATGAAAAAGAAAAAATCCAAGAAGTTTTTTATAGTATTAATTTCGGTTTTGGTTTTCTTTGTTATCGCATATTTTGGATTATATTTATATGCGAAAGTTACTCCAAAATTACCAATAAATGGAGCAAATGGATATTATTTATATAATTTGGATAATGAATTATATACAGGCGGGGCGAGTGAAAATTGGGTAAATTTAGATAATATTTCTAGTGATTTAGTTAATGCGACTATTTCGGTTGAAGATAAAAATTTTTATAAACATCAAGGCTTTGATTTTTTGAGAATTATTAAAGCTTTAATGATTAATATTTCTTCTGGAAGAACTTTGCAGGGAGCTTCTACAATTACTCAGCAATATTCAAAAAATTTATTTTTAGATTTTGATAAAACATGGGAAAGAAAAGTGAAAGAAGCTTGGCTTACTATTAGGTTAGAAAGTCATTATAGTAAAGATGAACTTTTGGAAGGTTATTTAAACACGATAAATTATGGTGGCATTTTTGGAATTGAAAATGCGGCTAAATACTATTTTGATAAGGATGCGAAAAGTTTAAATTTGGCCGAGGCCAGTATTTTGGCGGGGATTCCTAAAAACCCTAGTGTATATTCGCCTTTGGTTAATGAAAAAAAGGCTAAAAAAAGGCAAAAAATTATTTTGGATTCTATGGTTAAGAATAAGTATATTACTCAAAGCCAAGCTGATGCAGCTTATGAAAGTAAACTAGTTTATAAAAAAGGAACAAATAATGATAATTTAAAAATGGTTATGTATTATCAAGATGCGGTTATGGACGAATTAAAAACGATTGATTCGATTCCATCTTCGTTTTTGGAAACAGGTGGAATTAAGATATACACTAATTTAGATACTAAGGCTCAAAATATTTTGGAAAAAAGTGCGACTAAAGATATTACAAATGAAAATATTCAATTAGCTGGGATGGTTATGGATCCTAGTAATGGTAAGATTTTGGCTCTAACTGGTGGTAGAGATTATAATAAAAGTCAATATAATCGGGCGACTAAGGCTAATAGACAAGTAGGTTCTACTTTAAAACCTTTTTTATATTATTCAGCTTTGGAAAATGGTTTTACGCCATCTACTACTTTTACTAGTGAAAAAACGACTTTTAGTTTTTCTGGAAATAAAACGTATACACCTAAAAATTATAATGATGAATATGCTGGCGGTCCAATTAGTTTAGCAGCGGCTATTGCTTATTCGGATAATATTTATGCGGTTAAAACTGATTTGTTTTTAGGAGAAAATTCACTACCTGATATTTTAAAAAGAGTTGGTATTTCTAAGAAATTTGAACCATTACCTTCATTAGCTTTGGGTGCTGATGAAATAAATATGATGCAAATGATGGGAGCTTATGCTTCACTTGCTAATGAGGGTTATAAAATTAAGCCATACTTTATTAGTAAGGTTACGGATATGAGTGGTAATGTTTTATATGAATATAATCCTAGACCAGAGAATGTTCTTAATAAAAATACTGTTTATATTTTAAATGAGTTATTAACTACTACTTATGCTAAAGAATTTATTGATTATAATACTCCAACTTGTTTTAGTATATCTTCTAAAATGACTAGAAAATATGCTGTTAAAAGTGGAACAACTAATACTGATAATTTAATTTTTGGATACAATAAGGATTTGCTTGTTGGTATTTGGACTGGTTATGATGATAATAAACCAGTAAATAATAAGGACAGTTCTAATATTAAAAATATGTGGATTGATATTATGGAGGAATATTTGGCTGATAAAAAGGCTGAAGATACTTGGTATAAAACTCCAAACAATGTTGTTGGTGTGGCTATTGATTCAATTAGTGGTAAGGTAGCTAATGATAGTAAAAAAGCTAAAGTTCTTTATTATATGAAAGGAACAGAGCCTACTTTAAATAAGTCTTCACTAGATGAATCAATTCCGACTGTTAAATTAGAAGAATAAAAGAGAATAGATTAAACTATTCTCTTATTTTTGAATTGCAAATTTTATGACACTTTTCTAATAATTCATCGGTTTGACATATATAATTTTGTGATGTGAATTCACATTCTATTTGATAAAGTTCATCACCAAAAAGAGTTTTATTTGTATTTAATAAATCAATTATATCTTTTGCTTGATTTTTTGTGATATTGTCTGGTAAATAAATTAATCCTCTTAAAACATTAGAATTACTTATCGAGGTATTTTTATGACTATATCCCACTCCCCCTGTTCCAACATATAATATATGACCTTCATTTGTTAAAATGTCTTTTGCTTGATTAAGGGGTATATATTTTGATGTGTCTTGCTCTAAATATTTAGAAAGATATTCAGCAATTGCTTTTCCATGGGTATTTCCATATTCTATGGTTATCAAACGACCATCTGGAACAATTATGTAGCCAAGATCCCTAACGTTAGCGTTTTGCCCGTTTTTTATTTCAAAATCAATTGTGAATTCATTATTGTTTATTGAGTAAAATTTATTATCTTCCATTTTTATCTCCTACTTGATTATTAATCTTCTTTGAACTAATATGATACACTTAATATTATTCTGTGTCAATCACTTCTAATTTATCACCTGTTTTTAGATTAAATGCGTTTCCATCATCACTATCTAAATGTAATTCTAAAGAGGAATTTTCTTGGACTTTAAGATATACATTATCTAGGATGCCACCTTTTTCTCCCATTACTTTTATTTTTACGCAAGACTTGTTTTGTAAATTATATTTTTCTAAATCTTCTTTTGTTAAATGAATGTGTCTATTAGCTATTATGCAGGCATTTTCTAAATAAGCTATTCCTTGAGATCCCACTAATGTTATTGGTAAAGCATCTTTTAAATCACCTGAAGATTTTATTGGTGGATTAAGCTTTAGATGATAACTATCTGTTCTTGATATTTCTACTTGATTATAATTTCTAAGTGGCCCTAATACTCTTACTTTTTCGATTTTTCGATCATCGTTTATAAGTGTTACAAATTTATTTGAAGCAAATTGTCCTGGTTGTTTTAAATCTTTTACTTTTTCTAATGGTTCATTATTAAATAAGATTTTGTATGTTTCTTCTGTTAAATGTACATGCCTATTGGAAATTCCTAATGTAACTTTCATATTTTAGCTCCTTTTAATTATTTTGTTTTCTATCTATTATTGTATCATATTTCTTTTTTCATTAAATATATTTTTTATAGAAAGGATGATAAAATGAACAATAATTTTGTAAACCAAGGAAGTTTTCCTGGAAACCCTTTATATACTGGTGGGCAAACTGTACCTAACCAACAAAATACAGTAAATTTTCAAGATACACAATTTGAACAATCTTATATTGAAAATATTTTGCGTTTAAATAAAGGTAAACAAGTGGAAATATATGCTTCTTATCCAGATTCTAATGATTGGAGAGATCGTGTTTTTAGTGGGATTATTGAGCAATCTGGTAGAGATCATATTATTTTAAGTGACCCTAAAACTGGTAAATGGTATTTGATTTTAATTATTTATGTTAATTATATTAAATTTGATGAAAGAATAGCTTATAGTCCTGAATTTTATCCAAACAATTGAAATAGGAACTTTTATTTGTTATAATTAATTATAGGTGGTAGTATGAGTATATTTATAGTATGTACTTCGGTACTTATTGTTGCCTGCACGATTATGATTTGGGTGGCAACTACTTATAATAAATTTCAACTTTTAATTATAAGAATTAATGAGGCAGAAACTAATATCGATGCTGTTTTAAGAAAAAGATTTGATTTGATAAATAAGTCAATTGATGTTATTAAATCTAATACAAAAACTAAAGATGAAGTTATGCCGATGATTGTTAAGCTTCGCTCTCGTAAATTAACTAATTTTGATTTGGATCGCAAGCTTTATGATGGCCTTAAAGAGTTTAATAAATATAAAGAGATGTATCCTGATTTAAAAAACAATGATTCTTTTATGAAAATTGATATTTCTCTTAGTGAATCTGAATCTGAGATTGTGGCTTTCAGGAAATATTATAATGATATCATTACAGATTATAATAAATTGGTTAAATCTTTTCCTTCAAATTTGATTGCTATGATATTTAAATTTAAATATAAACTATACTTTGATGGTAAGGATATGAATGATGATATAACTGATGATTTCAAATTATAAAAAAGCGTTAATTACGCTTTTTCTTTTTGACTTTATTTTTTCTTGATTTTACTATTACAAATAGGCAAATTATTAATGTTAATGCTGCACATCCATAAATTATATATTGTTCTGTTTGATTGTTAACTGGTTTTACTTGTTTTTTATCATTATCATTTACTTTAATAACATATTCCCCATCTTTTGTATATAAATAGTTTTCTCTAGCATATCTTGCAACATAATCTTTATTTTGAAGTTTTGTTATTTCTGTTTTTAATGATTTAGCATCTGATTTAAGATTATTTAATTCACTATTTAATTGCCTTTCTTCTTTGTTTAAACTATATAGATTAATTCCTGTAGTTATTAAGGTGAATAAACAATATCCAATTACAAATATGGCAATTGGTACTAAAAAAGCTAAACGTCTTTTGGTTGTTTTTGGTATCTTTTTTTTCGCCATTTATTTCACCTCTACTATGTTTTCAGTATATCATTTTTTTACTTATTTTACAATATTGATAGCTAATTGTTATTTATGTATTTTAGTGATTATTTTTTTATAAATTATATATTCTGTGTAAAATCCTAATATTATCATAAATAATTGATATATGTGAAAGGCTGCATAGTTAATTTTTCTTAATAAGATGAAATATGTTAATACGCTAACCATTATTACTAAAAAACTACCTATTAGTTTAATTGTTTTTTTATCATGGTAAATTATTTTATAATTTATACTCAGAAATATGGAAAAAAATATTCCATATATATATGAAAATATTAATGTTATTATTTGGGTATGAAGATCCATTATTTAAATAATTTGTTAAATATTCCGCTATCTTTTTCTTTGTTTCCATTTTCTGAATAACTGATACTATTGGCTTTTCCTTTTATTGAAACGTTTCCTTGATAAGTATCTAATTTTATTATTTCTAATCCTTCACCTTTTAATGTTAGGTTACCCATGCTGGTTTCCATGAAAAACTCTTCTTCATCAAAACTTTCTATTTTTTTTACTCCTGTTATGATTATATTTTTTCTTTCATTGATTGTTATACTATGATTAAGTGATGTTATTACACTGTCTATCTTGTCCATAATGTCCCTCCTAAATCAATATATGGTTTTAAGTAGGTAAATATGAAAAAATACATTAAGTATTTACTTAATGTATTATTCTTCGTCTAATATTTTGTTGTATTCATCAAGGATGGCCTTGGTAAATTTATCGCGACATTCTTGGGTTGTTGGATTTACAATATCTACGAATTTCCCATCGCTTTTACGACGATTAGGCATAGCAATGTGTAATCCATTATTACCATCAATAATCCTCATTCCTTTGATAGCAAAACAGTCGTCAATCTTAACTGAAGCGTATCCACGTAAACGATTACCATCATTTACTTTTTGAACGCTAACTGATGTAATTTCCAATTTTATCTCTCCCTTCTAGTATATTCTAACCTAAGTATACAATATATTTTTTTAAAATGCAACATTTATTCATATATCTTAATTGTTTTGGTTATTATATCTGCATACGAAAATGATTTTACTTGCTTATTGTCGTTATTTATTTCAACTAAGAATACACAATTGTATATATTAGTAATTTTGGCATTATATGTTTCGTATTTGTTTCGTCCTAAGTTATATTTAATTTTTACGTTTTTTCCAAGATATGGTAAAAGGGCTTTTTTTATTATTTGGGTATTACAAAGGCCCTTATCTAGGATATCCAACATACATTGTCCCCTTTGTAATAATTCCACCCATTCCGTCTTTTCCATATTTTGTTTTTTCTAAGATATCTTTTAAATCAATATCTTTATTTATATTTGATAAACTCATCTTTGCGGCTATAATTGCTGGATCTAAGGCATGTATATTTATTCTTTTAGGACTTGAAGCAAAATTGGCTCCAGCTTTTATTAGTTCTTCATAATATGATGAACATCCTCCCGCAATTATAATTAATTTTTCATGGCTGCTTTCATATTTTCTAGCTTCTTTTATTGCTTCTACAAAATATTTGCTATTTTTATAAGCTTCTATATCATCAATATCTCCTCTTTTTTTATTATAGGCATCATGGCCAGTGATTACTACTATGTTTGGTTTGTATTCATCTAACCACTTTTTTATATTTTCACTCATGTTTACTTCTTTTTCGTTGATTCCCATTGTCCAAATATTAATTTTTTTATAATATTCTAAACATCTTGATAGATATTCATTATCGCTATCTATGTGCAGTATTTTGCCTGGCAGGTAAAAATAATCATCCCGATCTAGGTTTGGGGTCATTTCTAATCGATCTAAAAATGCTTTTTCATCTTCTATATCTTCATCTTCATGTTTTTTTAAATCTTCTATTAAGGCATCAGCTATTAATCTAATATTTCTTCCTTTTAATTTAACTTTTTCTTCGGTAATTTCGATTATCTTAAACACTATGTCATTGCCATATGAATTACGTGTTACTAAGTCTCCTACTTTAAATTCCATATTATCACCCAAGTAATTGTATGATATTTTTTTTAATTATATAACAAAAAAACCTCGTTTATGAGGTTTTTATATTTTTAGGTGTTTTCTTACAGCACGCCAAGAGCCAAACATACCAACTAATATTCCAATACCTACTAATATTAAAGATGTAATATATACAAATGGAGTTGGTGGAATTAGTTTAATAAATTGTGAGAATAAATATCCATCAAAGTGCTTATAAACACTACTATATCCATAAATAGTGATTATAATTGGAATTATTGATCCTAATAATCCTAGTAATAATCCTTCTATAATAAATGGAATTCTGATATTTAAGTTTGATGCACCTATTAATCTCATGATTCCTATTTCTCTTTGTCTTGAGTTAATTGTTATTTTAATTGTATTTGAAATTAAAAATGCGGTTACTAATACTAAGGCGATTACAGCTCCAATACTAATTTTATGTACTACATCGAAAACTGATACTAGTTGTTCTACCATTCCTTCTCCATATTTAACTAAAGTAATACCATCAATGTTTTTTAGTTCTTTAGCAACATCGTTAATTTTTTCTATATTTACTACTTTAATTTGGAATGTATTTTGAATTGGATTTTCTTCATCATTCCAGTTTTTCATAATACTATCAAAAACGTCAGATGAATCACGCATATCTTTTGTAATATCACTTTTTGATTTAAATTCATATGTATCTACGTTATCTATAACACTTATTTTATCTTTTATTTCATCTATTTTATCGTCTTTTAAACTATTATCTATAAATGCGACTACAGTTACATCTTTTTCAACTAGTTCTGTAAAATTATTAACGTTATCTGAAAGAATTATTGATATTGCGACAACTATAAGAGTAATTGTTATACATGAAATTGAAGCAAATGATAATGAAAAGTTTCTAAATACGCCTTTGAAGGCATCACGAAAATTTCTTCCGATTATTCTAAATGTTTTCATTTTGATATGTTCCTTTCTTATAATCTTTAAGTACTCTTCCTGAGTCTAACACAATAACTCTTTTATTCATCCTTTTTACTATATTTATGTCGTGTGTTACCATTATTATAGTTGTTCCTAATTTGTTAATTTCTTCTAAAACGTTCATAATTTCTAAGCTTGTGTTGGGGTCTAAGTTTCCTGTTGGTTCATCACAAATTAATAATTTTGGTCCATTTACAATAGCTCTTGCGATGGCTACCCTTTGTTGTTCTCCACCTGATAATTGTGATGGATAATTTTTTATTTTATTTTTTAAGCCAACTAGTTCTAATACTTTGACAACTTTTGAATGAATTTCATCTTTTGGAAGTCCAAATATTTCTAGGGCAAAGGCTACATTTTCATATACTGTTGATTTTGGAAGTAGTTTATAATCTTGAAAGACTACTCCTATTTTTCTTCTAATTTTGTATACTTTTCCATTACGTAGTCTTCCTACGTCTATTCCTCCAACTATTATTTGTCCAGATGTTGGCTTTTCTTCACGGTATAACATTTTTATCAAGGTACTTTTACCACAACCTGTTGAACCAATGATAAAAACAAAATCGCCTTTAGATATTTTTAAGTTTAAATCTTGGATTGCAGTTACACCTGTTTTATATGTTTTTTTTACTTTTGTAAGTCTTATTAAATCCACTTCTATCACTCCTATTTTTCTACTTGCATTTCATCTTGCACTTCATATGTGTCTATTACTATCACAAAGGCATGAGGGTCTAATTTTCTTATTGCTTCACTGGCTAAGAAATATTCTCTTGTTGGCATAGCACATAATAATACTTTTTTATTTTCGCTAGTGTATCCACCTTTGGCATCAACTATTGTCACACCGTGATTTAAACTATTGGTAATGAAATCAATAATTTCTTCTTGCTTATTTGTAACTATTTGAAGAGTTTTGTATTCAGATACTCCTAGTATTACACGATCACTAACATAGCCTATTATAAATATTGTTATAATGGAATATAAAGCTGAGTTCCAACCAAATACGAATATTCCGGCTAAAACTACTAATAATTCTGAATAGGTATTGGCTTTACTAAATGGTATTTTCATATAATATGATAATATTTGTTTTATTACATCTGATCCTCCAGTTGTAAAGTTATTTTTAAAAATCAATCCCGTTCCTATTCCACTAATAATAGCCCCAAATAAGGCTAAAACGACTGGTTCTGTACTACCCAAATCAACATAATCTGTTAATCCATCTGTTAATTTTACTAATATCGGGTATAAAAAGGCACCTACAACAGTTTTTGAAGTTTTATCCTTGCCTAGGAAAACATAACTGGCAACTAGTAGAATTAAATTGGCAATTAAAATTACTAGTGATGGATCTAGGTTAAATAATTTTTCTGTGATAATTGAAAGTCCACTAACACCATTTATGATATGATTTGGTTTTAAAAATAAATTGAAGGCAACTGCGGATAAAAGCGTACCGATTAGGAACATCGTATAACGTTTTAGTTTTTTACTATTTGATATTTCTTTTAATAATTTAGCACTATCTATTTTGGGTGTTGATTTCGATTTTTGAAAAAACATTACGCATTCCTCCTTAAATATTCTTCTATAAATTTATCAATATCTCCATCTAATACTTTTGACACGTTAACATCTTCAATATTAGTTCGATGATCTTTAACTAATGTGTATGGACACATGATATAACTTCTAATTTGTGATCCAAAATTTATTTCTTGTAAATCACCTTTTAATGCTTGCATTTCTTTTTCTTTTTGCTGCTTACTTATTTTCATTAATTTACTTTTAAGTATTTGCATACATTTTGCTTTATTTTGAATTTGACTTCGTTCATTTTGGCAGGTAACAACTATTTTAGTTGGAATATGGGTAATTCTAACTGCACTATCTGTTGTATTTACTCCTTGACCTCCAGCCCCAGAACTTCGGTAAACATCTATTCTAATTTCTTTTTCATCAATTTCAAAATTATTATCATCTTCGATAACTGGGGTTACTTCAATTGATGCGAAAGATGTATGACGCCTTTTATTGCTATCAAACGGAGAAATTCTAACTAATCTATGAATTCCTTTTTCACTTTGCAAGTAACCATAGGCGTTATGACCTTTAATGATTAAAGAAATGCTTTTAATACCAACTTCTGTACCAGGTTGTTGATCGATTATTTCTATTTTAAATCCTTTTTTTTCGCACCATCTAGTGTACATACGATAAAGCATATTAGCCCAATCACAAGCTTCTGTTCCGCCTGCACCTGAATGTATTTCTAATACTGCATCGTTTTTATCATATTCACCATTTAATAATATGTTTATTTCAAGCTCAGAAATTTTTTTACTAACGCCTTCGGATTCAGATTCTAGAAAGTTAATTGTATCTGTATCATCAGAAAGACAATTATTTGCCATTTCTAAATAAAAATCTTCAACTTCGGAACATAATTTAGAAACTTCTTTTTTAATATTAGTTAAACTATTGAATTCATTTATTGCTTGCTGACTATGTCGTCTATCATCCCAAAAGTTTGGTTTATTTATTTCTTCTTCTAATTTTTTTATTCTATTGTTTTTTTCTTCTGTGTCAAAGAGACCTCCAAAGGTCTTTTAATTTTTCCAAATAACCATCATATAAATTAGTAATTTCTTTAAGTTCCATTTTAAGGCCCTCCTATCTTTATTAATTATAACATTTTTGTTTTCTTTTTACCACAGAAGAAACATTTTTTTATATTTTTTTTAGTTACTATTGGTTTTTCCCATTTTATTATTTAAATTTTGTAATTTTTTCCTTTTTTAGTATGTAAAAGCTTTTAGTTTTATGCTTATTTATATATTAAAAATACTAAATTAGTCATTTGTAATATTTATTTTTTTAGGATATATTTTTTCTGGGA
>CANATJ010000020.1 GCA_947364595.1 uncultured Bacillota bacterium | reverse complement strand
AATTTACTGCAGGATTTCCATATTCATCAAAACTCCAATTATAATTATATCTAAGTCTTGTAATATCATCGTTCCATAATTCTTCTAAAACCTTACGCCATCCTGGCTTAATAACCTCATCTAAATCCATACAAACACATATATCGGTATCTTCTGGAACTAAATTTAAAGATTCATTACGTGCGACATCAAAACGCCATGGATCAATAATTTTAGTTTCCACAAAAGCGCCTTTTTCTTTTAATTTAGTTACAGTATTGTCGGTTGAACCAGTATCTAAAACATATATTTCATCAGCCTCACTTACACTATCTATCCATCTATCAACAAACTTTTCTTCATTTTTACAAATTGCATAAACACAAACTTTATATTTATTCATATTTATTTAAATTTATCCTGCATTTCTAATAACTGAAATAGATCCAGAATATTGCCCATTTTTAATTAATTTCATAGAAATTGTTGATGCGTTGACTAATCTAAATGTACTTCCAGCTGTAGCATTAAATACTGCATTTCCATTTACTTGACCAGTTGCATTATCACTTAATGAATTGTGTGTAGCTGATGATGAAATTAATAAGGCAGATGGTGTAACTTGATTTAATGTTACTATTATTGGTGCAGCGGCAGCAGAAACTGATGTACTAGGATTTTGAACATTTAACCACCAATGAACCATATATTGTCCTGGCTGACTAATTGTAAATACTCCAGTAGCAGGATTATAAGTAATTCCACTTGCTAAATTTGTTGTACTCAATAAAACAGGGGCTCCTACATTAACTGTATTTGTTCCTTCATCGTGGACCATTAGCGCTGCATTAGTAATTGGCGTCGCTGGTCCTGTTGGTCCTGTTGGACCGGTTGGCCCAGTTGCTCCTGTTGCTCCAGTAGGTCCGGTTGGTCCGGTTGGCCCATTTGCTCCTGTTGGCCCAGTAGGTCCGGTTGGCCCAGTAGGTCCGGTTGGCCCAGTAGATCCAGTTAATCCGGTTGGCCCAGTAGATCCAGTTAATCCGGTTGGCCCAGTTGCTCCTGTTGCTCCAGTAGGTCCGGTTGCTCCTGTTGGCCCAGTTGCCCCGGTTGCTCCAGTTAATCCGGTTGGTCCTGTTGCTCCTGTTGGCCCGGTTGCTCCTGTTGGTCCGGTTGCTCCTGTTAATCCTGTTGGTCCGGTTGGCCCAGTAGGTCCGGTTGGCCCAGTAGATCCAGTTAATCCGGTTGGCCCAGTTGCTCCAGTAGGTCCGGTTGCTCCTGTTGGCCCAGTTGCCCCGGTTGCTCCAGTTAATCCGGTTGGTCCTGTTGCTCCTGTTGGCCCGGTTGCTCCTGTTGGTCCGGTTGCTCCTGTTAATCCAGTTAGACCGGTTGGGCCTGTTGGTCCTGTTGGACCGCCAGCTGGTCCGGTTGGTCCTGTTGGACCTGTTGCTCCAGTTGGACCTTGACAACATTGTGGTCTACACTTTTGATCCTGCTTTATTTTTTTTAAAGCACGTTCATATTCGTTCATAATCTTCCCCTTTCTATACTAGTTTATGTTTTAAAATATATTTTTGTAATTAAATTGTATTATAAAAAGAAAAAAGGCCTAGTCTTTATCTAAGCTCTTTAATCTTCTAATTACTTTTTTTTCAATCCTAGAAATATAAGATTGACTAATTCCTAGCAAATTAGCTACATCTTTTTGTGTCATTTCTTCGTTATTAAAAAGTCCATATCTCATTATCATTATTTTTTTATCACGTTCATTTAATTTGTTTATTTCGTTATAAAGCATTTTCTTTTCTATTTCTTCTTCTAATCCTTTTGTAACAATATCACTATCAGTACCTAAAATATCTTCTAAATGTAGCTCGTTACCTTCAGAGTCATAACTTAAATTATCTTCAAAACTAATTTCTCCACGACGTCTTTTATTTTTTCTTAAAAACATTAATATCTCATTGTCAATACATCTTGATGCATAAGTGGCAAGTTTAATATTTTTATCTAGTTTATAAGTATTAACTCCCTTAATTAGTCCAACACTTCCTATACTGACTAAATCTTCTAAATCAACTCCAGTATTTTCATATTTCTTAGCCAAGAAAACAACTAATCTTAAATTATGCTCAATTAATTTACTTTTTGCTTGCATATCACCATTCATATGACGTGTTACGTATAAGATTTCTTCTTCTTTGGTCAAAGGTTCAGGAAGTTTATCAGTACTACCAATAAAAAATACATTTTCCTTTTCTAAAAAAACTCTAATAAAATCAATAATTTTTTTAATCATAATTTCCCCTCTTTCATTTTTGCATTTAATAATACATCTGCTCCTGCAATATTAAAATCTTTACTAAAACCTAAATATATATTTTCAAAAATTCCTAATTCATCAACTTCAACTTTAGTAACTTTAATGCACTCTAATAATCCAGAACCTCCAATTACTTTATATGGAACTAATATTGTTTTGTTTTTAAAAGTATTTTTAATATTAGTTAAAATAACAGGTTTACCTTTATAACAAAGTGTATTGCCAGTATCTAAATAACCGTTTAAATTTAATTTTTTTCTGCCAATACAAATATTAACTTTTTTATAATTTACAATGCTGGTTTTATAAAGCCTAACTTGTCTTATATAAATATATAAAATAATAGGCGCGAGTATGCATAAAACTATAATATTAATATTACTTCCTTTAAAAAATAAAAGTCCTGCGTGCTTATATGAAAATTCCATTTTTATCATATATAAAAACCCACCTAATAAAATTCCAACTGTATAAATAGTTATAAGATTAATAAAAAAATATTTCAAGTTTTTAAAACCAAAAGTAAACAAACACATCAAAATACCAAAATAAATTTTCAGAATAAAAAGTTGAATTGTATTTATTTTTAAAAATAAAATTAAAATAGTTAAACTTCCAACAAAAGCTCCAATTACTACATTAAATATTTTCACATTCCTTTTTAAAATTACTGAAGTTGTTAAAAGTAATAGAAAATCAATAAAAAAATTTAAAAAAAGTAACCCATCAATATATATTGTCATAAGTCCCACCATTTTGATTATAAAAAAAACATTATAAATATAATGTCGATTATAAATATAATGTTTAATTATTTTTTATTTTTTTGATTTCATTAATTACTTCATCTAATGAACATTCAAGATCTACTTTACCATCGCGAGTTTTAAATTCAACTATGTTTTCACTAGCTTTTTTACCAACAGTTATTTTAATTGGAATACCTATTAAATCCATATCATTGAATTTTACACCTGGTCTTTCATTACGATCATCAAGCATAACATCTATTCCATTTTCTGTAAGTAAATTATAAAGTTTTTCTGATAATTCATTTTGAATTTCATCTTTAGTATTAATAACAACAATACAAGCAGTGTAAGGCGCTACTGCGACTGGCCAAATAATACCTTTATCATCATGGTGTTGTTCAATAATAGCGGCCATACATCTTGCGGTACCAATACCATAACTACCCATATCAACAGGCCTTTGCTTATTGCTTTCATCTAAATAATATAATCCTAAACTTTCGGAATATTTAGTACCTAAGTCAAATAAATTTCCAATTTCGATTCCTTTTTTAAAATATATATTACCATTACAGCAAGGACAAGTATCACCCTCTTCGATATTGATAATATCACCTGTTTTAAAAATTTCAAAATCAGTTAAATTAACATTTAAATAATGATAATCATCTTTATTGGCTCCTGTAACAAAGTTACTCATAGTACTTACTTCATTATCGATAACAACTTTTGTATTAACACCAATAGGTCCTAAAAAGCCAAAAGAGGCATCGGTAACAGTTTTAAGTTCCTCATCGGTTGCCATTACAACATTTTCGGCATTTAATAATTTACGAAGCTTAGTTTCATTAAGTTCCCTATTACCACATACTAAAGCTAAAATCATATCTCCATCTACATTATAAACTAAAGTTTTTACTGTCTTATCTGGACTAATATTTAAAAATTCAGAAACTTCATCAATAGTATGAACATTTGGCGTATAAACTAATTCCATTTTTTGAGCATTTTCTTTTTCAAATACTCTTCCCTTTACTTCGGCAATTTCAATATTAGAAGAAAAATCGCACTTATCACATAAAACTAAAGTATCTTCTCCCATTTCTGAAATAGCTTGGTATTCTTCGGAAAGTCTTCCTCCCATGGCTCCAGTATCGGCTTTAACAACACGATAATCAATATCCATACGATCAAATATATTATTATAAGCTTTAGCCATCTTACCATAAGAAATTTCAGTATTACTTTTATCAATATCAAAACTATAAGCATCTTTCATCGTAAACTCACGTGTTCTAATAAGTCCATATCTAGGTCTAGTTTCATCACGATACTTATTTCCTATTTGATATATATTAAATGGCATGTCTTTATAAGATTTGATTTTTTCTTTGGCAGCCATAACAAATAATTCCTCATGAGTTGGTCCTAAAACAAAATCACGATTATAACGGTCTTTTAAACTAAACATATCAGATCCAAAAGCGTGACGACGTCCAGATTTTTCAAAAATTTCTCCAGAAATTAATTGTGGCATAGCTACTTCATTAGCGCCAGATTTATCCATTTCATCTCTAATAATGTTTTCTATTTTTTGTTTAACTCTAAGACCAAGAGGCATAAACATATAAATACCACTGGCTGTTTTTTTCACCATTCCACTTCTTACAAGTAAATTTCCACTTATTGAATCTTCGTTTTTAGCATCTTCCCTTAAAGTATAGAAAAAACTATTTTTTAATTTCATAATTAACCTCCTAACAAAAAAAGATGGTATATAAGGAGTGCATAAGCACGGTACCATCCTTTGATTTTCTTAATTTAGATAACGGTATTACCCGGAAATGTTTACATTTCTCTTTGAAGGTAGGAATTAAATAATATCTTAACTTGTTTTCACTATCCAAGCTCACTATATAAGAGGGATTACTTAATATTCCTTCGTCAGCGATTTACAAATACATCTTAACATATCATAAACGCAAAGTCAATTACTTTATTTTTGCTTTCATTTTGATAATATCTTTTTTAAAATATTTAAAGGTAGTAATTAATATAATAGCCACTGGAAGAGAAATGACAATTCCAAGCACACCTCCTAAAATACCACCAGCAAAAACGGAAATAATTACTACAAGTGGATGTACTTGATTACTCTTACCATAAACTAATGGATTAATAACATACCCATCAAGACCAGAGCAAATTGCGAATACTATACAAGTTTTAATAAATAATTCAGGCCCTATAACAAAGGCTGTAACCGCAGCAATAATATTTGTAATAATACCTCCAAAATATGGAACTAAATTACCGAATGCGGCTAAAAATCCAAGCATTACTGCATTAGGGTGTCCTATTATAAGATATGCGATCATATATTCAAAAAATGCAATAATAACAATTTTCATGAATCCAGATAAATATTTGCCCATCTCATCATCTAATAAAGCAACATAATTATAAAAACGTTTTGATTTACTTCTGCAATAATCTTTGATAAATATTCTAATTTTATCCATATCTGTTAAAAAGTAAATAAATGCGGCAAAAATAATAAAGGTTTTAGATAAATAATCTAAGGAAATTCCAATAAAACTAATGGCTCCATTAGAAATATATGTTCCTAATTTAGCAATAGTACTATTAAAACTACTTGATAGTCCATTTTGTAAATCTTTAAAATCAATATTATAATCAAGTGAAATTTCTTTTAAGAAAGATATAATACCATTAAATAAACTTGTCATTTGATTAGTAATTGTTGGGGCTGTTAAAGTTACCGTCAAAATAGTGAAAGCACATATACCGATTACTACGATGGCAACAGCTAAAGCCTTAGGAACTCTGGCATCTAAAAGTTTTTTTAAAAGTGGATAAAAAGCATAAGCTAGAACAAAAGCAATGAAAAATGGTAAAAAGATTTTTAAAAAAACATCAATAAACCCAATCCAAAAGTTACTTGTTTGATATATCAAAAATATAATAAAGACAAATATTGCAATATTAATTAATTTGAAATCAATTTTATTTTTTATCATGATATCGCCTCCTTTTCAAGCAAAATGGTGATTGGACCATCGTTTTGAATATTAACAAGCATATCCGCACCAAAAATACCAGTTTCTACATGAATATGCTTATTTAATTTTTCATTAAATAGTTTGTATAAATTGCCAGCCTTTATACTATCTAAAGCTGCTACATAGCTTGGTCGATTTCCTTTTTTAGTACTTGCATAAAGTGTAAATTGGGAAATGCTAAGTATTTGACCACCAACATCTAAAATAGATTTATTCATTATATTATTTTCATCTTCAAAAATACGCAAGTTTAAAAGTTTATTTATTAAATAATCGATTTCTTTTTCACTATCACCATTAGTAAATCCAACAAACACTGTAAGTCCATTTTCAATTTTACCAGTAACTTTATCATTTACTATAACTGATGAATTTAAACTTCTTTGAACGAGCAATCTCATTTTATCAACCTCTCAACTTCTGTCACGCCTTCAATCATATTAATATCATTCATGACTTTTAAAAGTTGTTCTTTACTATTAACTAAGACTGTCATTTCAATAACATCGTCTTCTTTAGAATGATTAACATTAAATCTTCTAACTGGAACATCATTGTTACTAATTTTAGAAACAATATTAACCAAAATGTTTTCATTAGTATTAATTCTTACTAAAATATTAGTTGGTAGTTTATTAACAACTTCATTCCATTTAACTTCAATTAATCTTTCATCTCTATTAGATACATTAGGACAAACCATCCTATGTACTGTTACCCCATATCCTTTTGTAATATAACCAACAATTCTATCTCCTAAAACAGGATTACAACAAGAAGCTAAATTTACTTTAATATCGTCAATACCAGCAATAGAAACTAAACTATTATTATTTGAAGATTTATCGCTTCCTTTTGAAGCTTTTTCTAAAATTTTATCTTCTTTAGAAATTTCCTTTTTTTGTAGTGCTAAAGCAACTGTTTCAGCTGATAATTTACCGCTACCAATATTAGAATATATTTCTTGTAAAGATCCAAATTTAAGTTCTTCTAATATTTTAGCAATGTTTTCGTCGCTGAAAAATTCACTTAATACTAGTTTTTGTTTTCTAACTTCTTTATTTAAAAGTTCTTCTCCACGTTTTATATATTCTTCTCTATTGGCCTTGCTAAAAAATGCTTTGATTTTATTTTTAGCTTGGGTTGTTTGAACAATATTAAGCCACTCTCTACTTGGACCAGTGGAATTATTATTAGTAATAATTTTAACAATGTCTTCACTTTTAAGTTTATAATCAAGAGGCACCATATTTGAATTTACAATAGCGCCTGTGGCCTTATCGCCAACATTGGTATGAACTTTATATGCAAAGTCTATTGGTGTTGAGCCATTAGGAAGTTCAATTACATCACCAAGAGGAGTAAAAACGTAAATAGTGTTTTGGAAAACTTCTTCTTTTACTTTGTTAACAAAATCTTCGGCATTATCTTGTGTTTTCTTTAAATCCATAATACTTCTAAAAAATTGAAGTTTTTGTTCCATCTCGTTTTGCATTACTGCCTTAACACTGCCTTTTTCTTTATAAGACCAGTGTGATGCAATACCATATTCTGCTACTCTATCCATTTCATAAGTTCTAATTTGAATTTCAAATAATTGTCCATCTACTCCAAAAACAGTTGTATGTAAAGATTGGTACATATTAGTTTTAGGCATAGCAATATAATCTTTAAATCTATTTGGTTTAGGTTTAAATTTAGAATGAATTATTCCTAACGCTTGATAACAATCTTGTTCGGTATCAACATAAATACGCAAGGCTAAAAGATCAAAAATATCATTAAATCTTTTACCTTTTTCTAATTTTTTGTAAATACTGTATATACTTTTACTTCTTCCTTTTATTTCATGTTTAATACCATGTTTGTTCAAAATTTCAGAAACATTATCCATCATTTTAGCTACGCTATTATCTCTTTCAGCTTTGGTGGCATTTAAATTTTCAACAATATTATAATACTCATCTGGTTTTAAATAACGAAGACACAATTCTTCTAAATCCTGCTTAATTGTATTCATACCAAGTCTATTAGCAATTGGCGTTAAAATGTCCAAAGTTTCTTTTGAAATGGATTTTTGTTTTCTTTCGCTATGAACAAAAAGGGTTTGCATATTATTAAGCCTATCGGCAAGTTTAATAATGATAATTCGTACATCACCAGAAAGACCAACTAATATTTTTCTTTGATTGTTAATAACCATTTCGTTATCACCAGAAAAATTAAGTTTATTGATTTTTGTAACGCCTTCCACTAAATTCGCAATGTTTTCCCCAAATAAATCTTCAATTTCTTTTATAGAAACAGCACAATCTTCTACAACGTCGTGTAGTAAAGCAGCTGACAACGTTTCGTAGTCAGCCTTAATCCTTGTCAAAATATAGGCAACATTTAAAGGGTGAACGATATAATCATCACCTGTTAGCCTTTTTTGACCGAAATGTTTCTCGCTAGCAAATTCGTATGCCTTAGCAATAGTTTCTAATTCAAGCGAATCTGTAATGTAAGTTTTTACTTTTTCTAAAAGTATATCAAATGTTATATTTTTTTGATATTTAGCCATACTCCTTCACCTCTTTATGAGTTTATGCCTTTTATCAGCAACTCCTCTACTTCTTTTTCTTCTACTTTTTTCTTTTTGTTTTTACCTTTTTTAAAGGTTTTCTTTTCTATTTCAAGCCAAATTTGACTTGCCACAAACAATGAAGTTAAGACACCTGTAACAATACCAACAATAAGTGCGATATAGAAAGTAATAATCTCATGTGATCCAAAAATAAGTAATGATATAACGGCAATTAAAGTGGTGATTGTTGTAACAATACTACGGCTTAAAATATTTCTTAAACTATCATTAACAATATCATTTAAACAAGAAGGATCTTTGATATTTTTATGTTTGTTATATTCTTCTTTAATTCTATCAAAAGTAATAATAATGTCATTGATGGAATAACCAATTATCGATAAAATAGCGGCAATAAATATATTAGATACTTCAAGTCTAAATATTGAAAAAAATGAAATGGTTACAATAACATTAACTGCTAGAGCTATGATACTACTGATAGCATAACTAAATTTATATCTAATAGACATATAAATAATTATTGAAATAACTGCTAAAACAATAGATAAACATGCATTTTTAATAAGCTCATTTTTAACAGTTTCAGATATTACTCCAATATCAGCATTCGCATTATATTTATCGGTAAAATAATTCTTTAAACTAATTGATTTTTTAGGAGATAAAGTTTCACTAATTTTAATCGAATAAGCATTATTTGTTTGTTTTTCAAATGAATACATATCATATCCTAAATTTTTTACATCTTTATTAATTTGACTTTCACTGATTTTTTGTGATGTATTTAAAGTAATGGCAGTTCCACCTTTAAAATCAACACCTAATTTAAGACCTTTAAGGCCGATAAAAGTCATACCTACTATAGATATTATAATTGTTAAAATTATAAATATTTTTCTTTTACTAACAAAATCAAAATTATTAAAGGATTTTTTTATGACCTTACCATTCACATCAGGAATGTCTTTTTTATCAACGCCAATAAATAGCTTAGTTTTATCGTCAAAATATTTAGTTTCAACGTATTTTCTCATTAACATTCTTGTAAAAAACAACATAATAGCCAAGGTAGAAAAAATACTAATAATAAGCATAGTTGCAAAACCTTTAACGCTACTTTGTCCAAATATAAATAGCATAATAGCTACGATAAATGTTGTTACATTGGCATCCATAATGGTTCCAAATGAAGCTTTATTTCCATTTTTAAATGCTGTTTGTAAACTTTTTCCATTATATAATTCTTCTTTAATACGAGCAAAATTAAGGACGTTTGAATCAACTGCCATACCAATACCAATAATCATTGCGGCAATACCTGGTAAAGTTAATGTACCATTAATAAGCCAGAAAATAAAGAAGGTTACAGCTGTATAAACAATAATACCAACACTGGCAAGTAAGCCTGATACTTTATATAAACAAGTTAATAAAACAATAATTACTAAAACTCCAATAATCCCAGCAGTTACAGTTTTAGTAAGTGAATTAGCTCCAAATGAAGCTTCGACACTTTGACTTGATACTTCAGTTAACTTAGTAGGCATACTACCAGAATTAATTAAATCAACTAACTGTTCTACATCCTTTTGCTCGAAATTACCTTGAATAATGACATCACTACTAAATCCTTGGGTAACGGAAGCTACTGATAAACATCTTGATTGATCTAATACTCCACATTTATTACCTTCACTAGCAAAGGAATCACTGCCCTCTTCAAAATCAAGCCAAATAACAATACGATTGTCAGACATTTCACTTACTTTTTTAGTTGCTTTATAAAATTCGTCTTTATCAGCAACACCTAAAGAAACAGCTGGTCTTCCATTTTGATCTTGACTAACTTTAGCACCGCCAGTTTTTAAAATATCACTAGTCATAAGTAAATTATCATTAGTGTCACGGAATGTTAAAGTCGCTGTTTGAGAAAGTAAATCACGAGCGTCATCAGCGTTATCTATTCCGGCAAGACCAACTCTAATATTATTTCCTTCAATACTAATTGTTGGTTCTAAAACGCCTAAAACATCTATTCTTTTAAGCATTGTTTTATAAGTGGCATTTACCATATCAGAGGTAACTTTACTTTTACCATCGATACTATCTACTTTATATAAAATTTCAAATCCACCTTGAAGATCTAAACCAAGTTTTAAATTATTTAAAACTGGAATTAATACTAAAATAGAAACTATTAATACTAATAAAGTAAGTAAAACTCTTGATCTTACTTTTTTTGTTTTTCTTTTACTTTTTACCATAAAAATTCCCCCAAACTATATATCAAAATAAACCCTTCTATTTTTTGCGTTCAATTTATCTTTAAAATATGCATCAATAAGTTCATTATCACTATTTAAAATATCACTAACCATATCACTTAAGGCTAAATTATGGCTATCACGCCATTTATTTTCTTTTAA
Organism: uncultured Bacillota bacterium; assembly: GCA_947364595.1. Classification (GTDB taxonomy): domain Bacteria; phylum Bacillota_I; class Bacilli_A; order RF39; family UBA660; genus Coprosoma. The sequence goes on along the minus strand of CANATJ010000020.1, from coordinate 5,716 downwards.
ATAATTCCAAACATCTTCTATTTTTAAATATCCATATCCTACTTCTTTTAACTCTGTAAGTTTTGACCTAAGGGCCGGTTTTAATCTTTGATAAAGTTCTTCGACACTTCCAAATTCTAAATCCATCATATCCCTCCATTTTCTTATTACATATAAACATTATATATTAATTTTTTGTAATTTTAAAGATATTAGGTTAAATTTATTTGACTTTTTAACATAAAATCCTATTTATGTTTTTTTTGCATATAATCTAGTATGAAAAAAAACGTATTTATAAAATCGGTTATATTATTAATTATAGGTGGCTTTATTACTAAAATTATTAGTATGCTTATAAAAATTGTTTTAGCACGCCTAATCGGTACTGAGGGAATGGGAATATATATGCTGATATCCCCCACTTTTACTTTGCTTATGGCCTTGGCGCAATTAGGGTTTCCTGTGGCCATTAGTAAATTGGTGGCGGAAGAAAATAAAAATAACAAAAATTTAGTATTTTCAATTATACCTATTTCACTTTTTATAAATGTAATAATTATTGTATTTTTAATATTTTCTGCTTCTTATATCAGCAATAATTTATTAAATGAGCCAAGGTGCTACTACTGTTTAATATGTATTGGATTAGTATTACCGTTTATTAGTATTTCAAGTATATTAAGAGGATATTTTTTTGGAAAACAGCAAATGTTTCCCCATGTTTTATCAAATATTACTGAAGATATAGTCCGTTTAATAATATTAATAATTGGTATACCTATTTTTCTTAAAAATGGTATAGAATATGCGGTGGCTTTTGTTGTCCTTGCTAATATTGGTAGTGAACTTACTTCAATATTAATATTATTTTTCTTTATTCCTAAAAACTTTAAACTAACGAAAGAAGATTTAAAAGTTAATAGGCAAAATATTTATGATGTTTTTTCTATAGGAATTCCAACAACTATGAGTAGAATTATTGGATCAATCGGTTTTTTTCTAGAACCTATAATTTTAACATTTGTTTTATTAAAGTGTGGTTATAGTAATAAATTTATTGTAAATGAATATGGAATTATCAATGGATATATCATGCCCTTAATTTTATTACCATCATTTTTTACATTAGCTATTTCCCAAGCTTTAATACCGAATATTAGTAAGGCCCATAGTCATGGACATTATGATTATGTTTTTAAAAGAATCAAATTAGCTATTTTCTTTTCTTTACTAATAGGTATTCCAGCGACAATAATATTTGAATTGTTCCCACAAGTTCCTATGGAATTTATTTATAATACGAATGTTGGAATAGATTATATAAAAGCCTTTGCTCCAATAGCGCTTCTTCATTATATTCAAGCTCCACTAACTGCTAGTCTTCAGGCTATGGGTAAAGCCAAAGAAGCTATGAATGGAACTTTAGTAGGAACAATTATTAGAACAATTGCTTTATTTATATTTTCATATATGCATATTGGCCTTTGGGGATTATTATGGGCTAGTGGATTAAACATTGCTTACGTAACTATTCATCAGTATATTCATGTAAAAAAAGCACTGCATATAAAATAAAAAGCTATTGCTAGCTTTTTTGACTAAAATTAATTAAAATCATGCAATCTTTGTTATAAGCTATATTGCTTTCAATTGCTTTATTATATCTAACTGTGACTGTCATATATTTTTCTTCATTAGCTTTTAAAACATCACCAACATAGATATCGTCAGTGGTAAACCAAACTAAATCATTAGGCTTGTTTTCAGGAGTAATATTAATACTATCAACCTTTGCATCAATAGTTCCCGCATTCTTTATTGTTAAATCATAAGTAATGCTATCACCTGGACTTTTTAATAATACTTTGAAAGTCGCCCTAGTATGATTATAATTAGGTGCTTGAAGCTCTCCAGCACTTCCTATAACAACTTTTTTATCAATGCTTGTAAATCTAATATCCCAAATATTTTCATTATTGGAAAAAGTAGTATTAAAAGCTAATGGTTGAGCAAAAACTGCATACCCACCAATAAGAAAAATTGAAAGAATTGCTAAAACAATAAGAAGATAATTTTTATATTTATTATTTGTTTTATCTTGTTTTTTCATTTTATCCCTTCTTTATCTTAACCTGATTTTAGTATAACATATTATTTTTTCTTAATCAATAATTTTCATTTTTTAAACTTATTTTCATAAAATTTAATGAGGAGGCACTATGAAATATTTAAAAAAATTGTTAAAAGGTTTTATATATTCTATTTCTAGTTTATTAATTCTTGGATTACTACTTACTGTTTTAAATTATTTTGGAGTAATTAGTTATAATATTACTGCCATAGGAAAAATTATTATTCCTCTTTTATCTTTAGCAATCGGTGGTTTTGTGATTGGAAAAAACTCAAATAAAAATGGTTGGATTGAAGGTTTAAAATTTGGACTTATATTATCTTTAATCTTTCTTATAATAACTATTATTTTAAATGGTTTTAAAAGTAAAGATTTAATATTTATTTCCCTTTTAATTATTTCCAGTATATTTGGAAGTATGTTTGGTATCAATTCAAAAACCAATTAAAAAACATCTGATTTTTATATCAGATGTTTTCTATATTCCAATAAATTTCCATTTTTGGGCATTAGATGTGTTGCCAGCATATATTTGGATATTAGTTCCGTTGGTAGCTGTTCCACCAGCTAAATCTAGGTAGTTGCTTCCACCTCTTGATCTAATTTTACGATTTCCACTTCCACCATCTTCTATCCACCAAAAGCCACCAGCGTTTCCATGAAGTCCCCAAACTATAACGTTGGTTCCTGATGTAGTATTGGTATTTCCTGCTACCCACAAATGAGTGTTACCTGCTAGCGATGATGCTCCAAATGTATAAACGGTTTTATTATCTCTCATTTCAGTTACATAAATTTTCCATTTTTGAGAGGCTTCTCCACCATATACCCAAATTCTTACATTGGTTCCGTTGGCATTTGAATTACTTACGGTACCTATAACATAACTATTGTTTACGGCAGAAGATATTCTATATACATCAGGGGCTCTAAATGTAAAGGCATTACTTCCAACTTGATGATCAGTATACCTTCCATTATCAACTAAATATACATTATTATTTTTATAGGTAGTTCCACCAGTATTATCGATCATATTACCGGAAGTATAATCAAAGGTTCCATATCCCCATACCTGTACACCTCCGCCACCACCAGCAGCAGAATTTCCTGAGACTGTTCCGCCTTTTAGATAAATGGTTGCTGTTGAACTAGATGATTCATGGCCAACAATTAAGCCGCCACCTGTACCAGTTGCTTTGTTGCCAGTAATGCTTCCACCTGTTATTGTTATCTTAGCATTACCATTGGCGCCAATTCCGCCACCATTTCTTCCAGAATTTCCTGAGACTGTTCCGCTTTTAAGTTGGATGTTTGAACTATCTCTAAGATATGCTCCACCGACATCACCAGTACTTGGAGAAGTACTATTATTTTTAATAGTCATATTTTGCCATGTTCCAGTGGTTGTTCCTGCAGTTGTAATACCACCACCACCAGCGCCTTTATTAGATTGGATTGTTCCACCGCTTATATTTAAAGTTCCACCAGCGTGATATATTCCACCACCATCACCGGTAGCAGTATTCGTGGTGATATTAGTTGAACCTGATATAGTCACTACGCTAGCAGTATTTGAAGCAGCATATATTCCAGCTCCTTTTTGACTTGCTGTATTATTATTGATTGTACCTCCACTGACATTTAGTTTACCATTTGACCATATTCCTCCACCATTTCTTACAGCCGTATTTTCTTTAATCGTTCCACCTTTTATATTAACTGTAGTGGTTGTGTTACTTCTAATTCCGCCACCACCTTCTTCACCAGTTGTGATAGTTGATTTGTTACCAGAAATTGTTCCACCATTCATAGTAAAGGTTGCCGTTCCAAAAACTGCTACTCCTCCACCATGAGTAGCACTATTTCCTGAGATTGTGCCACTAGTTAAGGTTAAATTTGCAGAATTTATAACTTTTACTCCACCACCAGAATCAGAACTAGCGATATTATTTGAAATAGTAGTATTTTCAATGGTACCTGTTCCATTATCCACACAAACTCCAGCGCCTACTTTAGCTTTATTACCATCAATTTTGGTATTATTGGTAGAGGTTAATTTGACAGTGGTTCTTACTCCTCCACAATTATTAGCTGCGGTATTACTAGAAATTGTAGTTCCATTTAAACTTAGAGTTTGAGTATTAACTGCTCCAGCAGTGCCATTTGATTTATTATTATTCATTTGACTAGAAGAAACATTTATAACTCCATTTGAACTAATCGCTCCGCCAGATAATCTAGCTGTATTTTTATTAAATGTAGTTCCTGATATTGTTAATGCTTTAGAAGAATTATGATAAATGGCTCCGCCATAATCTCCTGTATTATTAAGTATTTGTGCATTTTTTATTGTTACGGTTCCTTTATTTGCACTGATAGCTCCAGCTAATTTATCTAAATTGGTTCCATCATTTTGATAAACAAAACCATTATTATTGTTTTGAAGTGTGGTTTTATCATTAGCGTTTAAAATAGCACTATCACCATTTACACCAATTAATGATCCTTGCGCTGAAACGTTATTTCCATCTAATGTAATGTTTTGTAGATTCAATGTTCCATTTGTTAAATTTACAACGTTTCCAGTAAAAGCACTTCCTCTTATTATAGAATTAACACTTGTTCCATAACTTTTTATTGTTACAGTTTTTGTTTCATTTAAATTTAACGCAGATGTTTGAGTTATATTATTCATTACATTTATTGTTGAGGTGGTTTCTGTTTCGTTATATGCTTTGGCAATTGTTGCATATGGTTTATTAATTGTTCCATATCCATTAGTATCATTTCCTGATGATGATACATAAAAATCATTTCTTGTTATACTATAGGTGCTAGAGGTTGCTGAATTTATTCCATCAGTTATTTTAGCTATAACATTGCCACTTTTTCCAAAATATACTGTAGGATTAGCACTTACGGTTACTTCCTGTCCACCATCTTTTATATAACTACATGTATAAGTGCTTCCACATCCAGCTGGATAGTTTATTTTTACTTCTCCTTGATTACTCTCTTCAAATGTTGGAACTTGTAATTGTTTTGTTGTAGCATCTGATTGAGAATTTTGTGTATCACTTTGTAAGTCTAAGGTATTTGTTACTCTTACTTTTATTTTATATAAAGTTTCAGCAGTTAATCCTTCAAATGTGTAAACATTATTATTTCCATTATCTATGTATTCTCCATCATTTATAGCAAATTCATATTTAGTAATGGCTGTTTCATCATCATGGGCGCTTACGACTACTGTTATACTATTTGTTGTCGAAGATGTTGATACGTTATCTATTATTGGTGGTGTTTCATCCAAAATTTTATATATTGCATATAATGTTGTATTTATTTTTGGCATTTTAAAACTATCTAAGCCTTCTGTGGCTTCTTTATTTGTATTCCATCCAATAAATTGATATTTATCTTTTGTAGCTATATAGTTTAGATTTACATTTGCCCCTTCTTCTAAATACTCGTTATTAGCATTACTTTTTCCTCCGTTTGAATCATATGTTAATAAATAGGTTTCTGGTAATACTATGCTTCCACCTTCAGCTTGAGTATAGTCAAATGATACTTCTATTTCGCCACTGCCTTCTTCAG
>CANATJ010000019.1 GCA_947364595.1 uncultured Bacillota bacterium | reverse complement strand
ATTTCCTTCCTAGTTTATTATTTATCTTCATTATACCCCCCCCCCCCCTTAAAATGTCAAGAAAAAAATAGTTAACTCTCCGTTTATTTTTCTTTGGTAAAATTAGGATTGGGGGGTATAAAAAAAGAATGATTTTTATCATTCCCTAATATTTAGATAATGTATTAATAAATTCCTCTTCGTTCCAAACAGACACCCCTAATTTCAAAGCCTTATCTAACTTAGAACCCGCTTCTTTGCCAGCAATAACAACATCAGTTTTATTACTAACACTACCGCTAACATTACCTCCCAAAGCTTCAATTTTTTCTTTAGCTATAGTTCTCGTAAATCTTTCAAGAGTTCCCGTAAGTACAAAAGTCTTCCCAGTAAATTCTGTTTCCTTATCACTTTTTTGTTTCAAATATGACATATTTACTCCAAGGTTTTTAAGATTTGATATTAAATTTTTATTTTCATCTAAACTAAAATAATCAACAACACTTTTCGCAATAATTTCGCCAATATCATTAATAGATGAAACATCTTCAAAAGAAGCATTCATTAAATTATCGATATTTTTAAAATTATTAGCAAGTATATCTGCCGTCTTAACTCCAACATGCCTAATCGAAATTCCAAAAAGCAACCTTTCTAAAGAATTGTTTTTACTATTTTCAATTTCATCTAACAATTTATTAATACTCTTAAAACCAAAGCCTTCAAGTTCCATTAAATCTTTACTATGATCTTTTAAATTATAAAAATCTTCATAATTTTTTAAAAAGCCCATATTATAAAAATCTTCAATAATTCTGTCGCCAAATCCTTCAATATTCATGGCATGGCGTGAAGTAAAATGAATTAATTTTTCAATTTTCTTAGCTGGACAATGCTCGTTAACACAATAATAAGCTGCCTCTTTTTCTTTTCTAACTAATTTTTCCTTACAAATAGGACAGTTTTTAGTCATTTCAAAAGGTTTTTCACTACCATCTCTTCTATCCTTAATAACTTTAACAACCTCTGGAATAACATCTCCTGCTTTTTTAATAGAAACAACATCACCAATTCTAATATCTTTACTAACAACATAATCTTCATTATGCAAAGTTGCTTTAGAAATAACTGATCCCATAACTCTAACAGGCTCAAGTATCGCACTAGGTGTCACTTGCCCAGTTCTTCCAACAGTAAAAATAATATCTTTTATTTTAGTCAAAACTTCCTCAGCTGGAAATTTATAAGCTGTTGCCCACTTTGGACTTCTAGCCGTAAACCCTAATCTTGCTTGTTCATGTAAATCATTAACTTTAATAACAATCCCATCAATCTCATAAGGAAGATTTGGTCTATTTTTAGTCCAATATTCAATATAATCTAAAAGTTCTAAAATATTATTAACTTTTTTATTATTAGGATTAACATTAAAACCAAGTTCTTTCATAAATCTAAGAGCATCATCATGTGTATAAATATTATAATCTTCTGGATCTGGCAAATGATATATAAAACAATCCAAATTTCTACTCGCAGCCACTTTAGAATCTAACTGTCTAACACTACCAGCTGCCGCATTACGTGGATTAGCAAAATTTTCTCCAGATTCATTTAATTTATTAAAAGAATCCTTACTCATATAAATTTCACCACGAACCTCAATATCAATAGCCTTGTTTATTGTAAGAGGGATACTTTTAATCGTTCTAGCATTATGTGTAATATCTTCGCCAACAACCCCATCACCACGAGTTGCGGCTCTTACTAATTTGCCATTTTTATATAATAAAGAAACCGAAAGTCCATCTATCTTAAGTTCTGCTACATATTTAGGATTAGAAACAACCTTCTTAACTCTTTCATCAAAAAGCCTAATTTCATCTTCATTAAAAACATTTCCTAAAGAAAGCATTGGAATTTCATGAGTAACCTTTTTAAACTCATCAATTATCATTCCACCAACCCTTTGTGTTGGTGAATCATCTCTTTTTAAATTAGGATACTCATTTTCAAGTTTAATAAGCTCCTGCATATATCTGTCATATTCCTGATCAGTAATCGTTGGTTTATCTAAAGTATAATAATCATAATTAGCCTTATTTAAAATATTTATAATCTCATCTATTCTTTTTTCCATGAGTATCACCTTATACTATTATAACCGATAACAAATAAAACATCAATTCTTTCTAAAAAAATACGTTCTTTGTTATAATAATGAACGTATTTAAAAGAAATCATAATTTTTATCAGATATTATTTTTTTTAGTACTTACTATTACCCAAATTGTGATTCCGGCAATAACTATGATTGCAATTCCAACTGTTGCAAATATTATTGGAACATCCATTCCTGTTGACGGTACTTTTACTATTTGAGTTTTATTCTCTTCTTTTTGTTTATTTAATTCTTCTATATATTTTGATATGTCTGGATCATCTGAACTTAAATTATATATTGAAGTTTCTAATACAACTCGTAAATCTGATTCATATGATGAATGATATAGTGCAACATCGCTAACTGCAAATATTCCCTCATGGTCCACATAAAATACTTGGCCATCTTTAACCGTTTGTGTGAAATAATTTAACTCTATTAAAGTAGAATCATTGTCATGTCCAATTATCCAATCTGGTGTTTGATTAGTTTTAACATAACCATTATCTTGTTTTTCAAAATGGCCTACAGCTAGCAATTCATCTAAAGTAGGGGCATCTATTTTATAGATAGTAGTATTCCCACCTGCAGCTTCTATTTTTGATTTCCAGTTTGCAGTATTTTCTTGTATTTGATGATACAATTGTGAGTTTTCATACGTAGTTGTAATTATATCAGCATGATTGCCTTCATATTGATTAGATCCAGCGCCAATAAAATTTGGAAAACTTTTTTCACTTAAATCTGATAATAATTTAACTTTCTCACCATCATAACTTAAAACATGAAAAGTTCCTTCAGTAAGTCCTCTAACGCTTACTTGCTTACCTACCAAATCAATGTTTCCAGTAGTATGAACAATATTTGATACCTTATAATTAGTGCCTGAAACTCCAAACAAAAATATAAAACTTAAACATAAAACAAAACATAATAATTTATTTTTCATAAATAACTCTCCTATCTTTACTTAGAATATCATAAAAAATTAACTTTTGTCTACTATAAGCTTTCCATTTTTTATTTTATACCATTCTCCTTTTTTTAAATAAATATTATCTACCTTAACATTTTTAGCAACTTTATCAACATAAAGATAATCATATTTTTTACTTTCCAATATTTTTTTATCAGAACTAATACATGAGTAATCACAATCTTCTGTTAATTTTATTGGTCTTAATAAATAATGGTATTTTGCATATTCATATTTTTGGTAACCATCTGAATATACTAACACTTTGTCATCTTTATTAATTTTAGAAACGTGTTGTACAAATTCATTTCTATTTTTATCTGTATTATTAGGAATTATATTAGTTAAAATTCCTGTTGGTACAAATATTAATATAATAATAGCTATTGGAATTATTTTTTTCATATCTTGATATTTTGTAATAAGTGAAATAATTATAAAGAATAATATTCCATTTAAGTATATAATTGAATATCTATCATAAGAATAAAGTCCTAAAGACTCATATTCTTGGAAATTAAATAAAAATATAATTAATAAGCCAAACATATAAATAAATGAGCCTATTATTAGTAAAATAATTGAATTATAATATTTTTTATTATCTTTATACATTAAAAATATTATTAAAGTAAAAAGTAACGTTAAAGAAAAATATGTTAAATTTAAAGGCTTAGTTAAAATTAAGTTATTCGAAAATGATGATATAAAGTGGTCTTTGACAGTAATTTTTATTTCATCTGCAGTTCCATTAAAAACATCTATAAATGTGCTGATGACAAAAGTTCCTTCATGACTTTTAACAGTATCATTTAATAAAATAGCAAGTTCCCATGATACTTTTGCAAATAAAATTGATAATAAACAAGTTCCTAAAACGATAAAGAAATGTTTTTTATCTTCCTTTTTTAATACAAATAATAAATTAATTAAGGAAATTATGCTTAAGAATAATCCTGCATCTTTTAAAAGTGTTAAGGCAAATAATGAAATTCCTAAAGTTAAAATATTAAATTTGTCCATTTTTTTATAAATATATGGATATACAAAGGTAAAGCCAAATAGCATACCTAAAAGAGCATCCACATAAATAGTGTTATAATAATTTTCAAATAGTATAATTGGCATAACACACATAATTAACAAAATTATTATGAAATGTAATTTATTTTTAAATTTAATTTTATCAAGAAATGGTAAAAATAAACTTACACCAAATAACTGATAAGTGAAATATAAAAGGCCTTCGGAAAAACCAGCATTAATTTTCATAATGAAATATTGAAGCAACGAAATGGTTGGTGGATAGGATGCATACCATGCATCATTTAAATGATTGACTGAGAGTACATTATTTTGGAACATAGCATACACAATATCACCCCAATGTGTATATTCGTCATTTGCCACAATACCTTTTCCATAATTTATTAAGAGTAAAAATACAAACATTAGTGAAAATATATATAAAACTGGACTTTTAAAAATCTCTTTTATATTTTTATTTTTCTTAATACCATAACAAAAGCTTAATATAGTTAAAAGCATTATAATGTAGGAACTTACATTTAAAGGAATAAATAAACCAAGAGTATATAGCATAAATATTATTAATAAAAAATAAAGTAAAATAGCTTGTCCTATTTCTTTTTTTAAAATTAGTGAAATTGATATTCCACCACATAATATTAAGCATAAAATTAATAAATAGTTAATCATAGTAATTCCTCCTGAATAGTTCTTTGTAAATTAAAAGTGAATCTTTAAAAGCTTTATAGTGTGAGTCGTTTTTTTCTTTAAAGTATATGGTTTTAATTATTATCTGGTTTATAGATATTTTATTTAATGCTAAATATTTTAAAACATTCATTTCGTATTCAAATCCTTTACCACTAATTTTTAAAAGTTCTTTTAACATATGTATAGGAAATAAACGTAAACCTGTTTGGGTATCTATTATTTTTTCCTTATAAAGTTTTTTAAAAATAATAGAAGTAATTTTATTAGAATATTTTCTAATAAAAGGTGCATTTTCAAACAGACGAACACCAAAATATACTCCTTGATTATCTAAAAATAAATCACATATTTTTTTTATATCTTCTATATCTTGTTGTAAATCATCATCTAAGGTAATAACTCCTTTAGCATTAAGCTTATTTATATAATTAAATCCTGTTTTTAAAGCAGCTCCTTTACCTTTGTTAATATCATGCACTAAAATTTTTACATTTTTTATTTTTTTAATATTATTTTTATTACTACTGCCATCATCAACTATGACAATATTTTTAAAACCATTATTATTAAGTTTATTTATAACCTCAATTAATCTTTCTTTGGGGTCTAATGTTGGTATTAACACAACAATGTCATCATACTTCATTTTATCATTCCTATTTCTTATTAAATTTTTTTACTATTTTAGTTTAACACATTTATGCTAGTTTAATCAAAAAAGTAAGATTGTTTCTTACCTTTTTATGATAAATTATAATTTGATGTTCTTGTTAAATTTCCAATATACTGCTATTATTAGAAAGAAAATCTGATATTATTAATTTTTTATTAAAAAAACTTCGAATAATGCGAAGTTTAAATATTAATCTCTATGAAGACTACTATAAGTAACGGCAAAAATACCAAGACCAATCAAAACAAAGGCAAGCCACACAAATGGATTACCACGATTAGCATCTAACCATGCCTTAGCTGGTTCTACCCATTCATTTAATTTTTCTACTATTCCTAAAATCATTTTCTCACACCTTTCTTATACTTTTATGACCTTTCATTATCTTAATAATACCATATTTATGACTAAATGCAATAGTCAAAATACTTCCAACAGCAACAATAATACCCTCACCATACTTATCGTGAACAACCTTATCACCAACATTATAAGTTGCATCTTCATCTATCATATCAGTTTTTTTAATTTTTACAGCTTCTTTAACATCGCTATCTAAATATTTTTTATCAATTTCTAAAAGAAATCTACTTGGCATATTAGCGTTTGTATTTCCATAAAGCATTCTTCTTTTAGCATTAACCAGAGTTAAACTTTTTTTTGCCCTAGTTACCGCCACATAACAAAGCCTTCGCTCTTCTTCTATATCATCGGCGCTGTCCATACAATTATTATGTGGAAAAATACCTTCCTCTAAACCTATTATAAAAACATGATCAAACTCTAAACCTTTCGCAGAATGAATTGTCATCAGTGTAACCACATCAGTATTATTTTTATGTTCCTCAATATCCGATACTAAACTAATTTCCATCAAAAATTCTTCCAAAGAAATAACTCCATTAGTTTCTTCAAAATTCTTAGTTATTGATTTAAATTCCTCTAAGTTTTCTAACCTAACTTCTGCCTCTAAAGTTTTTTCATTTTCAAGTTCTTTTCTTATGCCACTTTCATTTAAAATCAAATCAACTAAATCAGTTAAGGAAATATCCTCACTTTTATCTTTAATTTTTTCAATTATCTTTTTAAATTCTAGTTCTTTTCCACTATCAATAGCCTCGTACATACTTGTACCATTAGTAGATGCTTTTACCGCAAGATTTTCAATTGTTTTAGGACCTATTTGTCTTTTAGGTACATTTATAATTCTCATTAAACTTACATCATCGTTTTGATTATATATTAATTTCAAATAACTAATTAAATCCTTAATTTCTTTTCGATTATAAAAATAGAAACTGCCTACGACTTTATAGGGAATATTTTCTGCAAGTAATGCCTCTTCCATGTTACGTGACTGTGCATTAGTTCTATATAAAACCGCAATTTCTCCCCTTTTCTCACCCGAATCAATTAATCTTTTTATACGGTCCATAACATAATGAGCTTCATCTTGTTCATCATAAGCTCTATGATATTTTATTAAAGGCCCTTGTTCATTTTTAGTCCACAATATTTTTTCTTTTCTTTTTTTATTATTTTTTATTATATCATTAGCCACATTTAAAATATTACTAGTTGAACGATAATTTTCCTCCAATAATATTACACTAGCGTTAGGATAATCCTTTTCAAAATTCAATATATTACGATAATTTGCTCCCCTAAATCCATAAATAGACTGATCAATATCTCCTACTACACAAATATTTTTATATTTCGCACTTAACATTTTAATTAAAATATATTGCGCCTCATTCGTATCTTGATACTCATCTACTAACAAATATTTAAAACGCTCTTGATATTTTTGCAACACCTCAGGATACATTTTAAATAATTTAATTGGTAAAATTAATAAATCATCAAAATCTACTGAATTATTAGTTTTAATTTTCTTTTCATATTTTCGATATACATCCGTTATAATTTCATCATAATCTGAATTTGCAAATTTCTCATACTCTTCTGGAGAAACCAATTCGTTTTTAGCGCCACTAATTTTATTTTTAATTGCTCTTGGATTATAAACTTTTGGATCCAAATTTTTTTCTTTTAATATTTTTTTTATTACTGTTAAAGTATCATCACTATCTAAAATAGTTATTTTTTTATCATAACCCAATTTATCATAATTTTCCCTTAAAATAAGCAAACCTAATGAGTGAAAAGTTGAAATTTGGATACTATAAGCATCATCTCCAAGCATATTTAATGTTCTTTCTTTCATCTCTTTTGCTGCCTTATTAGTAAACGTGATAGCTAAAATATTATAAGGGTTAATATTTTTTTCTAATACCAAATAAGATACCTTAGTAGTTAATACTCTAGTTTTACCACTACCCGCTCCCGCTAATACTAATAAAGGGCCATCTGTTTGTTTAACTGCTTGTAATTGTTTGTCATTCAAATTGCTAAAATCCATATTACCACCTAGTAATAATTATAACACATTACCTAATTTTTGTATTAAATTTAAAAATTTAAAAGGAAATTAGCTGTAAACATAGTATCTTATCTATAGGAGTGATTTAAAAGGAGGATGAAATGTTACAACACGTTTTAACAAGCATGAACGAAATCATTACTAACGATTATAGTTCATCACATAAAGCAATTGATATAGTAAGCCAAAATAATGAAAATTCTGATATTATTTCCCTAGAAGATGGAACAGTTGAAACTGTCGTATCTAATGTCAAAAGTACAAATCATAATAGTAAAGGATTAGCTACATACGGTAACTTTATAAAAATTAAACAAACCAATGGGAAAACAGCACTATATGCTCATTTAAAATATGGTAGTATTAAAGTAAATAAAGGGCAATATATAAACAAAGGAACAATAATTGGTACCATGGGTGACACTGGAAATGCTTATGGAAAACATCTACATTTAGAAATTAAAAACGGCAATAACAAAGAAAATCCAATTATTTCTTTAAATGAACCCATTAAAACAGAAATAAAAAAAGAAGAAATTACAGAACCAAATATAAATCAAGAAAAACAAAACAACACTATTCAGGAAAAACAAGAAAACATTATTAACCAGAAACAACCAGTTATAGTTAATGAAAATTTAAACAATATACAATATCTAGAAAACAAAAATTACAAATACGGCTCTATTGTTGATGCCTTAAAAGAAATCAAAGTAGATAGTTCATATAATTACAGAAAGCAGCTAGCTAATCAAAATGGCATTAGAAATTATCATGGCACATATCAGCAAAATGTAAAATTACTAAACTTACTAAAAACCGGAAAACTAAAAAAGATCTAAAACTTTAGATCTTTTTATCTGCACTTTTTGTTTTCGCAATAACATCTAATATTTGCTTACGATTTAATTCATACTCTTCTTCCCAATCAATATCTCCATTATTATTAACTTTACAATCATAACAAAGTTCACATTCATCTACTAAAGATAAAACATCAGTTAAAGCTTTTCTTTGCTTATCACTAATCTTTGGAGGTAGACAAACCACGCCTTTCTTATCATCTGATACAGACCAATTAAAAAATAACGCATTACCTAAAACAGTAGTAAAAATATACATAACAACAAGAATAGGAGAATGCCTATCAATTTTATCAAATACTGGAACATCACTATAGTGTTCTTTGGCATATTCAAGCATACATTCCATATGACTTTCATCACCTTCAACATCACCAACGCCAAAAACTTTACCATCTTCAAGACCATTTTCTATATCGTCTTCACTACAAAATACCATTAATCTTTTTTTATATAATTCTTCCATAAACTTTCCTTTCAAATTTTATTTGTGCCTTTTTACATCCTTAATATTTTTAACAAACTCTAAACACTCACTTTGATCTAAATTAAGATGTTGATCATAGCTGGCATGTCCATACTCATCAATATTAAAATTATTACAAACAATAAATTTAAAATTTTCCATATCTTTTATCGCTTCATTAAGTGTGTCTCTTTGTTTGTCGCTAAGATCATCAGGTAAACAAAGCATTCCTGCCTTAACCTCATTCATAGACCAATTTAAAAATAATGCATCACCTAAAAGTTTTGTATAAACATAAATTACAACATCCACTGGTGTATCATAACCAAACTTATCAAACGCTGGTTCAAATCCATAATGATCTTCTGCATATTCAAGTAAACAATCAATATGAAAACGATGATCACTCATATTTCCGATACCTGTTACTTTTCCATCTTCAAGTTCATATAACTCATTATCATTTTTACCAAAAACCAATAATTTGCTATTTGATAGTTTTTCCATAAACATTTTTTCCTTTCACCATATTTAAAGATTTAATTATATCCTCATTTGTAATATCGATTTGCTGTCTATAAATAACGTTACCTTTTTCATCTAAATTAAAATTATCATAAACCACAAAATGACAATCATCCATTTGCTTTAAAGCATTTTCAATAGATAGTCTTTGCTTATTACCAAGTTTACAAGGTAAACAAAAAATTCCTGCCTTATATTCATCTGAAGACCAATTTAAAAATAATGCATCACCTAAAATCTCAGTATAAATATAAATTATTTTATCAAATTCTATATTTTCATTAATTTTATCAAAAATTTTAATATAATACTTACGTCCATATTCAAGCATACATTCAACATGATGTTTTCCACCATACATAGAGCCTATAGATACAATTTGTTTGTTTAATGAATTATAAGCATTAATATTTTCATTAGAAAAAACCAACAATCTACTTTCATAGATTTTTTCCATAGCTACACTTCCTTTGGTTTTCTTTTATTTTAGCATATTTCAAACTCTATTACAAATTAATTAATCCCTTTTTAATGGGTAAAGAATATAATACTATGAAAAGAAAGGAGAAGATTTTTTGAAAAAAATTATTATAGGATTGATTTTAGTGGGATTGATCATTGCTGGATACTTTACTTTCAAAGATAAAGATACCAAAGATACCGAACTAAAAAATGTAAAAGTGGGTGAAGTTACTCACAGTGTTTTTTACGCACCACAATATGTCGCACATTCTTTAGGATATTTTGAAGAAGAAGGACTAAACGTTGAAATAATTTTAACAGCTGGTGCTGATAAAGTTACCGCTGCTGTTTTAAGTGGAGATGTTCAAATAGGATTCTGTGGTAGTGAAGCAACTATTTATATTTATAATCAAGGGGAAAAAGATTATTTAGTTAACTTTGCTGGTCTTACTAAAAAAGATGGTAGTTTCCTAGTCGCAAGAAATAAAAATAAATTTAAACTAGAGGATTTAAAAGGAAAACACATTATTGGCGGTCGTGAAGGTGGCATGCCTGCAATGACGTTAGAATATGCTTTAAATAATAATGGAGTAAAAAGTTCAGAAACAAACATTGATACTAGCATAGATTTCGCATCAATGTCAGGAGCTTTCATCGGTGGAACTGGTGATTATGTCGCACTATTTGAACCAACCGCATCACAATTAGAAAAACAAGGTTATGGTCATATAGTCGCATCAATTGGAAAACTTGGTGGCGATGTACCATACACTGTATATAACGCAAGAAAAAGTTATATAGAAAAAAATCCAGATGTTATTAAAGGATTCACTAAAGCTATACAAAAAGGTTTAGATTATGTTCATAAACATACAAGCAAAGAAATCGCTGAAATTATTAAAGATTATTTCCCTGATACCAAAGAAGAAGAGCTAGAGGAAATAGTTCAAAGATACAAAGATATAGATTCATGGTATGAAAATACAAAAATTAGTGAAAAACAATTTAATCATATACAAGAAATAGTTAAAAACGCTGGTAAACTAGACAAAAAGGCACCTTACAACAAACTAATAGATAATACATACGCAAAATAATGGATATTTTAAAAGTTAAAAATCTAAAGAAAATTTATCACACAAAAAAAGACGAAGTTTTAGCTGTGGATAATTTTTCTTTTAATTTAAAAAAAGGTGAATTTGTCGCAATAGTTGGACCAAGCGGTTGCGGTAAAAGTACAATTTTATCCATTTTATGTGGACTAGACAAAGCATCAGATGGTCTTATCACAATGGATTCTAATTTAACCTTTGGTTACATGTTACAAGGAGATAATTTATTTGAATGGGAAAATATTTATAAAAATTGTTTACTTGGTTTAGAACTACAAAAAAAAGTTAATAAAAAAAGTAAAAACTATGTAGATAAATTATTATCAAAATATGGTTTAACAGAATTTAAAAACGCTTATCCACATAATTTATCAGGTGGTATGCGTCAAAGGGTATCTTTAATTAGAACTTTAGCCACCAAACCAGATATTTTATTTTTAGACGAACCATTTTCTGCTTTAGATCCACTAACAAGATTAGCCGTATCAGATGATGTTTATAAAATCATAAAAGAAGAAAAGAAAAGCGCTATAATGGTAACTCATGATTTAGCTGAAGCAATTAGTATGGCCGATAGAATTATTGTTTTATCTAAAAGACCAAGTACTATTAAAAATATTTATGAAATTAAGCTTGCTAATAAAAGTACACCAATTAATAACCGTAAAGATAAAGAATTTTCAAAATACTATGATTTAATTTGGAAGGATATTGATTACCATGTTTAGTGAAGAACATAAACGTTATTTAAAATCTATTAAAAGGAATAAATTTCTTGTGAGGTTTGTTCAAATATTAATTATAGTATTATTAGTTGTTTTATGGCAATTAGCGGCTGATTTTAATCTTATTAATACATTTATTTCTTCTAGCCCAAAAGCAATAGTATCGACTATTATATCGCTTTATAATGATGGATCTTTATTCCATCATATATGGGTTACCTTTTATGAGGTTATGGCTAGTTTTGCATTAGGAACTATTATTGGTATTTTAATTGCAACTATATTATGGAGATTCAAATTTCTAGCAAAAGTTATAGATCCATATTTAACAGTCTTAAATAGTCTACCTAAAGTTTCATTAGGACCCATAATTATTATTATTGCAGGAGCAGGCACAAGTTCTATTATTTTAATGGCACTATTTATTTCAGTTATTATAACAATAATTAACGTACATCAATCCTTTACAAATACTGATTCTAATAAAATTAGACTTCTAGAAAGTTTTAAAGCCACTCGAAGTCAAATATTTTTCAAATTAGTTTTACCTAGCAATTATAATAATATTATTAGTGTATTTAAAGTTAATTTGAGTTTAACATTTATTGGTGTTATTATGGGTGAATTCTTAGTTTCAAAAGCTGGTGTTGGATATCTAATTATGTATGGTTCACAAGTATTTAATCTTAATTTAGTCATGACTGGTATTATTCTTTTAGCAATTATGGCCAGTTTAATGTATTATTTAATTCTTTTCATAGAAAAAAGGCTAACAAAATAGCCTTTTTATTTTAATTAATAAATTTATATTATTTACTTAATTCAAGATTTGCAATTCTACCACCAATAGCGGAAGCTGTCATCTTGCCGTTTTTGTAATCAATTACAATAATAGGCTCACAATTTGGATAAGTACATTCATCACTATCACCACTGGATATAACTGGTTTACAACTTTCATTGTGCAAATAAATCTTATCTTTCCCTAAGGCATAGGTCCCTTTAGCAATAGTTCCATCTCCACAAGTGGCAATATTTTCGTAAGTATAAGTGCCGTCATCCTTTAAATCTAATTTTACATTTATCTCACACGCATTATTAACATCCATAGTATAACTATCCTTATAAGTCCAAACTCCAACAAGATTTTCTAGCGGATCTACACTTGTATTAGTATTCTTATCATTTAAATTTTCGATTTGTTTATTTAATGATTTCACTTGTTTTTGTAATTCAATAGTATCATCTTTTGTTATAAACTTATCATAAGTAATATAACCTAAAATACCTAGTAATAAAATAATTAAAATAACAATTGCAATAGTTTTCCCTGTACTTTTCTTTTCCATAAATTCCTCCTACTTTATATCCATTTTATATCAAAAAAAAAAAAAAACAAGTAATATTTTCCATAAATATATTTACTTGTCATTTTTATTTTAATTCATCATTAGCTTTAGCATTTAAATCTAATCCTGCAGTTCGTCCTAATTTATAAGCATAATATCCAGCAGCTCCAATCATGGCAGCATTATCAGTACAATATTTAATTTCTGGAATAGTTAAATCCACACCAGCTTCTAAACATTCTTTACTAAGTCTTTCTCTTAAACCTTTATTAGCTGCTACTCCACCAGCAACTATTAAATTAGAAACATCATAATCCTTTAACGCTTTCATTGTTTTTTTAGTTAAAATTTCTACAACTCGATTTTGGAAAGACGTAGCCACATTTTGTGGTATAATTTCATTTCCCTTTTGATGCTCATTATGTACTAGATTTATAACAGCACTTTTCAAACCACTAAAACTAAAATCATAACTATCATCATCTAAAGGTAAAGGTAAATTATATGTATCTTCTCCCTCATGTGCAAGCTTATCAACTAGTGGTCCACCTGGATAAGGTAAATTTATAACTCTAGCGACTTTATCATAAGCTTCTCCAACCGCATCATCTAAAGTTCCACCTAATCTTTTAAAACTATAGTCTTCCTTCATGTATATTAATTCTGTATGGCCACCACTAACCACTAAAGCAATTAACGGAAAGGTTAAAGGTTTTACCAAATTATTTGCATATATATGACCAGCAATATGATGAACAGGAATAAGTGGCTTATTATAAACAAAAGCCAAAGTCTTAGCTGCCATAAGACCAACTAACAACGAACCAATAAGGCCTGGCCCATATGTAACAGCAATTCCATCAATATCATCCATAGTTAATCCAGATTTTTCAAGAGCATTTTCAATAACTAAAGTTACATTTTCAATATGCATTCGACTAGCTATTTCAGGAACTACCCCTCCATAATTTGCATGAGTATCCATCTGTGAAAGAACAACTGTTGAAATTTCAACAGTACCATTTTTAATAATACTAACACTAGTTTCATCACAACTAGATTCTATTGCTAAAATATATTTATCCAAAATAATCACCTCATTTCCTTAACTAATAAATAAGCATCACCATCGGCATAATAATTTTTTCTAATGCCTTTTTTACAAAAATCATTTTTTAAATATAAATTAATAGCAGCTTTATTATTTATAGATACTTCTAAACTTACATTTTCACAAGTATTTTCAATATCCAATAACATCGCATCAATAAGTTTTTGAGCAATTCCCTTATTCCTAAAAGACTTTTCCACAGCAATAAAATTAATTTCTGCTCTTTCATATATAACGCTATATGAAATAAAAGCAATTATATCATTATCTTTTTTATAAGCAAGAAGCCTTTCATATGGATCATCACCATCAGTAAAATTTGCAAAAAACTTTTGAGCAAAAAGATATACTTCATCTTTATTTATCTTTTGAACCATTTTTCTTTTTTAAATTCTCCTCAGCTTCAGTTAATTTTAAATAATTTGGATTAAGTTCATGAGGATTAACAGAAGCATCATTTAAATGCTTTTTAATAACCTTTAATATATCAATATTGGGTTTTGTAGTATCAAAATCAAAATTATCATAACTAATAAAATTGCCAGAAAGATTACTATCATTCAAAAAAACATGAGCATCTTTAAAAGTAACATTTAAATCTTTATCATAACCACCTGCATATACATAACCACGTCTAGCATCAATTAAAGCAATGTTATTATCCTCTTTACCAGAAGAAGCAATAACTTCTAAAGAAGAAATAGGAACAACTGGTACTCCAGTAGCCCAAGCCATAGTTTTCGCAACCGCAAGACCAACTCTAATTCCAGTAAAAGATCCAGGACCTGTAACCGCAAAAATCTTATTCAAATCTTTTGGAGAAATACCAGATTCATTAAAAGCTTTCTCAATAATAGGCATCAATTTAGAAGAAGTGTCATTACCATCATTATTATCATATAAATAAACTATTTTACCATCTATAACAATAGCGACCACCAAATTAGCAGTCGCTGAATCTATGAATAAATATTTCAAAATACGGCCTCACATAATTCCTCATATTCTTTTCCATGAGGAGTAACTACTAAAATTCTTGAATTTTCTCCAGCTATTTTAAATTTAATATCTAGCCTATTTTCAGGTAAAATATCCCTAATAGTATTAGCCCATTCAATAATAACAACACCATTTTTAGTAAAATATTCTTCTATACCAATTCCTTCAACATCGCCATCCAAACGATAAACATCCATATGATATAAAGGTAATTCTCCATCATACTCTTTTATAATCGTAAAAGTAGGAGAAGTGATACTTTCTTTAATTCCAAGTGCATTAGCAAAACCTTTAGTAAATAAAGTCTTACCACTACCTAATTCACCATCTAAACAAATAATCATATTTTGGAACTTCTCAGACTCAAGATTTTGCGCTAATTCAATAGTTTCCATCTCACTTCTAGTCGTAATTTTATATTCCATATTATCACCAAAATAATTATATCAAAAACCAAAGTAATAACACAATACTTTTGTAACTATTTCAAAAAATAAAAGCAAAGATTATAATACACATATAGCGAACAAAAATCGGTGTAACGAACAGTAACACCTTGTAAATGGAAAAATATGGCAAAATATAAGTAGTTGGTGGTAATATGGAATTTAAAAGAAATGATGAAAACTATGTATACGGATTTATTGGTAAAAATATTAGAAAATATAGAAAAGCAAAAGGACTTACACAAGCACAGTTAGCTGAAAAAGCTAATTATTCAAAACAATTTATATCAAATATGGAAAACAATGTTCACCAAACATTTTCAGTTGGAACACTTTGGCGATTATCGTTAGTTTTAGAAATAGAAATGTATAAATTATGCATAGAAGAAATTAATGAAAAAGATAATAAAAAAGTAGATATCTTAAAATAATATCTGCTTTTTTTTACACAAAAAAAAGATTTGCAACTTCCTATCTTCGCTTACACTATTGTCGGCGTTAAAGTGCTTAACTTCTGTGTTCGGGATGGGAACAGGTGTATCCACTTTGCTATAGTCACAAATCAAATATAAGAGAAATAATTCTCTGAAAACATGATAATGTGTTAATATCTCTTTAGTAAAACAATTTATAGGATTAAATCCTCGATCTATTAGTACTGGTCAGCTCAACATGTCGCCATGCTTCCACCTCCAGCCTATCAACCAGATAGTCTTTCTGGGATCTTACTTTACAAGAAATGGGAAAACTCATCTTGAAGTTGGCTTCCCGCTTAGATGCTTTCAGCGGTTATCCATTCCGTACATAGCTACTCTGCACTGCCACTGGCGTGACAACAGATACACCAGAGGTACGTCCATTCCGGTCCTCTCGTACTAGGAACAGCTCTCCTCAATTTTCCTACGCCCACGACGGATAGGGACCGAACTGTCTCACGACGTTCTGAACCCAGCTCGCGTGCCACTTTA
>CANATJ010000018.1 GCA_947364595.1 uncultured Bacillota bacterium | reverse complement strand
GGAAAAAGTAATGCCAATAACGAGTATTTAGAAGAAGGAGTAAACATAAATCTAAATTATATAGCCACAAAACCAGGATATAATTTTATTGGCTGGAATACTGATCAAAATGCAATGGTAGGCTTAGATAGTCTTCAAATGCCAAGTAATAGCCTAATTTTATACGCTATATATAAAAAACAAGAACCACCAGTAATAGATAATGTATCAACATCTGCGACAACAAATAGTATAACAGCAGTCGTAAGTGCCCATGATGAAGAAACAGACATTACCAAATATGAATTTTCTATAAACGGTGGAGAATACATAGATAATGGCAATAATAATGTTTATACATTTGAAGGATTAAGTGCTGAAAACATATACAAAATAAACGTAAGAGTAACTAATAAGTATAATTTAACAGCAAACTGGGAATCAGAAGGAATAAAAACCCAAATCTTACAAACTCCAACATTTAAAGAAGAATTTAGTGGAGCTGTAACAATAAATTATCCAGAAGGTTGTGGAAGTAAATATACTTGTTCATATATTAAAGATAACGAAACAGAAGTAATAGCTGATGGAAATACAACAGTATATTTTAGACAAAGTGGCAATATTTTAGCCAAAGTAACAGATGGAACGAACAGTGTTAGTAGTACGTATACTGTATCTAACTTAGTAACAGTAGCAAACAAATATACCGCAACCGAAAAAACATTTGGAGTATTTGGTTCATCTGATCCAAGCATGGAACTTGAATCTGGAGGAAATGCCATAGTTTGTAATAGCTATGAAGAATGTTATGGAACCACAGGAAAATTTGAATATGATTCTGATGGAGCCCTAATTTTAAATGATAAAAATTCAATAGGGGTTATTGGAATATTAGATTTGTCACAATCATTTAGTAATATTCAAAAAGCATATTCACTAGCCATGACCATAAAAGCTCCAACAAAACAAGGAACAACCAATCTTAATAACAATTATCCAACAACTTTATTTGCTATCACCGATAATATTTATCATATGCTTTGGGTAGGCTTTTATCAAGATTATATTCATGTTTATTGTTATCACACAGGATCATCTGTTTCAAATACAGCAAAAGATCAAACAAGCGAAGGATTTACAAGTCTATATATTGGAAATTATAATGAAAAAACATTTAATTTACAAATAACTGCTGCAATAAATGGTAAATCTAGAATATATATTAATGGTAATATGGTAAGAGAATTTAATTCAGGAAGTGGAGCAGCTTCAGCAACCAAAGCTTATTTAGGCGATCTAAGATTAGGAAGAAAATTAAAATTTACTGGAAAAATATATGATATGACATTCTATGATAAAGTAATAAGTAGTAGTGAAATAAATCAAAACTGGTTAAATTCAAAAAATTTATATAATATAAATTAAGACAAGTATCTGACAAAAAATTCAGATACTTTTTAGTATAATGAATAAAGAAAGAATAGATACCTTACTCATAAACTGAAAAAAATGCTTCAAATTAATATTGACAATTTAAAAAAGTGAAAGGTATAATTATTATAGGTGAATCGTATGTATAGACAAAGGAAAAGACGTATGGCTGTAATAATATCTTTACTTGTCTTACTAGGAAGTATAACTGTGGGATATGCAGCCTTTCAAACTAATTTTAATATAAAAGGAAATGCTCAAATAACAAGTAATTGGGATATAAGAATCACTAATGTTACTGAAAGTAACAAAACAGGAAGCGGCATAAGTACGACCCCTCCAACTTGGACACACTTAACAGCCAGTATGGAAGCTGATTTATATGAAAAAGGTGATTCAGTAGAGTATGATATTACAATAGAAAACAAAGGTACATTAGACGCTAAACTAGAAAATATCATCAGCAATGTAAAAAGTGATAATGAAGCTATTAAAATATCATTTTCTGGATATGCCAAAGGGGAAAAATTATTTAAAAATGAAACAAAAATAATAAAAGCAAAAATAGAATATAATCCTAATTTTAACGGAAAAGCCGAAGGCAGTAGTACAGTAGAAGTAGTATTTGGCTATAGTCAAGCCGAAGGCGGAACAATAACTCCATCAAAAGATACTTATTTATTAACTTATGATTATAAAACAAACGGTGGAACAGATACATCAGTTTATGATGAATATTTAGAAGAAAATGCAGAGATAAATTTAAATTATGCCCCAATAAAATTAGGATATGAATTTATTGGATGGAATACAGATAAAGATGCAACGATAGGATTAAAATCATATCAAATGCCAAATCAAGCAACTACTTTGTATGCAATATATAGAAAAACATTAACCGTAAATTACGAAAAAAGTAGTGCAGTAGAAAGTATAAATAGAAACAGTGACACATGTTATTTATATAACAACGATCAAACATGTGAAATCACTTTGCCAGAAATAGTACCAAATGCTGGTTATACCTCAGTAGGCTGGAGTATAACAAATGAATTTAGTAGTGGAATAGCTGCTGGAAGTAAAGTGTCAGTAAATGCTAATGCAACATATTATGCAAATGCTTTAGATAAAACTGGGCCAACTACACCAACCATTACTAATAGTAGTGGTGGAGATTGGAGCAGTAATGATGTAGTAGTAACAGTAACCTCAACTGACGAGGGAAGTGGAATAGACCATTATGAATGGTATGAAAATGATGCATGGGTGGTAAGAGCATTAACCACAACAAATGGCAAAGGAACGATAACATATGCAGCTGAAAGAAATGAAACTATACAATTTAGAGCAGTAGACAAAGCTGGAAATGTATCAGATGTATCAACAACAACAGTAAAAATTGATAAATCATCACCAACATTATCAGTATCGACTTCAAAAACAACTAATAGTATAACTGTAGTGGCAAGTGCCTCAGCTTTCAGTGAAATAGCCAAATATGAATATAGTAAAGATGGTGGGACAACATGGGTTACAGGAAATAATAATACTTACACATTTGAAAAATTAAAAAATGGTACAACATATAGTATCCGTGTAAGAGTAACCTCAGGTTCATTAAAACAAACAACCTCTACTGCAACTTCGGTAATTACAGATGATATTGCCGTTCCAACATTTAAAGAATCAGGAACAACAACAAAAACAGTAACCATAACATATCCTACAGGATGTGGAAGTACATACACATGTACATATAAAAAAGATAATGGGACTGCAGTAAATGTAACTAGTACTACAGCCACTGTAAATTTTACAGCTAGTGGAAGTGTAGTAGCTACCGTAAGCGATGGCCAAAACACAGTAAGTAGTAGCTATACTGTAAGCTTTGATATAGCCGCAACTTACCATGCCGCATATTATTCATGTTCAACAGGAACTTTGGATGGAACTAGATGTAGAATAACTACACAAAGTTCCACTGATACAAAAACACCTACTACCGGTCAATGTTCAAGTGGATATGTAAATATTAACGGTGTATGTCATCGTGATCTGGATGTCCCAAATATGAGAGGATGTTATGGTTTAGCCGATACTGAATGGGATGATACTTTAGGTGTATGTTATGATATATATGATATAGATTCTTCAGGAGGCCTAACATGTCCAAGTGGCTATGTTTATAATTCATCGACCAAAAAATGTCATAAAACAGTTACGTCTTATCAAAATGCAACCTACCATGAAGCGTATTATTCATGTCCGTCAGGATATACTTTATCAGGAAACAGATGTTATAAATAAAATGATAAAAGAAAGAAACATAATTTTATGCTTCTTTTTTTGTTAATGCTGTTATACATAATTTCCCACAATTTAAGCAAAATATATCCGTAATTTTTTTATATGATGTTTATAGAGTTGAAAACAACTCTGAAGGGAAGTGGTAGATGTAGAAACGGATAAAAAATAGTGCTATACTATAAATGAGGCGATATTAATGTACAAAATTTGTTTAGTAGAAGACGAAAAAAATTTAAATGACCTTATCAAATCTTATCTTGAAAGAGAAAATTATGAAGTAATCCAATATTATAATGGTAAAGACGCTTTAAATCACATAACTGATAAAGTTGATTTATGGATATTAGACATTATGCTTGGCGATGAAGTAAGTGGCTATGACATCATAAAATCATTAAAACAGAAAGTAGATGTACCAGTAATATTTACTTCCGCTAGAGATCAAGATTTAGATAAAATTATTGGCTTAGAATTAGGAAGTGATGATTATATAACTAAGCCATATTCTCCAAAAGAATTAGTTTTAAGAGTAAATAATATAATTAAAAGAATTTATAGTTCTCATACTGAAAAAGTAATGTATGATAAATATGAAATAGATTTAGATAAAAGATTAGTGAAAGAAAACGATACAGAGATTCCATTAACAACCTTGGAATTTGATTTACTTATTTTATTTTTAAAAAACAAAAACAAATCATTTAGTAGAAATAATATTTTAGAAAATGTTTGGGGAGAAAATTATTTTGGCAGTGATAGAGTAGTTGATGACCTAGTTCGCAGGCTTAGGAAAAAAATGCCTAAACTTAGATTAAATACAATTTATGGATATGGGTATAGATTATCATGAAATTAAAACATAATCTATATCGTCAAATACTTATTATCGTTTTAGTAATGTTTGCCATCATATATATATGTATGTCAGTAATATTACCAAAACTTTTAATGCCAATTTATGAAGAAAACATATATTTAAATTTACAAACACCATTAAATATTAATAGTGATAATTATGCACAAATTGATGGTAATATAAGTTACATATATGTAAAAGATAATCTTGCAATTTCATCTAATAATTTAAATGAAATAATAAATTTACCTGCTACTCAAGTTTTGGAAAAAATAAAAAATAGCCATGGAAAATTTATTTATCATGGTAAAGTATATTATTACAATACAAAAGGAAATATAAACAATTACAAAGTCGCCATAACCAACGACGACTATGGAAGACAAATACGCTCTAACTTAAACGAAGCTCTTCTTCCAGTTTTACTTATAGCCTTGTCCTTAATGCTAGTAATAGTAGCATGGTGGAGCCAGGCTTTAGCACAAAAAATAAAACACTTAAAAGATAAAGTAGATAATTTAGATAACGATAAATACGTTGATAAATATAACTATAAGGTAGATGATGAATTAAAAGTCTTGTCAAATGCCATAGACGATATGAAAATTGCCTTACAAAAACAAGAAGATTATAAAAATCAGATGTATCAAAATATATCGCATGATTTTAAAACCCCTCTCACCGTTATAAAATCATATGTAGAGGCTATAGAAGATGGTATTCAAGACGAAAAAAGTGGTTTAAAAATTATAAAACAAGAATTAAAAAAATTAGAAATAAAAGTACACTCCTTACTATATTTAAATAAACTAACTTATTTTAAAGATATGGACAACTATAAAAGCGGTAAAATTAATATAGTCGATATTTTAGAATCGTCCGTATCAAAATTTAAAATCACAAGGCCAGATATAAAATGGCAAATCAATATTAAAGATAAAATGACCGAATTTAAAGGAACCCAAGACATGTGGGAGGCTATTATAGATAATATTTTAAGTAACTTTACAAGATACGCAAAAACAAAAATAACAATAACTGTAAAAAATAAAAAGATAACCTTCTATAATGATGGGCCAAATATTGATGAAAATATTTTAAATGACCTGTTTACTCCATATAAAAAAGGAATTAACGGGCAATTTGGATTAGGGCTTGCTATCGTGAAAAGAACCATATCCCTACTTGGATACGAAGTAAGCGCTAAAAATGAAAAAAACGGTATTACTTTTACAATAAAATAAACCTAGTGAAAATCACTAGGTTTTATAATACAAAAAAATCAGTAATATAACTGATTTATGCAGACATTATTTTCTTTAAAGTTCTAAGTTCTCTAGCAGTAATTCTATATTTTTTTCCGTTAATAGTTACTGTTTGTAAATTAGGTTTAAATGCATGTCTAGTAGCATTTAAAGCATGAGAACGACGATTTCCGAATAAAGGTTTAGTTGTTGTTGCTTTTTTTGCCATAATAATACCTCCTTAAGTTTTTTCCTTCGCTTATTAACTTTATCATATAATTTAAAATAAGTCAAATATTTCCATTAAAATATATGAAAGCAGTCATAAAACTTTCCAAAAAAACAAAAAATATAGTAAAATATTATTAAGAGGTGATATCGTGAATTATTTACCGTTAAACATTAAAACTTGTAACACCTTACTTGGCAGTATGATCAAAATAGACGAATTAATCAAAATGGCCAAAGAAGCAGGTTTAAAAGCTCTAACTATAACTGATAACAATATGTATGGAGTTTTAGAATTTTATTTAGCTTGCAAAAAAAACGATATCAAGCCAGTAGTTGGAATAGAAATAAAGTTGCCAGAAAAGATAATTTTATATTGTAAAAATTATAATGGTTATAAAAATCTAATGAAATTAACCACAATAATGTCTGAAAAAAATTTAACAATAGATGAAATCAAACAATTTTCTAAAGATATAATTTGTATTACACCATATCAATCTCGTCAAAGATATAACGAATTAAAAAATATATATGAAGATATATTTGTTTCATATAAAAATAAAGAAGAAAATGACAAAATAAAAATAAATAATAAAGTTTACATGCATGAAATACTATGTTTAAACAAAGATGAAGAGAAATACTTAAAATATTTAAAAGCCATCAAAGAAGGTAAATTAGCTATAGAAATTAGTGATGAATATCAAAACGTTAGTTTATTTCCTATACAAAACATAAGTTTAGAAAACAATAATAAAATTTTAAACATGTGTAATTTAGAAATAAAAACAAACCAAAACTTATTACCATTATATCCTTGTGAAAATAGTTATGAACTATTAAAGAAAAAATGTATCGAAGGAATGCGTAACATATTTGGCTTATCAGCAAAAAAAATATATGCAGAAAGATTAAAAAAAGAATTAAATGTCATAAATCAAATGAATTTCTGCGATTACTTTTTAATTGTGGCTGACTATATTAATTATGCCAAAAAAAATAAAATATTAGTAGGGCCAGGTAGGGGAAGCGCAGCTGGATCATTAGTCGCATATTGCTTAGGAATAACCACAATTGATCCAATAAAATACGACTTATTATTTGAAAGGTTTTTGAATAAAGAACGTATAACCATGCCTGATATAGATGTCGATTTTGAAGATAATAGAAGAGAAGAAGTAATAAACTATTGTGTAGAAAAATATGGTGACAAAAAAGTAGCCCTAATTATCACCTTTGGAACACTAGCCGCTAAACAAGCAATTAAAGACGTCTGTAGAGTATTAAATATTGATAACAAAAAAGCTGATATACTAAGTAAAAAACTAGATTCTAAAAAAAGTTTAAAAGAAAACTATAATCCTAAAATAAAACAATATTTAGATATTAATCCTGAATTAAAAAAGGTCTATAAAATAGCTTCTAAATTTGAAGGATTAAAAAGACACACCTCATTACACGCAGCTGGTATAGTTATGTCAAAATATAATTTAGATGAATGTCTTCCACTAACTAAAACCCATGATAATAATTATGCTACTCAATATGATAAAGATTATTTAGAACAAATAGGATTATTAAAAATGGACTTTTTAGGATTAAAAAACTTAACTTTAATTACAAATATTCTAAAAGATATAAAAAATTTAGAATTTGATGACATTAAAGAAGATGATGTAGATGCCTTAAATATTTTTAAACAGGCCAATACTGTCGGAATATTTCAATTTGAATCCCAAGGGATGATCGATTTTATTAGAAAATTTAAACCGCAAACATTTGAAGACATAGTTTCTGCTCTAGCGCTTTTTAGACCAGGACCAATGCGAAACATCGATTCATATATAAGAAGAAAACAAGGCAAAGAACAAATAGATTATCTACATAAAAATTTAGAAAAAATATTAAAACCAACATATGGAATAATTGTTTATCAAGAGCAAATCATGCAAATAGCCAATGTCATGGCAGGATACACTTTAGCTGAAGCTGACCTGTTAAGAAGAGCTATGAGCAAAAAGAAAGAAAGTATTTTATTAAAAGAAAAAGATAAATTTATAAGCCAAAGCGTTAAGCGTGGATACGATATAAACATAGCAACAAAAGTATATAATCTAATCTTTACCTTTGCTAATTATGGATTTAATAAATCACACTCAGTTGCATACGCCATGATAGCTTATAAAATGGCCTATTTAAAAGCCCATTATCCAAAAATATTTATGAAAAATTTACTGTCAAGCGCTATAAATAGTGAAACAAAAACAAAAGATTATATATATGAATGTAAAAAAAATAAAATTGAAATAAAATCACCAGATATAAACGTTAGTGGTATTAATTACCAAATCAATGGAAATGAAATTATTTTTCCACTTACCAATATTAAAAATGTTGGAGTAAATGCGGTAAATGCTATTTTAGAAAATAGAAAACATGGAAAATTCAAAGATATCTTTGATTTCGTTTGTAGATGCTACGGAAAAGCCGTAAATAAAAAAACATTAGAAAATTTAATTCTAGCAGGATGCTTTGACAATCTTGGATTAAACAGACAAACCTTAATTAACAATTTAGAAATAATTATTAATTATGGTGAAATTGGTTCATATTTAGATGATGAAATGTTCAAACCACAATTAGAAAACAAACCAGAATATAGTAAACAACAACTTATGAATTATGAATTAGAAGTGTTTGGTTTTTATTTAAGTAATCATCCAGTTACAGAATATAAATTAAAATATAAAAATAATATTGACCTTATAAACATAAATAATTACTTTGATAAAAATATTGAAACAATTGTTTATATAGAAAAAACCAAACAAATACAAACAAAACAAAATCAACCAATGATGTTTATGACAGGTAGTGATGAATCCGCAAAAGTAGATATTGTTATTTTTCCAAAAACATTAAATAATTTTAGCTGGCTGGAAAAAGGTAATATTGTTCGTCTAAAAGGGAAGGTAGAAAAACGATACGACGAAATGCAGATAATTGCTAATCATTTAGAAAAACTTGAATAATAAAATGTTTCCTTTTTAACAAAATTATGTTATATTTATAATAGAGGTGGAAGAATGAAAAGTGAAAAGGGCAAATTAATTTTAGTATATGTATTAATAGTAGTATTGTTGTTATTAGTAGGGATGCTAATTTACGTAGTAATTAGTTCAAACCCTAAACAAGAAGTTGTTGAAACTCCAAGAACAATTGAAAAGGTCGATGTTAATCCATATCCAAATGTATCTACACAATGTACATTCCAAATAGATTTAAGTGGATATAATAGACTTGAATATGCAGGATGTAAAGGTGGATATACAAAATACGATATAAATAATGTTGTTTTAAATGATAAAGAAGTAAAAGTATCTGTTGTATATTCTGATAAAAATCAACCAAGAACAGGATTATTCATAAACGATAAAAAAATAACATCCCAAGTAGATAGTCTTCAAAATTTAAAATTCGGTATATTTGATAATAAATTATTTGTTTTAGATATCAATGCTAAAGAAGCCAATACTTATGTTTTTGATAGCGATGGAGAAAAAATATACGACTTAAAAGAAAGCCTATCTAAATCAAAAATAGAAGATAAAGTACTTTCTCAAGGCAGTAATGTAGTAACTGTTAATTCAAAAAATATCGATTTAACAAGTTTTACATTTAACTTAGGAAAATTTGAATTTAGTACAACATCAAATTTATGTGCAAGTGGTAATGCCGCATCAGGATCTAGATATCAAGTTACATATAAAGGAAGTAACTTTACTGGGCCACAATTTATAAGTCAAGTTAATTGTGTTAATCAATAAGAAAAATTGATTTTTGACAAACATTCAAAAAATATGTTATTATGAATGTGTCAAGGAAACTTGCATACAATAAAAAAGAGGAACATTCAATTCTGTAAGTGAATGCCGCCTCTAATAAAATTATGTTCGACACTCAATCAGAAATGAAAGAGTGTCATATTTTTATTGCTATTACCAATAAGGTAAGGAGTAATAAAATGATAGCAATGTATCGAAGGACTTTTATCATAAAAGTTCTTTTCTTCATTTTTATCCCTCCCTTCTTTCTTAAGATAGGAAGGCGACACTCACATCAAATGTTCCTAATAAAATTATATAATATATAGATTTATAAAACAAGCAAACAAGTAAAAAAATCATACAAAAAAACTAGATAAAATCTAGAAAAAAACAGTTACAATTATCTAAAAAATTTCAAACGCAGGTAACTATATTTATAAAAATAAACTTTATTTTAAATTATTTTCTAAAATATCAAGTAAATGTTTTTTTTCATCATCAGAACTATTTTCCCAAACAATTCCAAAAAACACCCCTAAACCAGGTAGAGTAATTTCTTCTTCATCTTTAAATGAAGCCTCAATTGACGCCTTTATCTCATCACTGTTAACACCTTTAAAATTATTTTTAATATGCTCTTTAATACTAATTTTCATCTAACCATTCCTTTCAAATATATATTGTGTTAATGCAAAGTAAAATATTCATAATAATATATATTTTTAAAATAAAATAGTGTATAATATAAACAGAATGGAGGAATATAAATGACCATATTGATAATTGTTGGTGTTGTAGTACTTGCACTAGTAATGTATTTAATATCTACATATAATGTGCTTGTTGGTTTAAGAAACTCAGTAAAAGATGGATTTGCAGGAATAGACGTTTTATTAAAAAGAAGAAACGATTTAATACCTAACTTAGTAGAAACAGTAAAAGGATATGCTTCACACGAAAAAGAAACTTTAAATGCTGTTATTGAAGCTAGAAATAGTGCAGTAAATGCTCAAAGTACTCACGATAAAATTGAAAGCGCAAATAATTTAACCCAATCTTTAGGAAGATTATTTGCATTAGCTGAAAGCTATCCAGAATTAAAAGCAAACACTAATTTTTTAGATTTACAAAATAATTTAACTCAAACAGAAAACCAAATAAGTGTTGCTAGAAGTACATATAATAATTTAGTATTAAGTTACAAAAATAAATTAGAAATGTTTCCGTCAAATATAGTGGCTTCTATGTTTAACTTCAAACCAGAAGAATTCTTTGAAGCAAACGAGCAAGAAAAAGAAGTGCCAAAAGTAAAATTTTAAAGACTTTTCAAAAAAGTCTTTTTTCTTGAAAAGAAAACAAATGTTTGTTATAATGAAAACGGTGATAAAATGAAAATTGAAAAAATAAAAAAAGCAGGTTCAAAATATAAATTAACACTAGAAAACAAAGAAGTAATAAATACATATGATGAAGTCATTATTAAACATAATCTTTTATATAATAAAAATATTGATAATGAAAAATTAAAACAAATAAACTTAGATACTAGGTATTATGAAAACTACAATAAAGCTTTAAATTTAATTAATCATCGTCTAAGGAGTGAAAGTGAAATAAAAGAGGCTCTAAAGAAAAAACAAGTTTCAGAAGAAGAAATATCAAAAATAATTAATAAACTAAAAAATGCCGGATTTATAAATGATGAAGCCTTTGCTAAAGCTTATACAAACGATAAAATAAATTTAACCCTAGATGGTCCAAATAAAATAAAAAAACATTTACAAAAATTGAAGGTAAATGACGAGTATATAAATAATGCAATTAAACAAATTGATAAAGAAATAGTTTTAAACCATATTGATAAAATAATTAATAAAAAAATAAAAGCCAACACCAAATATCCACCATATATGTTAAAGCAAAAAATAATTACATATTTAATTAACCTAGGATATAGTAAATCAGACATAATAATGCAATTAGAAAATGCAAAAATAGAAAACCAAAATTTTGAAAAAGAAATGGAAAAGGTATATATTAAACTAAACAAAAAATATCAAGATAAAAATCTATATTTAAAATTAAAAAACAAATTATATAGTAAAGGTTTTTCAAACGAAGAAATAAATGAATTTATTAATAAAAAACAACTCAATTAAGAGTTGTTTTTAGCATCTAAAGCGCTTTTAATAGCATTATTATAATTTTTCTTTAAACCTGAATCAGAAATTTTCAATTTATATTTTTTTCTAAGTTCAACTAAAGCTTTAGTTTGTAAAGTAGTATCTTCAGAAGTTTTTTCTTCTACTAATTTTTCAATAATATCATCTTTAACCTTTTCTAATTTAGGTTTTTCACCTTGACTTATACGATAAATAATATGATATCCATATTCAGATTTAACAGGTTCACTAGTATACTTACCATCTTTTAACTTGTTAGTAGCATCCCAGAATTCATCAACCACAGCTCCATAAGTAACAGTTAATTTACCACCCTTAGAAGCAGTACCTTTATCGTCAGAATATTTTTTGGCTAAATCTTCGAATTTTTCACCTTTATCTAACTTTTTAATAATATCTGAAGCTTCTTTTTTAGCCTTGTTTTCTGCTTTTTCTTTATCTTCATCAGACATATTATCCTTAGTGTCTGGACTAATTAAAATGTGTTTAGCTTCAATATTACCAAAAATTTTATCTTTGTAATAATTATTAATTTCCTTTTCAGTAATATTGTCTTTAACATAGTTTTCAGTAACAACTTTTTTCTTGTATTCAAGAATTAAAGAATCCTTAAATTGGTCTTCATCTTTGTAACCAGCCGCAGTCAAAGCTTCATTGAAATCTTTACCATAGCTTTTGTATGAACTTTTATAAGATTCAAGTTGTGAGTCTGCATAACTAGTAGCATCCTTGTCAGTTTTAATTTCCTTATTAACAATAAATTCGTCAATCATGTTAGTTAAAGTAACTTGACCACCTTGTTTTTTAAGCTCATCGTATAAATCTTCAGCAGTAATTTTTTTGCCATTCATTTGCGCTACTACTTGCTGACCATTTTTTAAAGTGGCTGCACTTCCACAACCAGTTAATAAAATAGTAAATGCAAGTACACTAGCAATTAATACTTTTTTATTCACAAATATTCTTCCTTTCATATAATGATACATATAAATAATAGCAAATTTTCATACAAAAAACAATAATTTTAAATTATTTTTCACATAAGTAATCACATAAATGATAAATTTCCATAAAATAATGTGAAAAGACAAAAAGGAGGATGATTTATATGTGTAATACAGGAACAAGCACAGCTGCAATCGTTTTAGTTTTATTTATTCTTTTAATAATCATACTTGGGGCTTATATTTAAGCTTCTAGAAAGGAGTAATTATGGCTTGTAATAATTCATGTGAAAAACCATGCAACCATTGTGAATGCAACCGCTGTTCTAGCAATAATGGATATTTAATAATCTTAGTATTATATATCTTACTTGCAATTTTGCTAGGCTCTTGTATTTTTTATTAAAAGGAAAGTCCATGGACTTTCTTTTTTTTACTTATATAAAAACATATGATAAAACTTTTCCACATATGTAAAATCAAAACAAAAAACAAAAAATAAGTTTAAAAGTATTTACAAAATTA
The DNA here is from genome assembly GCA_947364595.1 of uncultured Bacillota bacterium. Taxonomy (GTDB): domain Bacteria; phylum Bacillota_I; class Bacilli_A; order RF39; family UBA660; genus Coprosoma. The sequence goes on along the minus strand of CANATJ010000018.1, from coordinate 3,916 downwards.
AATTCAAATAGTAGAATAGTGGTATAAAGTGAATAATAGTGGGTCAAAGTGGGTGATTTTATGTTCATGGGAGAATACCATCAAAAAATTGATGAAAAAGGAAGAGTAACAATTCCAGCAAAAATAAGATACGAATTAGGTGAAAGCTTTGTTATTACAAGAGGCCTAGATGGTTGCCTGTTTATTTATCCTAAAACAGTATGGGAAAAAATAGTCACCAAGTATCAACAATTACCCAATGTAAAAGATGCCCGTAACTTTATGAGATTCTTTTTATCCGGTGCCATGACCTTAGATTTTGATAAACAAGGAAGAATCAATATAGCATCCCCACTAATTAAATATGCAAACCTTCAAAAAGACTGTGTCGTAATTGGTGTAGGGGAGCGACTAGAAATTTGGAGTTTAGATAATTGGAATAACTTCATAAATGAAAATGAAGATAGCCTATCAGAAATTGCCGATAACTTATTCACTCAAATTTAGGAGGAAACAACTATGCATATAAGCGTCCTATTAGAAGAAAGTATAAAATATTTAAATCTAAAAGATAATAGTAAAATAGTTGACTGTACATTAGGATATGCTGGGCATAGTAGCTTAATCTTAAAACAAATAAAAAATGGATTTTTGTACGCCTTTGATCAAGATAAAAATGCAATTGAAGCATCAGAAAAAAAACTAAAACAAATTGGCAACAATTATGAAATTATTAACAAAAATTTCGTTAACCTAAAAAGCGAAATCCAAAAAAGAACAAATAAAGTAGATGGAATTTTATTTGACCTTGGGGTTTCATCACCTCAATTAGATGTTGCCGAAAGAGGTTTTAGTTATCATAAAGATGCCAAATTGGACATGCGTATGGATCAAAGTCAAACATTAAGTGCCTATGAAGTAGTTAATGAGTATTCCTATGAAAAATTAGTAACCATTTTTCATCGCTATGGGGAAGAAAAATATGCCTCTAGCATTGCCAAAGGAATAATAAAAAATCGTGAAAAACAACCAATTGAAACAACTTTACAACTAGCTGAAATAATAAAGCAAAACGTTCCAATGAAATACAGGCAAAAATCACATCCAGCTAGAAAAGTGTTTCAAGCAATTAGAATAGAAGTCAATAATGAATTAGAAGTATTCAAAAAATCATTATTAGATGCTTTAAGCCTATTAGACATTAATGGGCGTATTTGTGTCATAACATTCCATTCATTAGAAGACAAAATATGTAAACAAATATTTAATGAAGTAAGTAGTGTTCCAAAAGAACTAAAAAACTTACCAATAATTCCTGAAGAATATAAACCAAAATATAAAATAATAGCTAATATAGCTCCAACAAAAAAAGAAATAGAAAATAACCCACGTTGTAGAAGCGCAAGATTAAGAGTAATAGAAAGAGGCTGATAAAATGGCAAAAAAAAGACAAAAAAAAGCTAAAATAACAAAAGGTGAAAAATTGTTATATTTTTATACTGTCTTTGCGTTTATTTTAATGCTTGGAGTCAAAATATTTTGTGGAGCCTCTATTGGTGAATTAAAAATGAGTATCGAAGAAATAAAATATAATATCGATAATCAAGAAAAAACCAATGAAAGTTTAACTATGAAAGTAAACGAACTTACTTCATTCGAAAACGTTAAACAAGTTGTAAAAGAAATGGGACTGGCTTATAATAATGATAACATTGTCGTCGTTGACGAATAAGAGGTGATTTAGTGGTCAAGAAAACCAAGAAAAAAAGTGAGTGGAAATACCCAAGAAAAGTTTTTCTTGTTTTTTTGTTTACCTTAATAGCCTTTTTTGTTAGATATAGTTTCTTAGCTCTATCACCAAATATAAATAATCGTAACATGAAACAATTTGCTGCTAACCGTAATACTGTTTCCAAAACCTTAACAGCAAAGAGAGGAACAATTTATGATGTTGAATCAAACGTTTTAGCTCATAATGTTACATCATATACCTTGATAGCGTATTTAGATCCAAATAGAAGTAATAAAAAACAAATAAATCATGTAAAAGATATAGAAAGTACTGCTAAAGCCCTAGCGCCTATTTTAAATACTGATGAAAAAAAATTAAAAGACATCTTACAGAAAGGTAAAGATCAAAAAAAATATCAAATAGAACTAGGAAATGCCGGAAAAAATATTACAGAAATGAAAAAAAGCGAAATTGAAAAATTAAATCTTCCTGGCATCGATTTTACAGAAACTTATAAAAGATATTATCCAAATGGAGATTTTGCTTCATATATTTTAGGATATGCTAAAACAAACGAGAGCAAAGATGAAAATGGTAAGCTAGTAACAAGCATTGACGGAGAGTTAGGAATTGAGGCCAAATTTGATGAAATTTTAAAAGGAACAGATGGCTATTTACAGTATCAACAAGATCGTTTTGGGTATAAAATACCAGATACTAAAGAAACAAGAATTGATGCTTTAGATGGTAGTAATATATATTTAACCCTAGATTCTAATATTCAAAGATTTGTTGAAACAGAAGTTAAAGCAATCGAAGAACAATATAAACCAGAATGGACAATCATGGCAGTAATGGATGCTAAAACAGGAGATATTTTAGCAAGCTCATCAACACCATCATTTAATCCTAACAAAAGAGATATAATAAATTATGAAAACCCATTAGTATCAAATGCTTTTGAACCAGGTTCAACCATGAAAATATATACCTATATGTGTGCCATGGAAAAAGGTACATATAAAGGTAATGATACATTTAGATCAGGAAGCATTCAAGTAGCAGATGCTACTATTAAAGATTGGAACAATATAGGATGGGGAACAGTGACCTTTAATAAAGGATTTGAATATTCATCTAACGTAGGAGTTAGCTTTATGATTGACCGTTTTATTGATAAAGAAGATTTAAGAACATGTTTTAATAAATATGGTTTTGGCAAATCAACAGGAGTTGACTTAGCTCGTGAATCAAATGGAAAAATCGATTTTAAATATCCTGTAGAAGTTGCCAATGCTGCTTTTGGACAAGGAATTAATACAACCGTTGTTCAGCACCTAAAAGCTTTATCAATGCTTGCTAATGATGGAAAAGAATTAACTCCACATATCGTTTTAAAAATAGAAGATCCAAACACCAAAGAAATAACTTATAAAAGGGAAATAGAAAAAACAAAATCACTGATTAAAACGTCAACCATAAGTGAAATAAAAGATCTTATGTATAATGTAGTTAATAGTGAAGATGGTGCCGCAACTGGAAAAAAATATAAAATAGAAGGCTTCGATGTTATAGGTAAAACTGGAACATCACAAATATATGATAAAAAAGAAAAAGGTTATTCGAAAAATAATCATATTTATTCATTCGCTGGAATGTATCCAAAAGATAATCCGGAAGTAATTATCTATGCCGCCGCTAAAAAGCCAAATGTAGCTTCATCAACAGTTATTAGTACATCAGTTGTTAATCTAATGAAAAATATAGCTAAATATAAAAATATGTTTACCGAAATAACCAAAAATAACAGTACCGTAACATCACTAACTTTAGATTCATATACAAATAAAAAAGTAAGCGATGTAACAAATCTTTTAAACCAAAACAATATAAAAACAATTACTATTGGTAATGGTGACAAAGTAATAAGCCAATATCCAAGTAAAGGACAAACTGTCCTTTCATATGATAAAGTATTCTTAATTACTAATGGTCAAAAAGGGATTATGCCAGACATTAAAAATTATTCTAGATCAGAAGTAATATATTTAATGAATGCTTTAGGATATAAATATAAATTAGAAGGTTATGGACATGTAACTAGTCAAAGTATTAAAGCTGGGGATGCAGTAGGCGATAAAGTAGTAGAAATAAAACTAGAATCATAAAAAATTCTAGTTTTTAAATTCATAACAATTGAAAAAA
>CANATJ010000017.1 GCA_947364595.1 uncultured Bacillota bacterium | reverse complement strand
AATGGATATTAATTTAATTTCTGAAATTACTGGATTATCTAAAGAAGAAATAGAAGCTTTAAATTGAGTTTCTTTTTCTTTTATAAAATTATACAAAAATTTACAGGGTATGCTTTTTCTTTAACTTGAAAAATGTTATAATAAAGTAGTAATAATGGAGGCAGGAACATGGCTAAAAAGAAAAAGAGAAAAACAAATAATAAAAAAAGTTCATCATATTCAGTTGAACTTAAAGGTATTGGTTTAATTTTAATTGCAATTATTGGATGTTGTCCTTTTGGACCAGTGGCTGATATTATTAAGGGATTTGCCGGTTTTTTAGCTGGTGGATGGTATATTGTTCCATTGCTTGCTGTTGGAATTTGTGGAATATATATGATGGTAAAAAGGGAACTTCCAGATTTTTTAACATCAAATTTGATTGGTTTATATATTTTAATTCTTGGTATTTTGATTTTATCACATACTAAATATTTACAACAATTAGATGGTAGCAATTCTACTATGTCTATTTTACAGGATACTTTAAATAATTTAATTGGTTTTATTAAACATGCTGAAAATATTGAAGGTGGAGGCATGATTGGAGCTATTTTTGCTATATGTGGAGTTAAACTTTTGACTTTACAAGGAACTACAGTTGTGTGCTTTGCTTTAATTATATGTGGAACAATTATGTTTACGGGTATTTCTATTTATGATGCTGTTAATGCTTTAAAAGAAAAATTATCACAAGCTAAGGAACTTCAAGCTAATTTAAAAGCTGAAAGAGCGGCTAAAGAGGCTGAAGAAAAATATGAAGAAGAAGAAAATGATGGTAAGTTAGTTATTTCTTCTATCGATGAATTACCAAAAAAAGAAGTTTCAGAGCCTACTACTTCGGTTGATGAAACGATGGATACGAAAGGTTATAAAAAACCGCCTATTACTTTGCTTGCTAAACCTAAGGATCGTAAAGGTGCTATTAAGGCCAATCAAGACGCAATTAAATCAACTGTTACAGATTTAGAAAAAGTAATTAATGATTTTGGGGTTGAAGGTAAAGTTGTGGCTGCTAATATTGGTCCTTCAGTCACACAATATGAACTTGAAATTAAGTCTGGTACAAGGCTTTCAAAGATTACAGCTTTAAATAAAGAAATTGCTTTGGAATTAGGGGCTAGAGATGTTCGTATTCAGGCACCAATTCCTGGTAAGAAAACAGTTGGTATTGAACTTCCTAATAAGCAAGTTACGCCAGTAGCAGTAAGAGAAATTTTGGAGGCTGTTCCAAAACCTAAAGAGGAAAGTAAATTACTTGTCGCTTTAGGAAAAAGTATTATGGGTAATCCAATATTTTGTGAGATTGATAAGACTCCGCATTTGCTGGTTGCTGGATCTACTGGATCAGGTAAATCAGTATGTATTAATAGTATGATTAGTTCCATTTTAATGAGAACTAAACCAGATGAAGTTAAGCTTGTATTAGTTGATCCTAAGAAAGTTGAACTTTCTATGTATAATGGGGTACCGCACTTATTAACTCCAGTTGTTACTGATCCTAAAAAAGCGAATATTGTTCTTCAAAAAATTGTTAAAATTATGGAAGATAGATATGATATGTTTGAAGCTAGTAAAACTAAGAATATTGCTGGATATAATGCTTATATTGAAAAGAAAAATGAAAGTTTATCAGATGATGAAAAAGCTTCAAAACTTCCTTATATTGTAGTTATTATTGATGAGCTCGCTGATTTAATGTTAGTAGCTGCTAAGGAAGTTGAAGATTCAATTATGCGTATTACACAAATGGCTAGAGCTGCTGGAATTCATTTGATTGTGGCTACACAAAGACCAAGTACAGATGTTATTACAGGGGTTGTTAAGGCTAATATTCCATCAAGAATTTCATTCGCTGTATCAAGTAGTATTGATTCTAGAACTATTTTAGATATGAGTGGTGCAGAGAAATTGCTTGGTAAAGGTGATATGTTATTTTTACCACAAGGTGAGAATGTTCCTACTAGGGTTCAAGGTAATTTCATAAGTGATGATGAGATTAAGAAAGTTGTTGATTATACTATTTCTCAGCAAAAAGCTGTTTATGATAATAGTTTGACTATTAGTGAAGAAGATAAAGGGGCTACTACAATGGTTCAAAATGATGATTATGAGGAACCATTGTATAATGAAATAGTTGAGTTTGTTATTAGTCAAGGTAAAGCTAGTGCATCTTTATTACAACGTCGTTTTAGGCTTGGATATAATAGAGCTGCTAGATGTATTGATCTTTTAGAAGAAAGAGGAATAGTTGGACCTTCTAATGGATCTAAACCTAGAGAAGTTCTTGTTAAATTAGAAAATAAAGAAGAATAAGATTGCAGATGCAATCTTATTTTAATAAAAAATTATCTTAAAAATTCTAGTTTTGTCGAAAGCATATTAATTGTTTTATAAGTGTGCTAAAGTATAAACGGTGATGATATGCTGGACATTGAAATAGATTCAAAAGTTGGTATTTTATTTGTTAGATTATTTGGAGATTTAACAAAACTTACAAGGAAAAAATTTGATAGAGATGTTTTTCTTTTAATTAAGCAAGTTGGTATTAAAAATATTGTTATTAATATTCAAAATTTAACTAATATTGATGAGATTGGAATAAAGACGTTAAAAAAGTGTTTTTATTTATGTAAGAATAACAATGGTAAATGTTTTATTTGTGTTAAAAATAATAATAAATTATTAAATGAATTTGATGCACATGTAATTTTTGATGAATTATCGGCTACTTATTTAATTAATTCTTAAAGGAGGAAGAAAATGGATGATATCACATCACTTATATTAGAAAATGAGGATTTAATATATAGTGTTGCTAATAAATTTAATAAGTATAAAAGTATTGATGATTTATATCAAGTTGGATGTATAGGTATGATAGAAGCTTATAAAAATTTTGACGCTAGTAGAAATACTAAATTTACTACTTATGCATATCCTTACATTTTTGGAGCAATGTCTAATTTTGTTAGGGAAGATAATACAGTAAAAATAAGCCGTGATTTATCAAGACTTAAAAGTAAAATTGATAAAGCTAGAGTAATTCTTACTCAAAAATTAATGAAAGCACCTACTAATTATGAATTAAGTGAATATTTAAATATTCCTTTACAAGATCTTGAAAGTGTTATTAATTATAATTCACAGTGTTATAGTATGGATGAAATGCTTTATGATGATGCATATTCTATGCATGAAATCATTGGCGGCAAAGATATTGATTATGATACATTAATTGCCCTTAAAACGGAGCTTAGTTTATTAGGTGAGCCTGAAAGAACAATTATGATCAATCGTTATTTTGAAGATATGACACAAACAGAGATTGCTAATAATTTAGGGTTGTCACAAGTTGACGTATCTAGGCGTGAAAAAAAGGTGCTTGTAAAATTAAGAAAAACACTCAATTGACTTTTAATAGGCTTTAAATTATAATTAAACTAGGTGATACTATGAAAAATAAAGGTTTTACTTTGGTTGAACTTATATCAATAATTGCTTTACTTGGTTTAATTGCTTTAATAGCTGTACCAAATGTTAATACAATGATAAACGATTCTAGAGAAAAGGCATATAATGAACAAATTAGAGCTATTGAAGAATCTGCTAGAACTTATATGTCAAAAAATTCTTTGGAGCTTCCGGATCAAACAGAAGGAAATTATAAATGTGTAAGCATTGCAAAATTAAAAAAAGCTGGATTTCTTTCTGATGAAGATATTAAAAATCCAAAATACAAAAAAAGTAGTAAATTAGCTACTGAAATGAATGAAACATTTAATGGTTCAGTATTAGTCACTTTTAAAGGTAATAAATATACTTATCAATATGAAGAGGATGGTAAGTGTAATGTAAATGGAGTGGTATATAGGTATACAACAGATCGATTAAATATAGGAGATAGCATAGAAGGAATAGAAACAACAACAGATCCAAGTACTTTAGGTAAGAATCATTATTTAAAACATGAGGTAAAAGATAATAAAATAACAGCTTCATATACGTGTTTTGTAATTGATCAAGAATATTGTATGCAAGGTGGAAGTGGACATTATCTTGAAAATAAAGCTTTGATACAAAGTCAACAATCATGGTTTTTATCTCATGGGGGTAATTGCAATGATTTTACTTCTGGGCCTATAGGATATTTTTGTAGAACTGATAATTTATATATAGCAACAGGCGCTGGTGATGGTGAAAATACTAGTGATAACACTGATAACTGTCCTGTTTTACCTAGTGGTGGATTATCTTATTGTGCGAAAAGGTAATGACAGAAAACTATAGTTAAGAAAGTTAAAAAAATATAATTTCAAAAAGTAACTAGATTTTTAAAAATCTAGTTTTTTGTATAAAAAAATATATATTTTCCATAATAATTTTGGGAGGAAAAATATGGAAAAGACAAAATATAAAACATTAGTAGATAAAAATAGTCCTAAAGAAGATACTTTTTATAATGCTCTTGTAGCTTTTATTACAGGTGGAATTATGGGAATGATTGGACAAGGGTTAATTGATCTTTATAGTTTCTATTTATCTATTTCTACTAAAGAAGCTACTGTTTGTATGCTTATTACTTTAATTTTCATTAGTTGTTTATTAACTTGTTTTGGTTTTTTTGATAAATGGGTTAATTTTTGTAAATGTGGTTTAATAATTCCTATTACGGGATTTGCTCATGCAACAATGAGTGCTGCTTTAGAATACAGGAAAGAAGGCTTAGTAACTGGTATAGGGGCTAATATGTTAAAATTATCTGGAGCGGTTATTATTTTTGGGGTTGTTAGTGCATGGACCTTTAGTATTTTAAGATCGATTGTGGGGTGTATATAATGACAATAAAATATAATAATGTTTTTATAAACGAAACAGCGACAGTAACTGGTCCATATGAGGCTAATGGACCTTTAAGTAAGTATTTTGATCATAGTTATCATGATTTATATTTTAATACTAAAACTTGGGAACAGGCTGAAAGTAAATCAGTAAGTGATGCAATTGATATTTTACTTGAGAAAAGTGGGAATAATCAATTTGGAATTGAGGCTTTAGTTGGAGGAGATTTGCTTAATCAAATAACGGCTTCTAATTATGCGGCTACTAAATCTAATGGAAGTTTTATTGGAATTTATGCTGCTTGCGCTAGTAGTACATTAGGGCTTATTACGGCAGCTAATTTAGTAGAAAATAATTATGCAAAAAAAGTTATTGCTTTTACTTCTTCACATAATAATGCTGCTGAGAAACAGTTTAGATATCCAGTAGAGTATGGAGGGCCAAAACCAAAAACTACGACGTTTACTTCTACTGGTAGTGCCGCAGCTTTACTTACTAATACTAAAAAAGGAATAAAAATTGAAAGTGGAACTGTTGGAGCGGTTATTGATTCTGAGATTAATAATGTTTTTCATATGGGAGCTGTTATGGCTCCAGCAGCGGCTGATACTATTTACAAGCATTTACAAGATACTGGTAGAAATATAGATTATTATGATTTAGTTTTAACTGGTGATTTAGGTATTTACGGTAAAAAGATTTTAAAAGAATATATGCAGACTGAGTATGGTGTTAATCTTAAAAATTACAATGATACTGGAACTATGCTTTATGATTTAGAAAATCAGCCAGTATATGCTGGTGCTAGTGGACCTGCTTGTGCTCCATTAGTTACATATGGTTATATTTTTGATCAAATGAAAAAAGGTAAAATTAAAAAAGTTTTGTTAGTAGCAACAGGTGCTTTAATGAGTCAAACTATGGCTAATCAAAAATTAACTATTCCAGCAATAGCACATGCTGTTAGTTTGGAGGTGGCATAGTGATTTATTTAAATGCATTTTTGTTAGCTGGATTTATTTGTGCTTTAGGACAGGTTATTTTGGATAAGACTAATTTAACACCAGCACATATTACAGTTATGTTTGTAGTGGTAGGAGCACTTTTAGATACTTTTAACATTTATGATAAATTAATATTATGGGCTGGAGGAGGAGCATTAGTACCAATTACTAGTTTTGGACATATGCTTACTCATGGAGCAATTCATGGTTATACTACAGAAGGTATTACTGGACTTTTCGGAGGTACTTTGGATTTAACAGCTGCAGGTATTAGTGCGGCAATTATTTTTGCTTTCTTTTTATCATTAATTTTTGAACCAAGAGATTAATTTCTCTTTTTTTCTTGCATACATTTATATGAAGGTGATATATGAAACAACTTATAATTGTAAATGCTAAAGAAAAAAAATTATATTTAAAAGAGTTTAATGAAAAGTGGGAAACCAAAAAAATAATAAAAAATATATGTTTAGGTAAAGAAGGAGTATCTCAAAATAAAATAGAAGGCGATTTAAAAACTCCTTTAGGATTATTTAAGTTAGGGCCAGCTTTTGGAACAGAAAATTTAATAATAAAATATCCGTATATGAAAATAACTGAAAATAGTTATTGGATAGATGATGTAAATTCTAATTTTTATAATAAATGGATAGAATTAAATGGAAAAAATAATATCAATTATTCTTATATAATAAATAATGATAAAGTAACTTGGGAAACAGCTGAACATTTAATAGATTACAAGGAATATGAATTAGGATTAATAATTGAATACAATACAATAAATTCCGATAATAAAAAAGGATCAGCTATATTTATTCATATAAAAAATAAAGATTATACAAAAGGGTGTATTTCATTAGCAAAGGAAGATTTAAGATATATATTAAATTGGCTTGTTTTAGAAAAAAATCCTCATATATTAATTCAAACATAAAAAGGCTAAAAAGCCTTTTTAAAAATATTTATTAATTTACTAGTATCATTGTAAAATGCATATATTGTAGCTTCTTTAAGATCTTTTTCGTTTATATTTTCAAACGAGAAATCATAGCCTAAACTTTTACAAAATAATTCTAAAAATTTTTTAATAACAATATCATTTCCGTCTCTAAAGGGAGCAATTATACAAAGCTCACTATAATAATAAGCTAAAAATTCACATAATTTCAAAGAGGAATTTATTTTTACTTTATTAAATGATTTAAATAAATCTGTAAGACATAGCTTTATAACTGTGTATTTGCACAGCATGACTCCATAATCTATAATATTTTCATTACGTAATATTCCGGCAAAATCATATAAATCTTCAAATAAAAATTTGTGTAAATTTATAAATTCTTCCATATCAAATTTATCTAGTTTAATATTAGGTGTTTTTTTATTGATAATTTCTTTTTCTTTTAAATTTAATTCATTCATATTTTTAATACCAAATTTATTTTTCAAAACGCCATTTTCATATGTCCATAAAGAATCAGCAGTAAAAGGTCTATCCATAAAATCACTTCTTTTCTAAATTTATTATAAACAAAAAAAATAACATAGGCAATAACCATTATTAATATATAAAATAATATATACAATACTGATCTATTTTGATATAATAAGGTTAAGAAAGAAGGTAAAAAATGAAAATAATTTCTATAAATGCAGGAAGTAGTTCTTTAAAATTTAGTTTGTTTGATATGACTGATGAAAGTGTAATTGCTAGTGGTGTATTTGAACGTATTGGTATAGATGGTAGCTCTTACACAATAAAAGTAGGTAAGGAAAAAACAAAAGAAATTGTAAAATTAGAAAACCATATAGATGCAGTTAATATTTTATTAGATAAATTAACTAGCATGAATATAATAAAATCATTAGATGAAATAGTAGGTGTTGGACACAGAGTAGTTCAAGGTAAGGATATATTTGATAAAACTGTATTAGTTGATGATGAGGTAATGGAAAAATTAGAATCAATAAAACATTTTGCTCCACTTCATAATCCAGCAAATATGGAAGGAATAAGAGCTTTCCAAAAGGCTTTACCAAATGTTCCAATGACTGTTGTTTTTGATACAGCATTCCATCAAACAATGGATGAAACTAGTTATATTTATCCAGTGCCATATGAATGGTATACAAAATATGGAATTAGAAAATATGGAGCTCATGGTACAAGCCATAGATATATAGCTCAAACAATATCTGAATTATATGGAAAAGAAAATTTAAATATAATTAGTTGCCATATTGGAAATGGTGCTTCATTAGCGGCTATAAAAAATGGAAAATGTATTGATACATCTATGGGATTTACACCACTTGCTGGAGTTATGATGGGAACTCGTAGTGGTGATATTGATCCTTCTATTTTACCACCTGTTATGGAAAAAGAGGGAAAAGACATTAACCAAATTATGGATGATTTGAATAAACATAGTGGCGTGCTAGGAGTTAGTGGAATTAGCAGTGATATGCGTGACATAGAAGATGGAGTGAAGGCAGGAAATAAAGATGCAATAAGAGCTTATAAGAAATATGTAAGACGTATTGTTGAATATATTGCTCAATATTATGTTCTTCTAGGTGGTGCTGATGTAATTGTATTTACAGCTGGTGTAGGAGAAAACTGTGATATTTTAAGAGAAGATGTGTGTGATTATTTAGCATGTTTAGGTGTTAAATTAGATTTAGAAGAAAACAAAAAACGAGGAGATATAAATAAAATTAGTAGTGATGATTCTAAGATTGACGTTTATGTAGTTCCAACAGATGAAGAACTAATGATAGCAAGAGATACATTAAACTTAATTGAAAGGTAAGGTCTTAAAATGGATTTAACAACATTATATGACATGGATTATCTTTCATTACTTGATTATATACTTTATAACAATAAACAATTAAATATTTTAAAAGATAAAAAGTTGAAAGAAAAATTAATTAATAATGGTTATTTTTCATTATTCCTGAAACAAGCTAGTGATGACATTATGATAAATCTTTTAGATGAGGAAGGAATTCAACTATTAAAAAATTCTATATTTTTTAATAGTTCTATTAATGAACTTCTTGGTCATCACTTAAGTTTTGTTGATGAACTTTCTAAAATGCCATCATTTTGTGATATTGTAATAAATAGGTTAAAAAATTCTTATTTTATATTTAAAATTCCTAATGAAAGTGCTGTAAGAATTGTAGATTATGCTATAGATAAAATCGATATAAAAACGTTAGATGAATTAATATTTCACTTAGAACCCCAAGCTCAATATGAAGTGGTTAAGAATGTTAGTTTACCGTATAATATAATTTTGAAGCTAATAACTAATAATAAAGATATTGCTGAATATGTCTTTAACCGTGATATTAGATTTACAAGTTTAGATGATTTATCTTATGAAGATATTTATTCAATATTTAATAAAGGTATTATTATTCCTAAATTCTTATTAAATGAGGAAAAGTTTTTCTCTAAATTAGTTTCTATAAATAAAGTAAGAGAGTATCGTGCATTAGTTGATGGTTTGAATGAAAGTAATGACGTTTCAAAAATAGAAAAGGCACGCGAAATATATTATGATAAACAATTAAAAGATTATTCAGACGAGTGGGGATTACTTACTAAATACTATAATTGTTTTAAAGAAATATGTGATAAATTAGATGAAGATCCTAATAATTATTTAGATGAAATATTAAATAAATATCTTAATTCTTTTTGCTTTGAATATCATAGAAAACAATTAAAAGATAAATTATTAAAATTATGCCAAGATCAAGATGATGGGGCAATATATAGCGTTTTACGTGAAGAAAGTAACTTTGAAATTACAGATATGATTATTGATTATCATTTTAAACAACTTCCATATAATTTCTTTTTGGATTTGAAACAATTATGTGAATTTCAAAATACTGAAGGTAGAACTTTAAGTGATGAGGATATTGAAATATATAATAAAATTTTAATGCTTGATAAAATTTATTATGATGAAAAAATAGAACTTCATGAAATGCTAAAAAAATCAAATATGATGGAAAAATTCTATGATGCTATTAAAAGCGCTAAAGAAAAACAAATCCAGCTTATTAAAAAAAGTATGCTTAATAAGCAAACTATTCAAAAGTATAAAGATGAAGAATTATCAAAGGAAAAAGGTGTAGATATATATGTCTTAAATGGTGATGATTTTTATATATTTGTAAAAGCATTACTTAAACAAAAAGTTAATCCAATGCAACCATCAGATATTTATTATAATGTTGATGGATGTTCATATTCTTTGGATTGTTCAAAAAAATTAAATACATATAAAGACCCTCATATATTTTATCATATTGCTTTTAGCGATTTTCCTGAAAATCAAGTAGTTCATGTATTTCCATCAGATTCATTCTCATATTATACTAGAGAAGCGGCAAGGGCAACAGATAGAGTATACACTTTAAATACTCCAAAGCAGCTTACTAGTAAAAGTAATTTCTTTGACGAAATTGTTCTATTACAGCGTAATGATGATAGAAATGATGACATAAATAGTCAATTAAAGGTTCCAGAAATGTTTGCTATTTATTGTTATGATGAAATTACTAAAAATGACATTGAAAGTGCTAAAAATTTAGGTTTAGGAATTGTTTTAGTTAAGACACTTTCATATGGGCAAAGAAATAAGGTTAACAGGGAAGATGATATATTTATTAAATCAGTTAGTAAATCAACTATATATAATGCTGGGCTTAAATATTTAGATGGTTTATATGGCGATGATATGATGGTTAGAAAAAAAGGCATGTAAAAGGTAAGAAAAATTTTCTTACTTTTTTATTGTAAAAATAGAAAAATAATGTTAAGATAATAATGTTATTAAAATTATTTGGTCTGCTGGTGAAAGGGTTAACACGTGCGCCTCTCAAGCGTATATGTACGGGTTCAAATCCCGTGCAGACTACCATTTAAAAATACGTTCAATTAATTTGAACTTTATAGAGAACTTGTCAGAAGTTCTTTTTTATGTTAAGATGTATATAGATGAAGGAAACTTCATAAAATAAAAAAGAGGAACATTCGATCTTGCAAGTGAATGTCGCCTTTAATTAAATTAGTTGTGACACTCTATCAAAGCTGATGAGTGTCTATTTTTTTATTGCTAACACCAGTAAGGTAGAAAGTAACAAAATGATAGCAATGAGCTTTAGAACTTTTATTACAAAAGTCTTAGTTTTCATCAATATCTACCTCCCTTCTTCTAAAAGATAGGAAGGCGACACTCACATCAAATGTTCCTGATAAAATTATATAATAAGATTATTTTTAAAACAAGCGAACAAATAACTTTTTGTGAAATTTGTCTTTTTAATGTTATTAACGTTATCATAATTAATAATTTATAGAAAACTTGTTGTATGTTTTCCTTAAAAAAACCCATAATAAAAGAGAAAGGATGATATATAATGAAAGCAAATTTAGAATTATTAAATAGTTTATATCAAATAAGTAATATGGCAGTTACGGGTATTACTGATGTAAAAAAGATGATTTCAGAAAAGGATAATAAAATTAAAACATTATTAGATGATATTAATGAAGAATATAAAAATTTTGAAAGAAAATGTATCAAAGAATTGAAGTCACATAAAGCAGAGCCAGAACCATATGGGTTAATGGCTAAAGTTATGGAAAAACTAGGAGTGAAAAGAGAAATCGGAAATGATAATAGTGATGCTAAAATAGCAGACATGTTAATTCAAGGTCTTACAATGTCTAGATTAGAATTAGATAAAAAAATCAAAAAATATGAAAAAGAAGCTGATAAAAAAATTATTAATTTAGCTAGGGATATTAATAAATCAAGTAATGGATATATTGAAAAACTAAAAAATTATTTATAGTTCACATGATATGTGAACTTTTTATTTTTATTGTCTTGAATAAATGATAAAAATAATTTATAATAAATTATAGAAAGTAGGGGAATATATGAAATTTAAAGAAGCATTTAAGAATAAAAGATTTTTATGTATCTTGGTAATATGTATACTATTAATAGTATTAATCGTTGTAAGTGCATTTTTATACAAAAAAGAACCATTAGCACCAGCAAAAGAGGAAAAGAGAATATATGCTAATACATCGGCAAATTTAATAAAAGATGAAACATATGAGGGCCTAGAATTTACTAATATTGCTTTAATTACTGATAAAGAATATAGTACATTTACTGCATCGGTTACCAATAAAAAAGAGGAAGTAAATAATATTGAAAATGTTGATATAATTTTAAAGGATAAAAAAGGTAATAATGTTATTACACTACTTGGAAATATTGGTAAAAATTTAAAACCAGGTGAAACTAGAACGATTACTGCAAGTACAAAGGGAGAATTAAAAGGTGTAGTTGCCAAGGAAATCAATCAAAAAAAGTGATATTAAATCACTTTTTTAAATATCTAAATTTTCAATTTCTAAATTATCAATAACATGATGTTCTCTTTGACCAGTGGTTTCATTTTTATCTTCTTGAATTTCTATTTGTTCTTTAGCGGCTAAAGCTTCTTTTGTTTCCGCAATAGCTTCTTTTAAGTCAGAATTTCCACCATGTCTTTCATCATCTTCAAGCTCAATTAATTTTAAAATTTCTTCAAAAGTTGTTAATCCTTGAATAACTTTTTCAAAGCCATCTTGAAGCATAGTTGTAACATCTGAACGATATACAAGTTCACGAAGTTTTTCTTTAGAAACGTTATTACTTAAAGCATCTCTAATTTCTTGATTAATAAGTAATACTTCATGAATGGCAATACGACCTTTATAACCATCATGACATTCTTCACAGCCTTCAGCTGTCCATATTTCATTAACTTCTTGATTTAAAACTGTTTTAAAAATAGTTTTTTCATATTCACTAGTTTGTCTTTTTACTTTACAATGAGGGCATAATTTTCTAGCAAGTTTTTGTGATACAACACCTTCTAAGGCTGATGCTAATAAGTATTTTTGAACATCCATGTCAATTAAACGTTCAATAGTATTAAGTGAATTATTAGTGTGTATTGTTGATAATACTAAGTGACCAGTAATAGAAGCACGTACGGCAATTTTTGCTGTTTCTGTATCACGTATTTCTCCAATCATAATAATATTTGGGTCTTGACGTAAAATAGAACGAAGTGCGGTTGCAAAGGTAAGACCTATTTTACTATTAGCTTGTACTTGATTAATACCAGCAATGTCCATTTCAATGGGATCTTCAACAGTAATTATGTTAGTAGTAGATCTATTTAAATATTGTAAAATAGAGTATACTGTAGTTGATTTACCAGAACCAGTAGCACCTGTAACTAAAATAATACCGTTAGGAACATTAATCATTTCTAATATTTTTTTATAATTGCTTTCACTAAAACCTAATTCTTCAATACCAGCTAAACTCATTGAATAATCCAAAATACGAATAACAATTTTTTCACCAGTACTAACAGGTAAAGAAGAAACACGCAAATCCAAATCAATATCTTGTAATGTAGCTTTTATCGCCCCATCTTGGGGTAATCTGGATTCAGTAATGTTCATTCTAGAAATAGTTTTAATACGAGTTACTAAATAATCTCTAACGGTATTAGGAACTTCTGTATAATCTACTAGTTCACCGTCAATACGAATACGTACTAATAAATATTCTTCATATGGATCAAAGTGAATGTCACTTGCGCCTCTTTTTGATGCATCAACTAAAATTTCATTTACAACATCAACGATTGGTATTTTTTGATAATCAAATGTTTTAAGCATTTTTTCACCTCTTTATTATTCCTTTAGGACTAGATTTTATCCTAAATATATTATATAATATATTTAATATAAATACAATTGAAAAAGAATTAAAAGGAGAAAAAAATATGACAAAAATTAACAATAAAGGATTTTTACTTGCTGAATCTTTAGTCGTTTCTACATTTGTTTTAACTGTTCTAACATTGCTTTTTGTACAATTTAAAACTCTTTTTGATAGTTATAAAAATAGTTATAATTATAATAAAGTAGAAGCAATTTATAACTTGGGGTCAATGGTTAATTATTTTAAAACGGAAGATATATTAGATAAGTTACCTGAAAAAATGGAGAATCAAACATATCTAACACTATATCAAACAAAAAATGATCCAAAAGGATGTAATACTGAAATAGGTTTAACTGATGTTAATTTTTGTAATAGTCAAGCTGAGGCAATGGGTTTAAAAACTCTTTTATATACTTCATCAAGTGTAAATACTTTTAAAGATTATTTAAAAACAAATAATGATTCAAATATCAGTCAGTCAATGAAAGATTTTATAAATAGAATTAGTTTAAAAGAAAAAGCTGGCCTTGGTGGAAGAGTATATGCGCAATTTGATGATGGAAGTTTTGCGACTATTTCAACTGAAGTAAATATTGACAATTCTATTACACCAACAGTTTTAAAAAATAAATATTGCAATACAACTTCTGGTGATGGATTATATGCCGATCCTACTGAAGAAGGAAGATGTGTGTATAAAGGTGTTAAACCGGATAACTATATTAAGTTTAATGGTGAATTATGGAGAATAGTTTCTTTTGAAAATGATGGAAGTTTAAAGATAGTAAAAGATTCCAGTATAGGAAATATGGTTTTCGATCCAGGATATGAAGAAAATTCATCATTGCGCAAAGAGGGATATATATATGCTAGTTCTATTAATGAAACAAGAGGAGGAACGGCTGTCGAAGGATATTGTAAAGGTTATAATAATACCACTTATAGTGGTTGTAAAATATGGGGAAGTAAAACAACAATGCTAGATTCATCTGGTAATCATACAACGGATTTTACATATATAATTGGTTCTAAGAGTTATACAGAAAGTCTACCAGATAAAGAAGCTTATCTAAACACTTATTTAAACAATACATACTATAATAGTTTAAATAGTTCATCTAAGCTTTTAATAATCAATCATATGTGGAATGTTGGTGATCTTAGAGAATATACAAAAGGAGGAGCCGCAAAAACTCTAGAGGGAGATTTATTAGATGAAAAAAAATATAAATGGAATGGTAAAATTGCATTATTAAACCCTACAGATTATGTAAAATCAATATCTAAAAAAGGATGCGATAGTACTTATTTGTCAGAATTTTCAGGTTGTAGTAGTACAACTTGGTTAACTAGATCAACTGCACAGTGGCTTATATCGCCTTACTATAATACTGGTGGAGGAAGTCATCAATTTTATGTATGGGCATTATCATCAAATGGTGGTTTTGGTGGAGGAAGTCCTTTAAATAAACCAAAAGGTGTTTATCCATCATTATATTTAACACCTAATATAACTTTAACTGGAACAGGTGCTCAAACAGATCCATATATAATTCTTGAGGAACAATAATATAAATAGTATAAGGGAGAGGAAAAATGAAAAAAATATTAGTATTATTAATAGGATTATTTCTATTAACAGGATGTAGTAAAGGCGAAGAATTTACTTGCCATATAAATGGCCAAGATGCAGTATTTACCTTAAATGAAGGATTAGTAACAAGCTATAAATTAGGAAGCCAAAATAAATCACAATCTGATATAGATGAAATAAATGGTGAATATTTTACTAGTGCAACTAATAATGAAGAAGGTAAAGCAGCTTTAAGAAATTATGTAAGTATGCAAAATGGAACATGTGATTTTTAAAAGAGAAAAATTCTCTTTTTTCTTTTGTCAAAATTATTATTATATAAACATATATTTAATTGGTGATAAGCAATGTTTTTTAAAAGTATTCATAGTCGAATGAAAATTGTTTTAATTTCAATATTTATAATATTTATAGTAATAATTGCAAGGGTTTTTTATATACAAGTAATTGATTATAAAAAATTAAATAACTATGCTAGTAATTTATGGAGTAGAAATTTACCAATAAAGGCTGATAGGGGACTAATTTATGATCGAACGGGTGTTATTTTAGCTGATAATGCTACTACTACATCACTAGTAGTAATTCCTAATCAAATAAAGGATAAAAAAGAAACTACTAAAAAACTTTCTCAAATATTAAATGTTAGTTATGATGCTATGTATAAACATATAAATAAAAAAACATCAATTGAAAGAGTTCATCCTGAAGGAAGAAGACTTTCGTATGATATAGCTGATAAAATTAAAAATTTAAAATTAGATGGAGTTTATTTAGTAAAAGAGTCCCAAAGGGTTTATCCATTTGATACATATATGTCACATACATTAGGGTTTGTTGGAATTGATAATCAGGGGTTAAGTGGAATTGAATTAACGTATGATAATTATTTAACTGGTAAAGATGGGGCAATTAAATATTATAGTGATGCTAAAGGAAATAAACTTAAATTAAGTGAAGTTTATGAGCAACCACAAGATGGAATGAATATAACATTAACTATAAATAATCAAATTCAGGCTTCACTTGAAAGAGAGTTAAGTAATGCTGTTACAAAATATAATCCAGATAGAGCTATAGGCTTGGTTATGGATCCAAATAGTGGGGAAATATTAGCTATATCTGCCAGACCAAATTTTTCGCCTAGCAATTATAAAAACTATAGTATTGAAGAAATAAATAGAAATTTACCAGTTTGGGCAACATATGAACCGGGATCAACATTTAAAATAATTACTTTAGCTGCATCTTTAGAGGAAGGTAAGGTTGATCTTCAAAAAGATACATTTTATGATAAAGGAAGTATAAAAGTTGAAAATGCTAATCTTCATTGTTGGAAACATGGAGGACATGGAAAAGAAACATTTATGCAAGTAGTTGAAAACTCTTGCAACCCAGGTTTTGTTGTTTTAGGGCAAAGACTTGGAAAAAATGTATTGTTTGAGTATATAGATAAATTTGGTTTTGGTAAAAAAACTGGTGTAGATTTAAATGGTGAAGCTAGTGGAATAATATTTAATTTAGATAAAGTGGGTCCAGTAGAATTAGCAACTACAGCTTTTGGCCAAGGTGTTTCGGTAACGCCTATTCAACAAGTAACGGCTGTGAGCGCTGCTATTAATGGGGGAACACTTTATAAACCATATATTGTAAAAAGCGTTAATGAACCAGAAACTAATATGGTGGTTAAAGAAAATAAACCTACTAAGGTAAGACAAGTAATTACGGAAGAAACAAGTGCTAAAGTAAGAGAAGCTTTAGAAAGTGTTGTTGCAAATGGTAGTGGAAGAACATCTTATATTGATGGATATAGAGTGGGTGGAAAAACTGGAACAGCCCAAAAAGTTCAAGATGGAAAATATTTATCTAATAACTATATTTTATCGTTTATTGGCTTTTTACCTGCTGATAATCCTCAAGTTGTTGTATATATAGCTATTGATAATCCTAAAGGGACTGTTCAATATGGAGGAACAACGGTTGGTCCAATATCAAAATCGGTATTAAAAGATTCTATAAAAGCTTTAGACATCCCTAAACCTAGTGGGGGAATGGATAAAAAATATAAATATCCTGATCCAAAAACAGTTACTGTTAAAGATGTAACAGGTGAAGATGTAAATGATGCTAAAAAGCAGTTGCAAGGATTAACTGTAGTAGTAGAGGGAAATGGTGATAAAGTATTACATCAGTCACCAGAAGGTGGTACGAAATTAGATGAAGGAAAAACTGTAAGATTATTCACACAATAAGGAGATGATATAATGCTTATACTTGTTAAATCGATAATGGCTATGATGATAGGCTTTATTATGGCTGTTATCTTAGGCCTTATTATCATTCCAATTTTAAAAAAAATACATGCTAATCAAAGTTTAAGTGTTTACTTACAAAGAGCCCATAAAGATAAACAAGGGACGCCTACTATGGGAGGTTTTATCTTTATAATTCCAACAGTAGCTATTACAATAATTTTTATATTACTTTCTAAGATAATGGTGAGTTATACATTAGGAATTATTCTTTTTACCTTTTTAGGGTATGCGATTATTGGTTTTATAGATGACTTTTTAATAATAA
This sequence comes from uncultured Bacillota bacterium, assembly GCA_947364595.1. Taxonomy (GTDB): domain Bacteria; phylum Bacillota_I; class Bacilli_A; order RF39; family UBA660; genus Coprosoma. Next base: position 1,756 of record CANATJ010000017.1, on the reverse strand, counting down.
AAAAACATGATAATAAGGGATTAACAAAAGGTCAAAAATTTATGCTACAGGTTGTGGTGGCTATTGGATTTTTTTACCTTTTTATGAAAGGGGATAATGAACCATTACTATGGATTCATAGCCTTAATATTAAGATGAATTTAGGATGGTTATATGGAATATTTATTTTATTTGTCTTAGTAGCTAGTAGTAATGCAGTAAATCTAACTGATGGACTAGATGGTTTAGCAGGGGGACTTTGTGTTATTGCTTTTTTAACATTTGGAATTATTTCTTGGAATACGGATTGGTTATTAGGTTATGAAGATATTGCCATGGTTTGTTTCATTTTAGTTGGGACTTTACTTGGATTTTTAATTTTTAATACGAGTAAAGCTAAAGTATTCATGGGTGATACAGGCTCCTTGGCTTTGGGTGCTACTTTAGGAGCTTATGCAATTATTACCAGGCATGAATTATTATTAGTACTAATTGGTATTGTGTTTGTAATTGAAACAGTAAGTTGCATTATTCAAATAACAGTTTATAAATTAACTAAAAAAAGAATATTTCCTATGACTCCTATACATCATACGTTTGAAAAAATGGGCATGCAAGAAACAGACATCGTAAAAATGTTTTGGACTTTTGGTTTAATAGCAGCAATGCTTGCGTTAGTATATGGGGTGTGGTTATGAGAAAAATGGATTTAGGTCTTTTCATAAGTGTTATTATAATATCGCTATTTGGATTATTGATGGTTTATTCTTCATCAAATGTTTGGGCGGCATATAAGTTTGATGATGCTTTTAAATATGCTAAAAGCCAAGGAATATTTTTATTAATTGGTATAGTTTTAATGTATAAATTTAGTAAAATAGATTATTTTCTTTATTATAAATATGGTAATAAAATATTTTCCATTTGTTTTGTTTTATTAATACTAGTATTGTTTGTTGGAACGACTAGAAATGGAAGTAAAAGTTGGTTTGGAATTGGACCATTTGGTATTCAACCAAGTGAATTTATGAAACTGGCTATGATGATATTTACAAGTAAATATTTATATAATAATCGAAAAGATATAAGTAATATTAAAAAGGGAGTAATTCCAATTCTTTTACTTACAATGGCTATTTTTGTTTTAATAATGTTGCAACCGGATTTTGGAACTGGTGTTATTTTAGTTATGGGCGTTATAGGGCTACTTTTTGTAGGTGGAGTAAATATAAAGTTTTTCTTTAAAATTGGTTTGCTTGGAATAATAGGAATAGTGGGATTAATTGCGGCTGCTCCATATCGTTTAAAAAGAATATTATCATTTTTAAATCCATGGAGCGATCCTTTAGGTAGTGGTTTTCAAATTATTCAATCATTATATGCGATTGGACCAGGAGGGTTATTTGGTTTTGGATTAGGTGGTTCTAGGCAAAAACATTTCTATCTTCCAGAACCTCAAACTGATTTTATATTTTCAATTATAAGTGAGGAATTTGGTTTTTTAGGGATTTTAATAGTTTCAGGACTTTTTGTATTTATAATTTATAAAGCGATTAAAATTTCTTTAAATTGTGAGGATTTATTTGGAAAGTATTTAGCTTTTGGAATAATATTTATGTTAGGATTTCAGGCGGTATTAAATTTAAGCGTTGTTATAGGACTTATTCCTGTAACTGGAGTAACTTTACCATTTTTAAGCTATGGTGGTTCAAGTTTATTGATAACTATGTGTAGTATGGGAATAATTTTAAATATTAGTAGACAAAATAGGTAAAAG
>CANATJ010000016.1 GCA_947364595.1 uncultured Bacillota bacterium | reverse complement strand
ACAATAAAATAAGACTTTAGAAAAACTAAAGTCTTTTTTCATCACATCATTTGATAATTTGATGGATTATAGTTATTAGTTGAACCACCAACCATGCTTTCAAGTCTAGTAACTCTTTGTTCTAAATTATTAACTTGATTAGATAAATTATTAACCTGAGTTTCTAAATTACTTGACCCAGTAGTTACAGTAGTAGGGACATTCATAGGAACGTTCATAGGAACATTCATCATAGGATTACCTGGAAGTGGAATTACTTGACCAGGGGCAACAATTCCATTATAGTTAGGAACCATTTGAGGATACACTGGATATGCACCTCCACAATTACGATCTTTTTTCAAATTAATTACTCCTTTCTCATCTATTTAATTATATGCTTTTATCTATTACGTGTGCCTATTACTTTGATTTGATAAATATACATGTTATAATATAAAAGGTGATTTAAATGCGATTAAAAAAAGTTAAAGGCGCAAAAGAAACAATTGAAAATTCTTCTTATATAATTTTAAAGCCGGAAGAATATCGTGGAAAATATCAAGAACTATTTAAAAATCAAAATCCTATTCATTTAGAAATCGGAATGGGGAAAGGTGATTTTATAATTGGTATGGCTCTAAAGTATCCTAATATTAATTTTATAGGAATAGAAATGTTTGATAGTGTTATTGTAAGAGCAGTTCAAAAATTAGAAGAAAAAAACATTCCTAATTTAAAACTAATTAGATTTGACGCAACAGACATAGAAAAAATATTTAACAAAGAAATAGATACAATATATTTAAACTTTTCTGATCCATGGCCTAAAAATCGCCATGAACATCGTAGGTTAACAAGTGAAAGATTTTTAAAAAGATATGATAATGTATTTAAAAATACAAAACATATAATTCAAAAAACTGATAGTAGAAGTTTATTTGAATTTTCATTAATGTCTTTTAATAATTATAATTATAAAATAAAAAACCTTTCATTAAATCTACATCAAGATAACTATGATAATGTTCAAACCGAATATGAACAAAGAAAATCAGCCCAAGGATTACCAATATATATGGTTGAAGTAACCAAGTAGACATAACTTTACATGTAAACAAAGTGTTTTTTATATAAAATATTTAGAATATCTGATATAATCAAAGTAAGCAGGTGTGTATATGAAGAAATTAGCAATTTTAGGATTAATAACCCTATTATTAACAGGTTGTACCATCGTCAGAATTGATACAAAAAGTATCGATAATATTATTGACGTTGTATTATCTAAAAACAATACTTTATATAACCGTGTGGGAAGAGGATATAAGTACTATGTACCAAGAGGAGTAACTTATATTGACAGTAATGGTTCTAATGATAAACTTTACTCAAATGGCGTGTATTATTATTTGTATTTAGATGAAATAGGATACTATTATAAAAAAAATATAAAATTTAAAAAAGATCCTTTAAAATATTATTCAAGAGAAATAAAACATAATGGAAAAAAAGGATATTTAGAAATAACTAAAAAGAACAACTTATATTTAATAGAATTTTTCTACAATTATGCAAGAATAGAAGCTTTAGCAACCGAAAAAGATATTAATGATATAATTCTTAATAGTTCTTACATTTTATCGACAATAAAATACAATCATAATATAATAAAATTATCATTAAACGAGAATTTTTTAAAAAACAAAGAAGAAAAATATAACGTATTTAGTTCTAAAAAACAAAATGAGAACAATTTCCTACGTTATGAAGAAAAGTAGAGGTGCAGAAAATGGGATTATTAGATAAAGTAAAAAATTTATTCACAGAAGAAGTAGAAGTCGAAGTAGAAGAAAAGGCGCCAATAAAAAAAGAAGTAATTCAAGTAGAAATTCCTTCACCAGCCAAAACTACTAGATCAGAACTTCACACATATGAAGATGATATAGTTACAGAAAACAAGCCAAAAGAAGAATATAAATTTCCATTCTTCGATGATAATGATTTTGACAACTTAGATGTTAAAGTAGAAGAAAAAAAAGAAAATAAGAAATCTAATTATAAAAAAGAAGTATACAACCCACCAAAAGAAGAAAAGAAAATATTCAAACCATCACCAATTATATCTCCTGTATATGGAATTTTAGATAAAGATTATCAAAAAGATAAATTAAAAAATAAAGACGAAAATGGTTCATATTATAATCCAAAAGAAGCAACAGTTGATGAAATCCGTAATAAAGCTTATGGAACATTAGAAGCTGATATTGAAACAACACTATTTGGAAGTAATAGAGTACTATTTGATAATGAAAATTCACCAAAAGAAACAATCGAGCAAAGTGTTAAAAATGAAGAAGAAATTGCTAACCACTTATCTGATTTAAACGATGAATTTAATTCTGAAACAATTGGTGAAAAACCAAGACATAGTTCCAATCAGGAAGATGATTTAACTGATTTGTTAGAACAAGAATTATCAAAACCAGAAACAGAAGAAAAAAAGCCAAGAAAAATAAGTGATGATGAATTATTTAACATAATAGATTCAATGTATGAAAAAGGGGATAAAAAATGATGATAGATGTTTCACAAGTATTTGCAGTAATATTTTATGTATTATTAATTATATTAGTAATAGCACTAACAGTTTTAGTAATTAATGCTATAAAAACCTTGAATAAAGTTGATAAATTTGTAGATGATATAAGTAGAAAGTCATCAAAAGTAGAAGGTTTATTTGATATAATCGATAATACAACTGATGCAGTAGTTGGTATTAGTGATACAATTATTGGTTTTATTGCTAATACAATAACTCAATTATTTAAAAGAAAGAAGGATAAAGAAGATGAGGAACAATAAAAAGGGATTTGGAAAATTTGTATTAGGTGCAGGAATAGGAGCCACATTAGGACTATTATTTGCCCCTAAAAAAGGTTCAGAATTAAGAGAAGAACTAAAAGAAAAATTTGATGATCTAGTAAATAGCCTAAAATATATTGATGCTGATGATGTAAAAACCACAGTAGAAGAAAAAATTGAATGGTTAAAAACAGAACTAGAAAATTTAGATAAAGAAACTGTATTAGAAGAAGCAAAAAAACAAGCGAAAAAACTTCAAGACGCTGCTGAAGAACTTGTAGAATATGCCATCGAAAAAGGAACACCAGTAGTAGAGAAATCTGCTAATGCAATAAAAGAACAAATAGTAAAAGTTTCTAAACAAGTAATCAAAAAATTAGAAACAAATGAAAAGTAATACCATCAGGTATTATTTTTTTATTAAAAAAATGTTGACATTTGTCATAAAGATGAGTATACTATACTAGTATACTTTTTTAGTATACCAGTATAGAGGTGAAAAAATGAACAAAAAAGATATAGTAATTATGACAGCTAGAGAACTATTTACAAAATATGGATATAAAAAAGTTTCTATGGATGAAGTAGCTAAAGAATCAGGAGTAACAAAAAAAACAATTTATACTTACTTTAAAGATAAAGAAGAATTGTTTAAATATTTTATCAAAGAAGAATTGATTCAAATAAAAGCAGAAATAGAAAATAAAGAAAAGAGTAAATTACCATTTGCTAAAATAGTATCACAAGATATATACTCAATATTAAAATTTAGAAAAAATAGTGATTTGTTTAAAGGAATAATTAGAGAAGTAAAAACAAGTTCTAATGAAACTTTCCTAAAACTTTACGATCAAGAAATATTAAATTATATTGAAAATAAAATTAAACAAGGTATAGAAAACAAACATATTAAAAATTGTGATACTCATTTAACATCATTTCTTATATATAAAATATGTATCGCAATCATGTTTGAATATGATCAAGAATTAGAAGAAGAAAAAGTTACAAAACAAATTACTTCTATACTAAAAGATGGATTATTAAATTAGGAGGAATTAAAATGAAAGAAAAACAAAAGCAAATTTTTAAATACATTATATTAATTGCTGTTCTTATTATCCCATTTATGTATAGTTTCTTTTATTTAAAAGCTTATTGGGATCCATATGGGAAGGGAAATATTGATAATATTCCAATCGCCATTGTAAATGAAGATAAAGGAGATAAAGGACAAGAATTAATAGATAGTATAAAAGATAGTAAAAAATTAAAACCAAGTATAGTATCAAATGAAAATGCTATAGACGGTTTAAATGAAGGAAAATATTATGCCGTTATATCAATTCCAACAGATTTTACGAAAAGTATGGAAAGCGTAAAACAAGAAAAAAAACATCATGCTGTAATTACATATTCACCAAATCAAAAAACAAACTATTTATCTAGCCAAATAATTAATAATGTTGTTAACGTCGTTGAAAAAAACTTAGATAATAAAGTTAATGCAAGTATCGTTGATACATTATCTAAAAACGTAAAAACCGTTCCAGATAAATTAAACGAAATAAGTGATGGATTAGGTAACTTAAAAGATGGTACAAATAAACTATCAAAAGGAAGTAATAGTTTAAATGATGGAATAAACCAATTAAAAACAAATTATACTAAATTTGATCAAGGTATAAAACAAACCAAACAAGGCGTAGATACCTTAAAAGAAGCTAGTAATCAATTTTCAAAGATAAATGAAAGTTTAGATGCTTTATCTGGTGCCACAGGTACTTTAAAAGCCGGTAGTGATAACTTAAATAGTGGAATAAACAACTATGTAAAAGGCACAAATAGCACATTAAATTATACCCAAAACTTAGTTGATTTAATTAATTATACCATTTGTCCAAAAGTTGATAATAATATAGCCACTGAGCAAGAAATGCAAATGTGTAAAATAGCAAAAGGCTTAAGTGTATCTTCAGAAGCAACTGGAAATACAACAGCTATAAATTATCTTAAAGCTAGCGGTAATTCTTTATTAAATGGAAGTAACACTTTAAACCAAGGATTAACTAGTTTAAATACTAAAGTAGGTAGCCTAAACGAATTAAAAACAAAAACAAACCAATTACAAAATGGCATTAATAGGTTATCTAATGGAGTAAATACCTTATATACTTCATCAGGACTAATTCAAAACGGAATTAATCAGTTAAGTGTTGGTGCAAATACTTTAAATAATGGAATTAATACTATAGATAGTAGTGTATTAAAAGCCAAAAATAATTTAGACACTAATATTCAAACAACTAAAAAAGAAGTAAAACCATTAAATGATTTATCAAAATATAGCGAAAGTCCAGTAACAATAAAAACAGATGAAGTAAATAAAGTATCAAGTTATGGAACAGCTTTCTCTCCATTTTTTATCTCAATTGCTTTATGGGTAGGATGCTTAATGATGTACATCGTTCTTTATTATGATAAAGAAGAAAGATTTGGAATTTTTGGAATAAATAATAAAAATAAAGTTCAAAGAACCTTAGCATACCATGGACTTGCAACTGTAGCAGCCATCACCTTAGGTATTTTACTTCAAGCATTGTTAGATTTTAAAATAACAAATATACTTTTATATTATGTAACAATGATATTAATAGCTAATACCTTTATGGCTATAATACAATTTTTAATTGAAAACTTTAAAGATATTGGTAAATTTATTGCCCTAATACTATTAGTATTACAATTAGCTGCTTCTGGAGGAACATTCCCAATTGAAACAGTTACTCAAGGTTTTAGATGGATGAATCCAATTTTACCAATGACTTATACTATCAAACTATTAAAAGAATCATTAATAAATATTGAAAGTAAATTACTTACTCAAAACATGTTAATTGTATTTATGATATTCATCGTATTTATAACAGTTAATATAACTATAAACCTTTATAAACAAAGTAAAGAAAAATAGGCGATAAAACCGCCTTTTTTTGATATAATTAATAAGGAGGCGATAGCATGGATATGTGGCACTATGAAAAAGAATTATATAAACAAAACGTAAAATACATAGCAGGAACAGATGAAGCAGGTAGAGGGCCACTTTATGGTCCAGTAGTAGCCGCTTGCGTTGTATTACCAAAAGACTTTAAGTTAGAAGGACTTAATGATTCAAAAAAACTAACCGAAAAAAAGAGAAATATATTTTATGATTATATAATAAAAAATACAACTTACGGAATTGGAATAGTTTCCGCTGAAGAAATAGATGAAATAAACATATATAATGCTAGTCGTAAGGCCATGATAATTGCCATTAATCAAGTAAGAAAACAATTACCAGTAGAGCACGTATTAACTGACGCTATGCCAATAGAAATGGATATTCCAGTTACACCAATAATTAAAGGCGATGCTAAAAGCATGACCATTGCCGCCGCCAGTGTTATTGCTAAAGTAACTAGAGATAAAATGTTATACCAAATAGATGAAAAATATCCACAATATGGTTTTAAAAATCATAAGGGTTATCCCACAAAAAAACATATAGAAGCTATAAATAAATATGGACTAATAGATGGATATAGACTTACATATGGACCAGTAAAAAAATATTTGGAGGAAACAAATGAAAGTCGATAAAATCGTTGTAGGTTCTTTGCAAGAAAATACCTATATCATAACCAAAGATAAAAAGGCCTTAATAATTGATCCAGGCGATGAAATAGATAAAATAAAACCATTTTTAAAGGGTAAAGAATTAATAAAAATATTAATTACACATTATCATTTTGACCATATAGGTGCCTTAAAATATTTTGATGAAAAACTAATATTAAAAAATCTAGAAGAAAAACAATACCAAATAGGTCCATTTAAATTTGAAATAATCTTTACTAAAGGACATACCAACGATAGTGTTACTTATTATTTTAAAGACGACCAAATCATGTTTACTGGAGATTTTCTTTTTAAAGCAACTATTGGAAGAACAGATCTTCCTACAGGAAGTAATGAAGAAATGAAAAAAAGTCTAGAAAAAATAAAAAAATACCCAGATAATATAAAAATTTACCCAGGCCATGGAGAAGAGACTACCTTAAAAAATGAAAAGCAATTTAACTTTTTCTTAAAAAAATAAAAAAATCCTGTGATATCTCAGGACTTTTTACTCCATAAAGTATAAGTATATTTGTGTTCCTCATAGTACTGATTTTGATGGGAAATAGGCGAATAATTAGTTGTTAAATATGACGGATATTTTCGCTTATTTTTTTTACCTATAATTTTTCTAGTAATAATAAAATCAAGCTTTTTTTCTTTAATTAATTTATTTTGTTCATCCATTATATCTGGAAATATATCATCAGAAACATTTTGCTTTTGAAAATACTTATTAATAGGAATAACACCTGCCATAGTATAAAAACCACCATCTAAATATCCATAGTTTAATATCTTTGGATTTTTCTTTTTATTAATTATTTTAGAAAACTTATATTGAACCAAATTTTCCTTTGATAAATATATAGACATATAAGTAACGTTTTTATTACCCACATAACTAAATATTAGAAAAAAACTTATCGTTAGGAAATATAATGCTTTTTTAGTATTACTAAAATTAATATTATATTTACCTTGAATTAGTAAAGCAAATTCAATAATGCCATATATCATAAATGGAGTTAATATTAAATAGTAATATCTAAATGAAATTCCGCCACTAAAAATGCCTAAACACAAGAAAAGATAACTTAATATAATTAATATTCCATAGTTTTTATTTTTAAAAAATGTATTTGTAAAAATTAAACTACCAAAACCTAATATTAGAAAAATTCCAAAGCCTAAGTTTTGAACCATAAATCGTAAAGGCTTTAATATAAACATTACCGCTTTTAAAATAAAAGATATTTGTGATGGATAAAGTTTTATATTAAAAATCACATAAGAATTTATCCAATCTTTAATAGCACCATTCATTAAAAAATAAATAATCCATGGTATAAATGGAATAAACATACCACCTAAAAATGTAAGTGCAGCCGCAAAAGCTTTTTTATAGTTTCCTTTAAATAGAAAATAGAAAAATACAATCATTATAAAGAAAAACCAGAAACCCAATATCGAAAATTTCATAGTAGCTACTAAACCAGCAACCAATCCATTTACAAAAATAGTATTATAAAAAATTTTATCTTCCTTTAAAAATTTAGTAAGTGAATACAAACTATACATTATCATCGGTAAAATAAATTCTTCCGCACTACCACCATGAGTAAAAGCTGGTAATGTTAAAATAATAAAACATATAATTGGCAAAGCAAGATAACTAATTTCCTTTTTTATATATAATGTCATAAGTTTATGAGCATAATAAAGGAATATTGAAAATGATATTATTTCTATTATAAATACTCCGATGAAAGTTTTATATGATATTAAACTTGCAATTCCATAATACAAAAATATTAGTGGTCCTTTTTGATCAAACAAATCGACATATAATACTTTTCCATTAAACATTCCTTTACCCATAGTGAAAAAGCAATTAGCGTCAGCCCAATCATTAAAAGGGTATAAGAATGATGATTTACTACAAATAGCTAGAAACAAAAATGATATAATAAGACAATATACAATTGTTTTCCAATTTCTTAATAAAATCTTTTTCATATTTAATCACTTTCCATAAATTTTTTTATACCTATATTTTAATTTAACTACCTTGTATTGTCAAGTAGTTATTTGTCATAATAATAACTATTTTAATTTTGAACACAATTGTGGATAAATATTTTCAAAATTATGTTATAATTATAATAAAAGGAGGCCGAAAATGTTATTAGAAGGAACAAGTAATTACTTTTGGGGCATACTTCTAATATTTTTTATTGTATTTTTAACAGTAAAAGTATGCTTGTACTTTATCTTTAAAAGTTGTAAAATTTCAGGTTGGAAAGCCTTTATTCCATTTTATAATAGATTATTATTAGTGGACGTTTTAGAATTAAAAAGTAGTATTTTCTACAAAACCCTTATACCTTTTGCCAATTTATATTATTATAATATAATTATTGGTAAATTATTAAGTGCATATAATTTAGAATCTAAAAATTCCATATGGTACGTATTAATACCAATGTATAAATTTCCTGAATTAGTATTTTCAAAGCCAAAATTTATGCTTCATATGTATGACGCAACTGAAGAATTTTTAACTAATCAAGAAATGATGTATCAACCACAACCAGAAGAAGTAAAAGAACCAGTTGTTGAATTATCACCAGAACCAGAACCAGAAAAAACAATTATAAATCCAGTTTCTTATAACGCCGATGCTGTTAATTTAAATAGAGCCGACGATTCAGTTTTTGTAAATGATAGTTTGCAACCAGATGAACGTCATGAAACAGTAGTTGAAGCTAAGAAGGAAGAAGTAAAAGAAGAAACTCCAATTATTACAGTAGTAGATGACAAACCAAAAGTCTGTCCTAATTGTAAAACCAAATTAGCCTCAACAGCTACAACATGTTTCTTCTGTGGAGCCAAATTAGGTTGACAAACAATTAAAATGTAGTATAATTAAAACAAATGCAAAGAACAAGAGGAGTAAATATATTATTAACCTAAGAGAGTTAGTGTTTTGGTGTAAACTAACGTTAAAATATATTGAAGGTAGCTTGGAAGCAGATTTTCTGAAATAGTAGTAAGAAGATACGTCAAAGTGCGTTAAACTTTTAAGATAAGTATTAACTTATAAATTAAGGTGGTACCACGTAAATCACGTCCTTATATCAAGGACGTTTTTTTTATTAGAAAGGATGATAAAATGTTAGATAAAAAATACAAAGCTAATGAGAAAGAAAGTAAATGGTTAGAATATTGGAATGAAAATAAAATTTATGAGTTTAATCCAGATTATAGAGAAACATTTTCAATTGATACACCACCACCAACAGTAAATGGTAAAATTCATATTGGACATATTTTTTCCTACTCACAAACAGAAATGATTGCCAGATATAAAAGGTTAAGAGGGTATAACATCTTCTATCCCTTTGGCTTTGATGATAATGGATTACCAAGCGAAAGGCTAGTAGAAAAAGAACAAGGGAAAAAGGCCCATGAAATTGGTCGAGAAGAATTTTCAAAATTATGTTATAAAACAACTGATAAATATGAATCAGAATTTCAACAACTATTTAGTAAAATGGGCGTAAGCACAGATTGGAATATACATTATAAAACTGTAAGTCCATCAACAATTAAAGTTAGTCAATTATCATTTTTAGATTTAATTGATAAAAACCACTGTTATCATAAAGAAAGTCCTGCACTTTGGTGTAATGAATGTTTAACTTCAATTGCCCAAGCAGAACTTGAAACAAAAACAATCAAGACAACTTTTAATTATATTAATTTTAAAACTGTTGAAGATGGGGAAGAATTTACAATTGCCACTACTAGACCAGAACTTTTACCAGCCATAGTATGTGTGTTTGTAAATCCCAAAGATAACGAGCATAAACATCTAATTGGAAAAACAGCCCATATTCCAGTTATTGATGTAGAAGTACCAATTATGGCAGATGAGAAAGTTGCAATTGATAAAGGAACTGGCGTTGTTATGTGCTGTACATTCGGTGACCAAACAGATATAGAATGGTGGAAAAAGTATAATTTACCACTTAAATACATTTTTACTGATAATGGTAGAATAGTTGATACAGTACCAACTTATGGTGGTATGAAAATAAAAGAAGCCAGAAAACAAATTATTGAAGATTTACAATCTGGTGGATATGTAGTTAAAATTGAAGAATTAGAACATGAAGTACAAACCCACGAAAGATGTGGAAAAGAAGTTGAATATTCTGTTATGAATCAATGGTTTATTGATATTATGAATCATAAAGAAGACTTTTTGAAAATTGGTAATGAAATTAAATGGCATCCCGCACATATGAAAACTAGATATGATGAATGGGTTAATAATGTAGCGTGGGACTGGTGTATTTCAAGACAAAGATATTTTGGAGTTCCATTTCCTGTTTGGTATTGTAAAGAATGTGGAACACCAATATTTGCAAGAAAAGAGGATTTACCAGTAAATCCGTTAACCGACAAACCATACTTAAATAAATGCCCTAAGTGTAGTTGTTCTGAATTTATTCCAGAAACAGATGTTATGGATACATGGGCTACATCTAGTTGTACTCCGTTAATCAATATGAAATATGGCGAAGAAAATTGCCTTGATTCTATTCTACAACCAATGAGCTTAAGAACTAATGCTTCTGAAATTATTAGAACATGGGATTTTTATACGATTGTTAAAAGTTTTTATCACTTTGGTATAAAACCATGGAATAACGTAATGATTTCTGGATTTGTAATGGCTGGAAAAGGTGAAAAAATAAGTAAAAGTAAAGGTAATAGTAAAGTTGAACCTCTTAAATTAATAGAACAATATTCAGCTGATGTTATCCGCTATTGGGCAGGATCAGGTAGATTAGGTACAGATATAACCTTTAGTGAAGAAACACTTCTTAGAGGACGTAAATTAATAAATAAATTATGGAATGTTTCTAAATTTATTGAAATGCATTTATCAGATTATGAAGACAAAGAATTTAATGATTATGAATATATAGATAGATGGATATTGGGAAGTTTTCAAAAAATGGAAAAAGGTTTTATAAAATATCTTGATGACTATGAAGTTGGTTTAGCGCTTAATCATTTAGAAAAATTCTTCTGGAATTTCTGTGATAATTATATTGAAATAGTTAAGCATAGATTATATAGGCCTGAAGAATTTGGACAAGAAGCTAGATATTCTGGTCAAAAGACAGTATATACTATTCTTTATAAATTATTACAAGACTTTAGTATTTTCTTCCCATTCATTACTGAAGAAATATATCAAGAATTATATCATGAAGCAAAATCTATTCACTTAACAGAAATTAAACCATTAGAATTTAATTTTGAATCTGAAGTTAAAAATGGTGATATGATAATAGATATTATTAGTCAAGCAAGGGGAGAAAAAACAAATAATAATGTTTCACTAAAAACCCCAATTAAGAATTTAGAATTAAGCCTTGATTCAGAATTAAAAGATGCAATAGATAGTTCTATAAAAGATTTTAAAGCTACCTTATTTATTCAAAAACTTAATATACAAGCAACACCTGATGAATTTAAAATAAATAAAATAGAATTAGAAATAGAAGAAAAATAATATGAAAGGTGAGATTTATTTTGTCTAAATTTATAGATTATTCTTATAAACCAATAGATATTGTATCAGAGGATAATGAATGGTTCGGAACATATAGATATGAGCCATTTTTGAAAAAGTGGTTTTATGTTGAGCCAACAATGAAGGGAAATATGGAAATTGTTGAAACTGTAGATGTTCCCAGAGAGGTTATAGCTATAGCGGAAAAAATTAAATATGATGAAATGAAATCATACTATGCCCCATTAAAATTGCAAATACAATTGAACACTTCCTGCAATTTCAATTGTAAAATGTGCTATGTTCCGCCTAAATTAAAAAATAAATATTTTACTTTAGAGGAATTAGATAAAATTTTTAAAAAGGCAAAAGAAAGTGGAATTTTGAGGATAAATCTCGTTGGTGGCGAAATATTTATGCGCAAAGACATAAAACAAATTTTTGAATTAGCAAAAAAACATCATCTACTTGTTTCATGTATTACTAACGGAATGATTCCAGGATTAATGATTGATAAATATAAAGATATATTAAATGAACTTTATATGATTCAGGTTTCTTGTAATGGAATTGATGAATCATTTAATAAAGAGCATAATCAGGATATATGGCAACGTGCAAAGAAATATATTTCCAATGTAATTAAGAATACAGAAAGAAATATTTTATCATTTGTAATATCAGAAGATAATGTTGATGACATACCAAAATTTCTTGCTTTTTCAAACAAAATAAAACCAACTATTATTAAATTTGGTACAATTTGTTGGTCAGGTAAATCATCAAATGATAAAAGTATAAATTATTATAAAAGAATAATTCCACAAGCTAGGAAATACATTGAAGCAGGGAGAAAAAAATATCCCAACCTGAAAATACAAAGTCAAATAGATAAAGGAGAAAATACCCCTCTATGGGAAGAATACAGTAATGGGTATAGACCATTAGAGTTTTATTTTTCTCCAGAGGGCCGAGATGATTTATATTTAAGTGCAAGTGGACAATTTTATCCATTCCCGTTAATGAGTGATAATGACAATTTTAGTGTCGGAAGCATAAAAGATAATTTAATGGACATTTGGAAAAATAGTGAAATTTTAAATCAACTTAGAGAAGTTACATTTAAAAATTCTGATTGTGGTAAAATAGGCTGCAAAAGGGTTTGTGGATTGTGGAATCGTTCTTATGCCATATCTTGGTCATCAAATTATTATGGAAAGGTGCCATGCGAAAAGGATAAGGAAAAAAATGAAAATTTATGATTCACATGTTCATTTACATATAAATAAAAAGGACCAAGTAAAAGAATATCAATATTATGATTTTAATAATTTACAAAAAGATCAAATAAAATATGGCATAACAAAGTCAATATGTTTTTTAAACCCATTTGTTCCTAGTATGTTGTGTCCAAAAAATCACAAGCATATAATCAAAGTGCTGGATAGAGATGAAAAAACAATAAAAATATATTGTAAAAATTGTGATAGTATTATTTATGAGGGTATTGATCCTTTAAGAAAATTAAACATTTCATTGTTAGAAAAGGCATTAAATAATAATTCAATAATACCATTTATATATTTGAATATTTCAAGTTCTATTAATGAGGAAATAAAGTTTTTCGAAAAAAAATATGGAAATATGGTTAAGGGATACAAAATTCATCCAAAATTATGTTCCAGAAAAATCTCGGAAATAAATATTAATAGTGATAAACCATTAATAATTCATACAGGCATTCAAGAAAATACTAGTCCACAAGATATAATAAAATTTTCAAAACATTATAAGGGAAAAATCATATTAGCACATTGTGCTAGATTTAGTAAAAATGACTTATTAAAAATAAAGAAAAGTGATAATTTATACATTGATATTAGTCCATTTATGATTTTATTTAGATCAATGATATATAAACCAGAAACGTTATATGATATGAAATATTTAGGTAAAATAGATAATCCAAATAAATTATTAAAAAAAGTTATAGAGTTTATAGGAGTTAATAAAATTGTATTTGGATCAGATACACCATTTTCCAATTTAAATGAAGAGATTGACTTTATTAAAAATTGTGATATACTAAACGAAGAAAGAGAACAAATATTGTATAAAAATTTGGAATCTTTACTTTATGGGAGGGAACAAAATGAAAAAAATAGTATCAAAAGAACCATTAAGAGCAAGTAATTCTAAAAAGGTATCTATTTGCTCACAAGCAGTAACACAAGATTAATTGTTATTATTTATAGGAAAGTGAGAAAATATTATTCTTGCTTTTTGTTTGTTAGAAAAAGAAAAACAAGAATTAAATATTATCCTTCAAAAACTAATGTAAACCAAATCACATTTACAAAAAAATATTTGCTTTATGCCTAAAAGTGTGTTATATTGATAATAGATTAGGAGTGAGGAGGTGAAATAGATGAAAAATAATAAAAAAGGATTTACTTTAATAGAATTATTAGCCGTAATCGTTATCTTAGCTATTATCGCCTTAATTACCGCTCCTATTATCTTAAATGTAATAGAAGATGCTAGAAGAGATTCAGCTAAAGATAAAGCTTGGGGTGTAGTAGATGCTATTAAATTAGCTTATGCTCAAGATCAAACTGGTTCAGCTACATATACTTTAGGTACACCAATTACATTTACAGAAGGTAGTAACCCAACTCTTGGAAGTATTACTATTAAAGCTAGTGGAGAAATGCCAACTGCAGGAAAAGGTATGATTCGTGAAGATGGATCAATCGTTGTTGTTGGATTAAAATTTGGTGGTGACACCGGCTATACTTGTGCTACACAAGGTAGTAAAACTACATTAGATTCTAATAAAATGGAATGTTCAAAAACAGAAGCTGACATTATGACAGCTTTCCCAGAAGGAACAAAATAAAATAATTAAACAAGAAGATAACTTCTTGTTTTTTTGTGCAATTTTTTGGTCAATATTTAAATACATGATATAATAATGTTGGTGAAGAACATGAAACAAGAAAATATACGCAACTTTTCCATTATTGCTCATATTGATCACGGGAAAAGCACAATAGCTGATAGAATTTTAGAATTAACAGGTGCCATTACCGAAAGAGAAAGACAAGATCAATTATTAGATAATATGGATATTGAAAGAGAAAGAGGCATTACTATCAAACTAAATGCCGTTCAACTTAACTATAAATATAAAAACAATGATTATACTATGCATTTAATAGATACACCAGGACATGTCGATTTTTCATATGAAGTATCACGTAGTTTAGCAGCTTGTGAAGGTGCAGTATTAGTAGTAGATGCTGCTCAAGGAATCGAAGCTCAAACTTTAGCAAACGTATATCTAGCCCTAGAAAATAACCTAACAATAATTCCTGTAATTAATAAAATAGATCTTCCTAACGCTGATGTTGAAAAAGTAAAAAAAGAACTAATAGATACATTAGGATTTGAAGAAGATGAAATTATTCTAGCAAGTGCTAAAACAGGACAAGGTATTAAACAATTAGTAGAAACAATTATCGAAAAAATTCCAGCTCCAAAAGGAAATATAAATGATAAACTTCAAGCTTTAGTATTTGATAGTTATTTTGATCCATATCGTGGAGTAGTTGCCTTAGTAAGAATTGTAAACGGAAAAATAAATATAAAAGATAAAATAAAATTAATGGCTACAGATGCTTCATATGAAGTAGTAGAACTTGGAATAAACAATCCAAAAAAGCAAACAAAAGACAGTCTAGTTTGTGGTGAAGTTGGTTATCTTTGTGGAAGCATAAAAAGTATTAAAGACATAAAAGTCGGAGACACAATAACATTAGAAAATAATCCCGCAAAAGATAAATTGCCAGGATATAGACCAATGAAACCAATGGTTTTCTGTGGCTTATATCCAATAGTATCTAGTAAATTTACTGATTTAAGAGAAGCCTTAGATAAACTAAAATTAAATGATGCCGCACTAGAATTTGAACCAGAAACATCACAGGCTTTAGGTTTTGGTTTTAGATGTGGATTTTTAGGAATGCTTCATATGGAAATAGTCGAAGAAAGAATCGAAAGAGAATTTAACATCGATTTAATTGCGACAAGTCCATCAGTTGTTTATAAAGTAACTAAAACTGATAATACAGTTATGTATGTTGATAGCCCAGCCAAAATGCCTGATAGGCAAAAAATAAAAACCGTAGAAGAACCATATATAAAAACAAACATTTACGTACCTAGCAATTATATTGGACCAATTATGGAACTATGTCAAAACAAAAGAGGAACCTATATTAGTATGGAATACATAAACACCACAAGAGTAAATATTCACTATGATATTCCATTATCAGAAATAGTTTATGACTTCTTTGATAAATTAAAAAGTATTACCAAAGGCTATGCCTCATTTGATTATGAAATGATTGGATATAAAGTAAGTGACCTAGTAAAAATGGATATCTTATTAAACGGTGAAGTAGTTGATGCCTTAAGCATTATTGTTCATAAAGAATTTGCCTATAAACGTGGTAAACAAGTAGTAGAAACTTTAAAAAAATTAATCCCAAGGCAATTGTTTGAAGTACCAATTCAAGCCGTTATTGGTAGTAAAGCCATTGCTAGAGCTGATATTAAAGCTCTAAGAAAAAATGTTTTAGCAAAATGCTATGGCGGAGATATCACAAGAAAAAGAAAACTATTAGAAAAGCAAAAAGAAGGTAAAAAACGAATGAAAACAGTTGGAAACGTTGAAGTCCCACAAGAAGCGTTCTTAGCCATTCTTAGTATGGATGAAGAATGATAAGCGTTTATATACATATCCCTTTCTGCACATCTATATGTTCTTACTGTGACTTTTGTAAATTATTAAAAAACAATAATTGGATAGATAAGTACTTAGATAGTTTAGAAAAAGAAATAAAAAGTACATATAAAAATGAAACAGTAAAAACCTTATATATTGGAGGCGGAACCCCCAGTAGTTTAAACTTAAACCAATTAAATAAACTATTTGAAATAATAAAACTTTTTAATATTACAAAAGACTGTGAAATTTCCTTCGAAGCTAATAGCGAAGATTTAACACAAGAAAAAATAGACTTTTTAAAAAACAAAATAAATCGCTTAAGTATAGGAGTTCAAACCTTTAACGAAAAATATTTAAAAATTCTAAATAGAAAAGTAAATATAAGGCACATAAAAAATGCTATAAAAGAAATAGAAAACGTCAACTTAGATCTCATGTATGGATTTAATGGTCAAACAAAAAAACAACTAAAAGAAGATTTAAAGCAAATGATAAATTTAAATCCCAAACATATTTCTACATATAGTTTAATATTAGAAGAAAACACTAAACTTTATATAGATGATTATAAAACTCAAAATGAAGATCAAGAAGCAAATATGTATGAATATATAACAAAAACTTTAAAAGAAAATAACTATATTCACTATGAATTAAGTAATTTTTCCAAAAATAAATATCAATCAAAACACAACCTTACGTATTGGAATAATGAAAATTATTATGGATTTGGATTAGGCGCTAGTGGATATTTAAACAATAAAAGATATGAAAATACAAGAAGTTTAACTGAATATTTAAAAGGAAATTATATAAATATCTCAAATGAACTTGATCTAGATGAAACATTTCAAAATGAATTTATATTAGGATTAAGAAAAATAGAAGGCCTAAAAATAAATGACGTAAATAAAAAGTATAATATTAATATCTTAGAAATAGACAAAATCAAAAATTTAATAAATAAAAAAATAATAATAAAAACAAAGAATAATATAATGATAAACCCTAAATATTTATATACTTCAAATGAAGTTTTAATAAACTTTATAGATTTGTCTTTACACAAACATTAGTTTGTGATATTCTTAAAATAGGTGGTAAGATGAAAAAAGAAATGTTTGCTAAAGAATTAGCATATATAAAAAAAGAAAAATATAAAGCTGGTGCTGAAACATTAATAGAACTATTGCCAGATTACTTTTTTGAAGTAGCTGCTAGTTCAACAGGGAAATATCATCCAAGCTTTGCCTTAGGTGATCAAGGATTAGTAAGACACACAAAAGTAGCTGTTAGAATAGCTCATGAATTATTAGAAAATGAAACAGTAGGTTTTTCATTTAATCAAGATGAAAAAGATTTAATGATTATTGCTTTAATAATGCATGATGGTTTAAAACATGGACTTACACAAGATAAATACACAAAATTTGATCATCCATTAATAGTAGCAGATTACATAAAACAAAATCAAAATAAAACAACTTTTACTGATGGCGAAATAAAATTTATCACATCAGCAATTTCTAGCCATATGGGACAATATAACACAAATCCATATAGTGATGTTGTTTTGCCATTACCAAGCAATAAATATCAAAGATTTGTTCATATGTGTGATTATCTAGCAAGTAGAAAATTTTTAGATGTAAAATTTGAAAACAATAACATCATAGATTAAGGAGAAAAAATATGTCAAAATGGGATAAAGAATATTTAAAACTATGTAAAAGAATATTAAATGAGGGTAAAGAAGTAGAAAATAGAACTGGGATAAACACAATTAAAGTACCTTCACATCATTTCCACTTTGATTTTGAAGAAGAATTTCCAGTACTTACAACCAAACAACTTTATTTTAGACAAGCAATATTAGAAATGCTTTGGATATATCAAGTTCAAAGTAATGACGTAAGATGGCTTCAAGAAAGAAATGTTCATGTTTGGGACGAATGGGAAATCGATGAAAATGGAATTTGGGAAGCAACACAAATGATTTTAAACGAAAATAATGAATTAGAAAAACAAACAATTCAAAAACAATTTCCAAAAGAATATGCCCATACAATTGGAACCGCATATGGTTATATCGTAAATAAATTTAACCTTACAGATAAACTTATTGATAGCCTAAAAAATAATCAAAATGATCGAAGAAGAGTAATAAGTTTATGGCAAGATGATTATTTAGAAACTGCTGTATTACCATCATGTGTATGGTCAAGCGAATGGGATGTAACCGATGGAAAACTAAACGCTTGGGTTCACCAACGTAGTTGTGATGTACCTTTAGGTCTTCCATTTAATATTACACAATATTCAGTATTTTTACATATGCTTGCTCAAGTTACAGGATTAAAGCCAGGTACTTTAGACTGGAGTATTAAAGACGCACATATATATTTAAATCAAATAGATGGCATCAAAGAGCAAATAGCTAGAGGTGAAAACTTAGAAGATTTGCCCGCACCAGAATTATGGTTAAACGAAGAAATAAAAGATTTCTATGAATTTGACAATTCTAGCAAATGTAAAGACGTTAAAGTATTAAAATATAAACATCATGGACCAATAAAATTTCCAATTGCTAAATAAAGGAGATAATTATGAAAAAAGGAAAATTAATTACAATTGAAGGAACAGACTGTTCTGGCAAAGAAACACAAACAAACCTTTTAATTACAAAACTAAGACAAGAAGGATATTCAGTTCAAAACTTTAGCTTTCCAAATTATAATTCCCCAACTGGAAAAATAATCGGTGGTCCATATTTAGGTAAACCACATATTGGACCGTGTTATTTCGAAGAAGGACCAGTAAAAGTAGATCCTAAAGTCGCTTCTCTTTATTATGCTGCCGATAGAAAATATAATATCGATAAAATAAATTTCTTATTAGATAATGGATTTAATGTTATTCTAGATAGATATATATATTCAAACATGGCTCATCAAGGTGGAAAGATAGAAAACAAAGAAGAAAGATTAGATATGTATAATTGGTTAGACAAATTAGAATTTGACCTATTAAAATTACCTAAACCAGATATTACTATTTTTCTTCACATGCCATATGAAGTAGCTCAAATTTTAAAACAAGGAAGAGAAGAAAGCCCAGATGGTCACGAAAAAGATAAAAATCATTTATTAATGGCCGAAACAGCATATCTTGAACTTGCTCAAAAATACAATTTTAAATCTATAGAATGTTCAGAAAACGGTCAAGTAAAAGATAAAGAAGAAATAAGTAATCAAGTATATGAAATAGTAAAAAAATTTATGGAAAACTAAAATACCAATTATTTGGTATTTTTTTT
>CANATJ010000015.1 GCA_947364595.1 uncultured Bacillota bacterium | reverse complement strand
GTAAATATTATTGCTGGATTGTTTGAATCTGTTATTGTTATTTTATCTAATATTGCATCTATATTACCATTATTCGTTACTGTTATATCGTATTCTATACTATCTCCTGGCGATACTAAGTTTGTTTTAAATGTTGCAGTTAAATTTGTATAACTTGGGGCTTCTAAATTAGATGCACCTCCTACTACATTTTTACTTGTTATATTAGTTATTCTTACATCCCAACTACTTGAAATGTTTGTTGATCCTTTAATATTTAAATTGGCAGCAAATGCGGCATATCCCACTGCCATTAATAGTAATACTGAACATAATGCTCCTATTACTATTTTTCTTCTTTTTCTTTCTGACTGTCTCATATTTAGTTCCTTTTCTATTATTCATTTTTATTATAACATACTTTTTGACTAAATTTAGTCAATTAAGCGTTTTTTATAAAATCAAAATAAAAAAGATAATTATTTTTTCAATAATTATCCATTTATATTACTTTTATCTTTTATAAAGTAGTACCCATTGTTGGTCCTAGTGGCAAGCCTACTACAAACCAACCAACAACGATTATTAGCCAAACAATGGCAAATATTAAAACTGTTGGTCTTAATAAATTCAATGTTCCAAATACGGTTATTTTATTTGTTTCTTTATCATTATATTTTTCTAGGAATGCTAGCATAACTATGAAATATATAAATAATGGAGTCATTCCTTTACCAACACTATCTGCTGCTTTAAATATGAATTGAGTAAAATCTGGTGTTATATTAGCTTTCATAAATAATGGCACTAATATTGGTGAGGCAATTGTCCATTTTGTAACAGCATCTGGAATTAAAAATGACATTAATACAATAATGATGAACATTGTAATAATTAATGGCAAACCAGTAAATTCTAAATTACTCATAAATGAAATTAACCAAGAACCTATTACTGTTCCTAAATTTGTCCAGTTTAATATACTAATCATTAATGCGGAGAAAAACATCAAGATAAACATATATCCTAGATTATCAAATTCTTTTGATAGTCCTACACTAAAGTCATTAGTATTTTTTATATTTTTAGATATAAATCCATATATACCTGAACATACCATCATGATAATTAAAAATACAAAGGCAAAGGCATCTTTAAATGGAGCTTCTCCTCCTAGTAATTGAGCAACAAAGTCTTTTTTTGTTGAATCTAAAAGTAAACCAGATCCTGGCATTCCTGGAATTATCATGTATATAAAGATAAATATTAGGATAAAAAAGGCAATTAAACTTAATCTTAATCCTTTTTTAGATATTGTTAATTCATCTGTTTCTTTGATTGATTCTTTTACTTTTGATTTTAACATTGTTTCAACAATAATTGTTCCAACTATTGATAAAATAAATGTAGCAGCAATCATAATATATGAATTTGACCAAGCATTAAATACATAATCTTTATCTACGTCTATAGTTGCGGCTTCTTTAGTTAATAATCCTAACTGATAATCATCGTAGTTAAATACTAATCCTGCACCATAACCCATAGTTACACCGATAAATGCGGTTAATATTCCAAGCATGGAGTTTCTTCCTAAATATTGATATATTACAGCCGCAAAAGGAATTACTAAAATGAAACCATAGTCACCAAAAAATGATGATATTATTCCAATAAACAATGTTAAAAACGTTACTATACTTGGTTTTAATTTTCTAAGTGGTGTAAATAATGCTTTAAATAGACCACTTGCTTTTCCTATTGATACTCCCATTAATGAAACTATTAATAATATTAATGGTTCAAATGTTCTAAATGTTTTGATAGGAGAACTAAAGAAATATTTTAATCCTTCTTCTGAAAACACACTATTAACAGTTACAACTGAAGTTTCAAGTGTTTCATTAGAAACCTTTGTAACTTCTCCTTGTACTCCCAATGCGGAGAATATTGCACTAGTTATCATCACAATTATGGTCATGGCAACAATAACTATAACGGGTCCTAATAATATTTTCTTTTTATTTTTCATTGGATCCTCCTTATAAGCTAATTACTTTTTTTAATTTTTTATTAAATTCTATTCTTGGAAGCATTATACTTCTTTGACAATTTAAACATTTTATTTTTATATCAGCACCTAATCTAGTTATTTCCCATTCGTTACTTCCACAGGGATGATCTTTTTTCATAACTACTATACTACCTAATTTATATTCTGGTGTCATTGTGAACCTCCAATTGAGGATATGGAATTGTTAAATTATTTTTTTCAAATTCTTTAACAATTTCCTTTTGTAATAATCTTTTAAATTCATAATTATTAGCTGGTTTTGTATCGGCTACTATTCTAAAAGTAATAGCACTATCAGATAATTCTTGAACGCCTAATACTTCGATTGGTGATTTTAAATATTCTAATGTTTTTGAAAGCCTTTTACATACGTTATTTAATGATTTTTCTACTTTGTTTATATCATCTTCATATGAAGTTGATACATCCAATATGCATTTTAAAGGCATTAAACTATAATTTATTACTTCAGTAATGTTTCTGTTTGCGATGAATTTTACTTCACCTGTATAAGCTCTTATTTTAGTTGTTTTCATTCCTAAAGAAATTACAGTACCTCTAAAATCACCGATTTTTATATCATCACCAACTTTAAATTGGCTTTCAGTTATAATTGTTGTTCCACCTATTATATCTTTTAATAAATCTTGTAAAGCTAGTCCGGCAACTACTCCAACGATTCCTACTGATGCTAGTAGGGCTTTTGTATCAACTCCCCAAGCATCTAAAACCATCAATAATGTAATAATCATTATTGCATATTTAATTATGTTGGTGGATAAAGTTAATATTGTTAATCTTTTTTTATCATGTTTATGTTTAGCTTTTTTCATTAAAGTCTCTGTAAGTATTTTTTTTATGATTATGTATGTAAGTGAGGCAAATAATATAATAAATACTGTGGATAATATTTCCTTTGTCAAAACTTTTTCCATAATATCATTCCTTTATATTAATAATTTCTAGTATACGATTTAAATCAGCATTATTAGCAAAAGAAATTTCAATTTTCTTTTCTTTAATTTTTACTTTTGTATCTAGTTTTTCTCTTAATAAATCTTGTACATATTGATATTCATTATGTTTTGTATTTCTTGTAATTTTTATTTTTTTATTTGCTGTTTCACTTTTTTCTTCAATATCTCTTACAGTCAAATTATTAGCAGCTATTGACTTGGCCATTTTAATTATTTCTTCATTATTTTCTAATTTACTTAAAACTCTGGCATGACCCATGGTTATTTCTTTTGAAACTATCATATCTTGAACTTCATTTGGTAATCTAAGTAAACCTATCGTATTTGTAATATGACTTCTACTTTTACTCACTTTTTGCGCTAATTCTTCTTGAGTTAATGATAATTTTTCGATTAAACTTTTATATGCTTTTGCTTCTTCTAAAGCGTTTAAATTCTCTCTTTGTAAGTTTTCTAACAAAGCTATTTCGGCCATTTTTTCATCACTAAGTTGTCTAATGATTGCTGGAATTGTTTTTTTACCAGCTATTTTACTAGCTCTTAATCTTCTTTCACCAGCAATAACATCGTATCCTTTGATACTTTTTTTTACGATTATTGGTTGAAATACGCCGTTTTCTTTTATGGAATTTGCTAATTCTTGTAAAGCTTGGTCGTCAAAAATTGTTCTTGGTTGATATGGATTTGGTCTTAGTTCGTTTATGTCTAATTCAATTACTTCTTCGTTTGTAGCTTCGTTATACATTTGTTTTTCAAATTCACTAACGTTTTCTACATTTAAATTATCTAAATCAAATAATTGTTCTAACCCTTTTCCTAAGGCACGTTTTCTATTTTCCATTTCTCATAATCACCTCTTTTGCTAAATTTATATAAGCTTCGGCTCCTCTACTTTTTGGATCGTATGCTATTATTGGTTTTCCATGACTTGGAGCTTCTGATAATCTTACTAATCTAGGTATTATAGTGTCATATACTCTTTCTTTAAAATAACTTTTAATATCTTGGACTACTTCTAATCCTAAGTTTGTACGATTATCTAACATTGTTAGTAATACTCCTTCGATATCTAATGTTGGATTTAATGTTTTTTGCGCAAGCATTATAGAATTTAATAGTTGCATAATTCCTTCTAAAGCGAAGAATTCACATTGCACTGGTATGATAACTGAGTTTGCAGCAGTTAAAGCATTAGTTGTAAGAATTCCTAATGATGGTGGACAATCAATAATAATATAATCGAAAATATTTTCTGTTTCCATTAAATGATTTTTTAATTGTCTACTTTTAGAAAATTCTGGATCTAGTCTGCTTTGTTCCATAAGTTCAATATCAGCACCTGCTAAACTAATTGTTGCAGGTATAATATATAAATTTTTAAATTTTGTCTTTTTTATTACTTCTTTTATTTCAGCTTTGCCAATTAATAAATCATATATACTTTTTTTGATATCGCCTTTATCGATTCCAAGGCCTGTTGTACTATTTCCTTGAGGATCTAAATCTATTAGTAATGCTTTTTTACCTAATGCACCTAACGATGCGGCTAAATTGATACTAGACGTTGTTTTTCCTACTCCACCTTTTTGATTTACTAATGCGATTATTTTACCCATTCATACCACCATTTTCTATATTTTAAGCTATATACATTTTAACACAATATGAAATATAAATCTATTAATATTTATATTATTTATTTTCTAAAATATCTCTTGCGGCAACTAGTCCAGTTGCGGCTGCTGTTACTATATTTCCGGCTTTTCCTGCGCCATCTCCAACGAAGTAAACATCATAGTCTTTTAGTTTGAAATTATTATCTGTTTCTATTTCGTTACTGAAAAACTTTATTTCTGGTCCATATAATAGTGTTTCACTATTACTAACACCTGGGATTATTTCATTTAATTTATCTAATCCTTCAATTATGTTTGTTATTATACGATGTGGTAGTACTAGTGCTAAATCACC
Source organism: uncultured Bacillota bacterium (assembly GCA_947364595.1). GTDB lineage: Bacteria > Bacillota_I > Bacilli_A > RF39 > UBA660 > Coprosoma. Next base: position 17,506 of record CANATJ010000015.1, on the reverse strand, counting down.
TGCTACACAATCTTTTAATGTTGGTGTTATAAAACCTTTATTTATACGATGCCATTCACTACGTCTTCCTTGTTTTAAATCTTTTAATGTTTGAATTATTGGTTTTCCATCTCCCAAAACACTGGCAATTCTAGCAATACTTTCACCATATTGTCTAGTGTTTGTAACTGGTTGTGTTAAATTAACTTTACTGATAAACGCAAAGTTACTATTATTAGATTTTATATCTTTTAATGAATGACCATTAACACAGATATATCCATAGTAATTTTCTTTAGCAACAAAACCACCTGGATTAGTACAGAATGTTCTGATTTCATCACTATATGTTTTTGTTTTTATGAAAATTGTTGGATCATATATTATACTACATATTTTTTCCATTATTTCTTTTCTAACTTCGACACGGACACCAATTTCTACACTTTTTGATAAATAAGGAATTTTATATTTATCGGCAATTTCTTGAATCCATTTTGCACCTGTTCTTCCAGGAGCTATTATTACTTTTTTAGCTTTAAAAGTTTGTTTTTTTCCTTTACAATCACAAATTAATTCGTGATTGTCTTTTTTTTCACTTTTAACATCTAAGACATTAACACTTTCTAAGACATGTACACCTTTTTCTCTTAAAAAATCGGTGAAATTTTTTATATATCCAGGCAAATGATCACTACCTAAGTGTTTTTGTTTTATAAGAAGTAATCTTGCACCTACTAGCGCTACTTTTTCTTTTATTTTTAAAGCTTCATCCATATTTGATGGAAAAACATCGCTATCCATACCAAATTTTGTGAATATTTCTTCGCAATCATCTATTAATTTGTTTGCACTATCTTCATCCATATATTTAAATAAGTCGCTTTTTCCTAATTTAGGAATAAAGTTAAGTTTTCCATCAGAAAATGTTCCAGCCCCTCCATAACCTGAAAGTACTTGGCAAGGATTACAATTTACACATTTTCCTGTTTTACTCATAGGACATACCCTATTTTCTGCAAATCTACCTTGATCAACTAATAAGATGTTTAATTTGTTATTTTTTGTTATTAGTTCATAAGCAGAAAATAATCCTGCTGGTCCAGCCCCGACTATTATTACATCGTATTTCAAATTTCATCACCCTTCATATATAATTATATCATATATAGGTTATATATAAAAAGACAAAACTAGTTTGTTTTGTCTTTTAATTTATCAATCAATTCTTCTTTTGTGATTTCTTCTGTAATTTCTAAATTATTTTCTTCAGCTAATTCTTTTAATTCTTCTAAACTTAAATCTTCATATGAAGCTTCTTGAATATTTGCTTGTTTTTCAAATTCTTCATGTACTTTGATATCTTCTTCTGGCATATGACCATTTTTTACAAGATAATCAATTTGTTCTTTTGTAATTGTTTCATATTCTAATAAAGTTGTTGCAATTAAGTCTAATAATTTTATGTTTTCGCTGATTAATTTTTTGGTTACTTTATATTGAGCAGTAATTATTTTTCTTATTTCTTCATCTATTTGTCGTGCGACTTCATGTGAAAAGTTTTGTGTTTTATTATAATCTCTGCCTAGGAAAACACTTGATTGTTGCTGTTCAAATTGAATTGGTCCTAAATCACTCATTCCATATTCTGTAACCATTGCTCTAGCAATTTTTGTGGCTTGCTCGAAATCATTTTGAGCTCCTGTTGTTACTTCTTTAAACATTATTTCTTCAGCAACACGTCCAGCTAAGAAACCACTGATTGTATCTAACAATTGTTTCTTTGTTTGTAAATAAGTTTCTTCTTTTGGAAGCATTAAATTGTATCCACCAGCTCTACCTCTTGGAATAATTGTTATTTTTTGAACGTCATTTGCACCATCTAATTTTATTCCAACTACAGCATGCCCTGCTTCATGGTAAGCAACTACCTTCTTTTCTTTTTCCGTATACTTATGACTCTTTTTAGCAGGACCCATAAGTACTCTATCATGGGCTTCATCAATTTCAGACATTGTAATTGCCTTTTTATTACGTCTTACAGTAAGTAAAGCTGCTTCATTTAATAGATTTTCTAAGTCTGCTCCACTAAAACCAACTGTTCTTTTGGCTATATGAGCTAATGTCACATTATCAGCAAAAGTTTTACCTTTAGCGTGAACACTTAAAATTTCTTCACGACCTTTAGCGTCTGGATAATTAACTGTTACTTGTCTATCAAAACGTCCTGGTCTTAATAATGCTGGGTCTAAAACATCAGGTCTATTTGTTGCAGCAATAATAATAATTCCTTCATTTGCTCCAAATCCATCCATTTCTGTTAATAATTGATTTAATGTTTGTTCTCTTTCATCATGGCCACCACCAAGACCAGCGCCTCTTTGACGACCAACAGCATCTATTTCATCAATAAATATTAAACAAGGAGCACTTTGTTTTGCTTGTTTAAACATATCTCTTACACGGCTTGCTCCAACACCTACAAATAATTCTACAAATTCTGAACCACTTATAAAGTAAAATGGTACGTTTGCTTCTCCAGCCACAGCTTTGGCTAATAATGTTTTTCCTGTTCCTGGAGGACCTACTAGTAAAACTCCTTTAGGAATTCTTGCTCCCATTTTTTGGAATTTTTTAGGGTTTCTTAAAAAGTCAATTAGTTCTGACATTTCTTCTTTTTCTTCGTCTAATCCAGCTACATCTTTGAATGTAATTTTTGTATTTCCACCACTTAAACGAGCTTTTGATCTACCGAAGTCCATTGATTTATTATTTCCACCAAGTTGTTTTGTAAGGAAATATATAAATACACCTACTAATAAAATTGTTGGTAGTAGATTTAATACGAATATTAATATTCTATTTCCATTAGGATCACTTTTAGTAATTAGTTTGAATTCGCCTTTATTTTGGGCTTCTAATACTTTTACCATTGTTTCATCTGTTAATGGCATATTAAATGAAAATGATTCTTTTTCGCTATATGTTTTTAATTTACCATTAATAGTATATACACTGGCACTACTATTTGGAGTAATGTTTATTTCTTTTACTTCTTGGGCTTTTGAATGTTTCATAAATTCGCCATAAGTTATATTATGTATTTTAGTATCAGCTAAATTTGAAAATATTATAATAAAACCGAAGAAAAGTAATAAAAATGCATAAGGTAATAAACCTCTTTGTACAACTTTTTTATTCATAAAAACTTCCTTTCTAACGATACTTAACTATTATATCATAGTTTTTATCTTTTGTTTTATCAAATTTTGTTTTTTTTAGGCCAGGAATCCAAAGAATTTCATCATTATTATCAACAAGAATTGGCCATGTTTCTCTTTTTTCTTTTGCTATTTTTTCATCGATAAAAATGTCTTTTAATTTTTTTGTACCATTTAATCCCTTTATAGATACTTTATCGCCATTTTTACGATTTCTAATCCATAATGGAAAATTTAATTCTTGAGAGTTTAAATAGCATATATAATTAGATGTATCATTTGACTTATCTACTTTTTCAATTATTTTTCCATTTGAAAGTTTTATAAAGTTTTGAAATTCTATTTTGTAGTTTTCTACATTCTGATTTGATTTTAAGTAAAGTTTATTATATTCTTTTTTCACTTGCATATTTTTAGGTAAATTAATTGAGATATTTGGCTTTTTGTTTTGAATTATTTTTAATATATTTTCTACATGATTATCATTAATAAGATTTAAATCTTTTTGATATTCTTTTTCTAATATATGATAAATGATTTCTCTTTTAATTATATAATCTTCTTTAGAAAATTTGTCTAAATTTAATACATTATTTTGATATATTTTTTTTAATTTTTGATTTACTTGTTTATCAATGTATTCATTATACATTGATAGTGTATTACTTAAATTTAGAAATTTCTGATGGACTTTTTTATTTTCATTTTTTAGTAATGGTAAAACATTATTTCTAAATCTGTTTCTAGTGTATGTATTGTCTTTATTAGTTTTATCTAAGGCATATGGTATATTATTTTTATTTACGTAATTTAAAATTTCTTCTTTGGTGACAGATATTAATGGTCTATAAATTTTATATCTATTCATGTTTGTTATTTTATTAAAGCCTGCATATCCTTTTAAATTTGATCCTCTAACAATACGCATTAAAATTGTTTCAATAAGATCATCACCATGATGAGCTGTTATTAAGTATGAAGCTTTATATTTGTCTATTAATTTTTCAAAAAAAGTGTATCTTTTCGTTCTAGCAATGTTTTCGATATTTCCTTTTTCATAATGATCAATAGTCATCATTTCAAATATGATGTTATTTTGATTACAGTAATTTTTAACCATTAGGGCTTCTTGAGCACTTTCTTTTCTTAATTGATGATTTACATGGGCACAAATTAATGTTAGCTGCTTTTGATTTTTTATTTTTAACAAATGGTCTAATAAACACATTGAATCTGGGCCACCACTTGTTGCAACTACTATTTTAGAATTTTTTGGAAGTTCTTGCTTTAATTCTTCTAGTATATTATTCATTGTTATCACCCCATTTAATTGGTTTAATTCCATGAGTTACTAGAAAATTATTAGTCTTTGAAAATGGTTTGCTACCAAAAAATCCACGATGGGCTGATAGTGGTGATGGGTGAGCACTTTCTATTATGTAATGACATTTATTAGTTATTAATTCTTTTTTACTTCTAGCATAACTTCCCCATAAAATGAAAACTATTGGTTTTTCTCTTTCATTTAATAGTTTTATTACGTTATCTGTAAACATTTCCCATCCTTTTCCTTTATGAGAAAGAGGCGTGTCTTTAATAACGGTCATAATTGAATTTAAAAGAAATACTCCTTGTTTGGCCCAATCACTTAAGTTATTATTAGTTCTTTTTACATGAATATCATTTTCTAATTCTTTAAAAATATTATCAAGTGATGGAGGTCTTTTTACACCAGATTCGACAGAGAATGAAAGGCCATGGGCTTGCCCAATTCCATGATACGGATCTTGCCCTAAAATTACAACTTTAACTTTATCGTAATCTGTGTATTTAAAGGCGTTAAATATGTTTTTATACTCTGGGAAAATTGTCTTTTTTCCATATTCGTTTTTGACAAAAATACCTAATTGACGAAAATATGGTTTTTTCATTTCGTCTTTTAAAACTTCATCCCATTTTTTATTTACCATATTCTTCACCTCTTTGCATATATTCTATCACAATTTTAATAAATATGTTAATTTACAAGCAAAAATCACCAATTTTTATTGGTGACTTATTATTTGTTTATCTAAAGTTAATTTTTTTGTTTTTTGTTTATTTATTCCAAGGTTAACTCTTGGTTTAATGTTTGGCCCATGATAATCAGATCCTCCACTTATATATAAATTTAAATCATTTGTTACTTCTTTTAATTTGTTTGAATAGTTTAATGTTTGTTTTGAATGATAAACTTCTACAGCGTCTAAACCTTGATCTTTTAAAGTTTTAAGATATTCTTTTAAATCATCTAAATTCATTCTTAAGCTTGTTGGATGAGCAACGCTTGTATAACCTCCTGCTTTTTTTATTGTTTGTAATACTTCTTCTTCATATATATTAGGAGTAGTTATTTCTGAAATTTTACTATAATATTTTTCTTTGGCTTCTTGATAGTTTGTTACTAATCGCTTTTTCATTAATATTTTAGTTATGTCTATTGTTCCTAAATAGCTTTTTCTTAATATATAATTTAATTCTTCTTGAGTAAATTTTGTTTTAGTGAGATTTTCTAATATTTGTAATTTGTTTTCAATATTTATTTTATTTATTATTCTTCTTTTATTTAGTATTTTTTTTATTTCTGGATGATTTAAATCAAAATTATATCCTAATAGATGAAGTTTTGAATAATCCATTTTGTATTTTGTTTTTTTTATATTTGTTGTTATTTCTATTCCTGGAATATATATAATGTTTGAGTTATCATTATATTTTATATATTTTTGTAATTGTTTAGCACCAGATACTGTGTCATGATCTGTTATGGAAAAAACATTTATGTTTGTTTTTTGTATCATTTTATAAATGTTTATTGGGCTATATTCTCCGTCTGAAGCATTTGTATGAATATGCATATCAGTTTCTAAGACTTGTTTCATATTTCACCTCTTATAAATTATTTGCAATTTCGGCAAATATTTCTATTGATAATGATTCAGCCCTTACTGATAAATCTAGATTGTATTTTTTTAATACATTTTCTATTTTTTCTAAATTATATTCTTTTAAGTTGTTTTTTAATGTTTTTCTTTTTTGTTTAAAACTATCTTTTACTAATTTAAAGAAAAGATTTTCGTTTTTTAAATATATTTTTTCTTGTTTTTTTGTGAATTCTATAACTATACTATCGACGTTTGGCTTTGGTATAAAGACATTTTTACTTACATCTAATAATTTATTTACATTAAAATAGTAATTTAGATATATTGATAATGAATTATAATCTTTTGTATTTGGTTTTGCTTTAAATCTATTTCCCACTTCTTTTTGAACCATAATTACTATTTTATCGATATTTAATTTATCTTCTATTAATTTTATAATTATTGGTGTTGTTATATAATATGGTAAATTGGCAACGACATATAATTTTTTATAATCGTAGTTTTTAAGGTCTTCTTTAATATTTCTTTTTAAAAAGTCGTCATATATTATTTGTGTATTGCTGTGGATATTTTTTTCTAAAATTGGTTTTACTGTTTTATCTATTTCATAGGCTAAAACGTTTTTAGCTGTTTCACCTAATTTGTTTGTTAATGATCCTGCACCTGGGCCTATTTCTATAACTAAAGTATCTTTATCTATTTTGGCTTTATTTATTATATTATCAATAATGTTTTTATCCACAATAAAATTTTGACCAAATTTCTTTTTAAATTTAAAGTCATTTTCTTGTAAATCTTGTTTCATTTTATTTGGTGAATATTCCATATAATTACCTTATGATATTTAAATTTTATATCATTTTCCTTTTCTTAATTTTGCTTATATTTTAGCACAATGATATTTTTTTGTAAAATAAAAGATGAGGTTTTAGAATCCCCATCTTTGTACACTATATTTTACTTTAGAACTAGTAACGAATTTTATGGTTCTATCTTTTTCGGTACTAAAGGCTAAATCCATGTGAATTTGTCCTTTATTCCAAGCATTTTTCATTGCGCTACCGGTATCTAATACTATAGCATTAAATGTTCCTATGTTTGGATTTTCTACCTTGATTATTGTTCCACATGGAAATTTTTCTAAGGCTGCGGCTAATATTTTGACATTTCCATATTCTTCATCATTGTATGTTGTACCATCCTTTAATAAGCTATGATATTTTCCTGATTTTGTTTTACAAGATAGTGTTCCATTTCCAGAACATCCTATACAATCTACTCCATATCCTGTCATTTTTCCAACATATTCGGCTTGTTCACCAGTTCCAATTTCGATTTTTGCATTTATGGGATTTTCAATTACTTCGATTTTTTTATTATTTTCATCGACGTATGCTAATCCATTATGCCCCTTCTGTCTTGTTATAGTTAAGCCTGTTGGAATTTTATTATTATATGTTTTGACTGTATCATATTCTATAACTTTAGTTAAAGCCACTAAATTTTTGGTTTTATTTAAGTTATTTACTTCAACTTTCTCTTCTGAAATTAGGTTACCAGAACCAAATAACCCTGCAATTAGTAGACATAAAATTATAAATTTTGTGCCTATCTGCTTTTGCAGATACTCAATCATATTTCACCTCATATTTCAAAATTGAAACCGTTTAAAGTATATCATAATTTGGTGTTTAAGTCAAATTGGCGAATGGCGTTTTGCGTTGTAATTTCAAGGACTTTTGTGTATTCAATACCCTTTAATTGGGAGATTTTGGCAGCAACATATTTTATGTTTGCTGGTTCATTTTTATGTCCCCTAAACGGTTCAGGAGTTAGGTATGGACTATCTGTTTCAAGTATAAAGTTTTCCATATCTAAACTACTTACTATTTCTTTGAGTTTTTTTTCGTTTTTAAAGGTTAATACTCCTCCTATTCCTAATACTACGCCTAATTTTATAAATTTTTTGGCCATTTCTAGACTACCACTATAGCAATGCATATTACATTTTATATTTTCATTTTTATATTCTCTTATTATATTATATGTATCTTCTATAGCATCCCTACTATGAATGACTAGGGTTTTATTATATTTGTTTGCTAATTTTATCTGTGTGATAAATAATTCCTTTTGGATTTCTTTATTTTCTTTGGTGTAATGATAGTCTAGGCCTATTTCTCCTATTCCAACTATTTTAGGATTTTTTAAGGCACTTTCCAGTTTTACTAAATCTTCTTTTGTATATGTATCAGCAAATTCTGGATGAATACCGATAGTTCCAAATATATTATCATGTTGATTACATAATTCTATTATCTCATCTATTTCTGATGGACTAGCAGTACTCACTATCATTATATTATTTTCCATGTTTTTTATGATTTTTTCTACGTCCTCATAATCTTCTTTGCTCAAATGGCAATGTGTATCTATCATCATCTTTATCACCAAAACGATTATACCACAAAAAAAAGATGTTTATCATCTTTAAAGCCTCTTTCTTGTTAAGAGTAATGTTTTTAATTGGTTTTATCAAATTTTTTTATATAAATGAATCTTATGAAACAACCAATAATAAATAGTAAATATGCTAAATCTAAATAATCAAATTTGTTTATAACGCTTGCGCTTAAATAAATGATTACTGCTACAAAACTTATACCAATAACGCCTAGCTTGTTATCTTTTGTAGTCATATGTCTTCCTTTCTATTACTATTTTCATCACTGCATTATAAATATAACATTGGCTACTTGCAAATGCAAGTAATTGTGTTCGACATTTTACAACAATTTACAAAAAAATACTAAAAATTTAGTATTTTATTTTTCAATTCGTTTGAACAGTGGTTCAGGATTATTTAGTTTGATTCCTAAATCCATTCCTTCAAAATTATTTATTGAATCTATCATTCTATTTTCAGTATTTAATTGTTTAAATATTTTATCAGCTGTTTCTGGTAAGAATGCTTGTAATAATACAGTAGCAATTCTTATGGCTTCTAATAAATTATATAAAACTGTTTTTAATCTTTCACTTTTTGTTTCGTCTTTAGCTAAGGCCCAAGGCATTGTTTCATCAATATATTTATTACATCTTCTATATAGTTCCATTATTTCATCAATGGCATCGGCTATTTTAAATTGGTTCATTTTCTCTTCGACTTTATCTTTTAATCCTTTTGATAATTCAATAAGTTCTTTGTCTATTTCTTCAAATTGTGTTGGCTTATAAACTATGCCATCAAAGTATTTATGAGCCATACTGATTGTACGATTTACTAAGTTGCCCATTGTATTAGCTAAATCGGCATTGTATCTTTCAATAATTAAATCTTCACTAATATATCCATCATGACCAAATGGAATTTCATGTAATAAATAATATCTAACTGCATCTGTTCCAAATTTATTTACTAATTCGTCTGCATATAAGACATTTCCTTTTGATTTACTCATTTTATCGCTATTAGCTGCTAATACCCATGGATGTCCAAATATTGTTGTTGGCATTGGTAAATCTAAAGCTTTTAAAATAACTGGCCAATAAATTGTATGGAATCTTAAAATGTCTTTTCCAATTATATGAACATCTGCTGGCCAATATTTTTCGAATTGTTCACTACTTCCATCTGGATCATATCCAATAAATGTAATATAGTTAACTAATGCATCTAGCCATACGTAGATAATATGTTTTTCATCAAATGGAACTTTTACGCCCCAATCAAATGATGTACGTGAAATACATAAATCTTGAACTCCTGGTTTTATAAAATTGTTTACTATTTCATTTTTACGACTTTCTGGTAAGATAAAATCTTTATTATTTTCAATATATTCTTCTAACCAGTCATTATATTTGCTTAATTTTAAGAAATAAGCTTCTTCTTCTGTGCGACTTACTTCTCTTCCACAGTCAGGACATTTTCCATCTTTTAATTGTGATTCAGTAAAAAATGATTCACATGGTGTACAATATAATCCTTCGTATTTTCCTTTATATATATCACCTTTATCATATAATTTTTTAAATATTTTGGCTACTATTTCTTTATGATTTGGGTTTGTTGTTCTTACAAAATTATCATAGCTTATGTTTAGTAAATCATCTATTCTTCTTACTTCTAATGATATTTCATCAACAAATTCTTGTGGACTTTGATTACTTTCTAAAGCTTTTGTTTGAACTTTTTGACCATGTTCATCTGTTCCTGTTGAAAAAATAACATCATATCCTGTTAATCTTTTATATCTTGCTATTGCATCAGTTAAAACACCCTCATAACAATTTCCTATATGTGGTTTTGCTGATGCATAAAATATTGCGGTTGTTATATAATATTTTGGTTTCATTTTCTTTTCCTCCTTAGTTTGTACTTCCTATACCACCTATTCTAACTGCATCTATTTGTTTTTCGCTATCTACAGTTAAAAATTTGGTAAATATTCCTTGAACTATTTTATCACCACGACTAAATGTTAGTGTTGTGTCACTTTCATTTTGAACACATATAAATATATGTCCTTCATTATCTTTATTATTATAATAATCACTATCTATAATTCCTACTTGGTTACACATTCGCATATTATATTTAAATCCTAAACTACTTCTTATATATATCATTAATACTTCGTCATTATTCATGTTTGCTTTTATTCCTGTTGGTATTTTTTTGATTTCTTTTGGTTTTAATGATAGATCTTCTAATAAATAAAAATCATATCCAGCACTATGTTTAGTATTCCTTTCAGGAATTTTATAATTATTGTATTCTTCTTTGGTTATATTTATATTTTTTGATAATTCATTATAACTAATCTTTTCAAATGTTCGTGCCATATTTTCTCCTTTTATGAAAAAAACTTATAAATATAAGGACGTATTGTACGTGGTACCACCTTACTTTATAAGTTTTACTTATCTCTTACATTTAACGCATGTGTACGTTTTAGCCTAAATATCAACTAAACTGCTCCAGAGCCATTTCCAATAGTCACCTTGTTTATTTTCACCAACCATAAACTCTCTATAAAGTCACCTATTGTTCTTTCTTTCACTGCATTTATGTATGAATTATAGCATATTTTATTTTATTGTTCAATATATTTGGCTAAAATATTTGAAATGATTTTTATTGTATTTAATGTTTCTTCTGTTAAATTATCCTGCGAAAATACAACTATAGTTCCTATAATATCTCCTTGAACAATGATTGGACTAATTATATAATTTGCTTTTTCTTCTTTGTCTTCTATAAGTTTTAATGTTTGATCTTTTAATATTATTGATTTTCGATTTTCAATTATTTTTAATATTTCGCTACTTATTTCTTTGTCTATATAGTCTCTTTTTTGAGAACCACTTGCAATTATATATTTATCGTTATTGGCAATTAATATATTGGCTTTTAATGATAAATTTAATGTTTGACTTATAGCTTGGGCTATATCATTTAATTTATCTATTTGACTATATTTTCTCAATATTATATTGTTATCGCTTACGAATATTTCTAAATTTTCGCCACTTTTTATTCTTAATGTTTTTCTTATTTCTTTTGGTACAACTATTCTACCTAATTCATCTATTCGTCTTACTACACCAGCTAATTTCATAAGTTCCCTTCTTTCTAAATTTTATTGTGTCCTTAAAAAAGGCAATTATACTTTTAAATAAGGTATTTTCGTGCTATAATTGTAATAAATAAAAAAGGAGCTGATTTAAATGGAAAAAACTTTGATTTTTGGACACCAAAAACCTGATACCGACAGCGTTACTTCAGCTATTGTTTTATCTTATTTAAAAAATAAATTAGGTGATAATACTGAGCCTAGAGTTTTAGGAAATATTAATAACGAAACTGCTTTTGTTTTAAAATATTTTAATGTTAAAACACCTAAGTATTTAAATGATGTTAGAACGCAAATTAAAAATGTAGATTATGTTAAAGATTGTTTTTTAAATGAAAATGACTCTATATATAAGGGTTATAAATATATGAAAGATACTAAAATTAGTACTATTCCAGTTATTTCTAACGATGAAAAATATATTGGTTCTGTTTCAATGAAGGATGTTGCTAGTAATCTGATTTCTGGTAATATTGGTCTATTACATACTTCTTATGATAATATACTTGAAGCTTTAAAGGCTAATGAGATTTTACGTTTCGATGAAGAAATTAATGGTAATATTTTTGCGACAACTTATAGAAGTTCTACTTTCAAGGAACAAATAACTATAGATGAAGATAGTGTTTTAATTGTTGGAGATCGCCATAGTATTATTGAATATGCGGTGAACAATTCAGCTTTAATTATTATTTTAACTAATGGTGTTGAAATGAAACATGAACATTTAGAAATTGCTAGAAAAAATCGTGTTAATGTTATTCAAACAAAATATGATGGTTTGACTACGGCAAACTTGGTTGTTTTAAGTAATTTTATTAAGGATAAAGTTAGTGATGATGATATTATCAGTGTTAATGAAAATGATTCTTTATTAGATGTTTTGGATATGGCTAATAAGAAAAAATATAATCATTATCCTATTTTAGATAATAATGGTAAGTGCTTGGGTATTTTTAGATTAAGTACTGCAGATAATAATCATCCTAAAAAGGTAATTTTGGTTGATCATAATGAAAAAGAACAAAGCGTTATTGGTCTTGATGAAGCTGAAATTATTGAAATTGTCGATCATCACAAAATTGGTAATATTGGTACTAGTATGCCTATTAATTTTAGAAATATGACAGTTGGATGTACTGAAACAATTCTTTATTTAATGTATAAGGAAAATAAGGTTGAAATTCCTAAGGATATTGCAGGACTAATGATGTCTGGTATTATTTCTGATACTTTATTATTAACTTCACCAACTACGACAGATCTTGATCGAAATGCTTTAGAAGATGTAGCTAAGATAGCAGAAATTGATTATAAAAAATATGGAATGGAAATGTTTAAAGCTGGTTCATCTATAAAAGGTAAAAATATTAGTCAAATTATTAGAGGGGACTTTAAAAACTTCTCTATTGATAATCAAAAAATTGGTATTGGTCAAGTATCTACTATGAGTGCTGGTGAAATTATGAGTAGACAAGATGAAATTATTGCCGAACTTAATAATATGCATAATAATGATGAATATAAAGTTGCTGCATTATTTGTTACTGATATTTTAAGAAACGGTTCTTATGTTTTGTTTAATGAAGATAGTAAAGAAATATTTGAAAACGCTTTTGAAGTTGAAAATATTGAAGAGGCTTATTTCTTAGATGGACTTGTTTCTCGTAAAAAACAAATGGTTCCAAAAATTATGAATTATTTAGATAAATAAAAAATTAGGATTGATTTCCTAATTTTTTACTTTTTATTTCAATTGTGTATTGATTTTTTTAATATTTTTAATAGATCTATCAAATAATAAACAAAATGTTTGTCTAGTTTTACTGTATCTAAGATTATAGTTAATCTTCCAAATTTCATACTAAATCTAAACATTCTACTTAAACTTGATGCTTCTACAAATAAAACATCGCCATCTATATTATTTGTTAATTCTTTATCTAATATTATTTCTACTGAATTTTTAGTTTGTTTGATATTTGTTATATTTAACTTTTGGGCTTCTTTTTCAAATAATTCTTCATGCATATATATAATTAAGTCTTCTGACAGTTTTCCAAATCGATCTTCTAATTCTTGTTTTACTAATTCTAATGATTCATATGAGTCAATTGTATTAATTTTTTTGTGAATTTCTATTTTTAATTCTTCTTCACTAACATAGTTATCATCTATGGCAGTTTTTACATCAATTAAAGGCGTTGTTAATTCATTTTTTTCTTCTTTTACTTCTTTTCCTTGAAGTTTTTTTATTTCTTCATTCAACATTTGTAGAAATAGTTCTATACCTATACTATCAATGAATCCTGCCTGTTCACTACCTAATATATCGCCGGCTCCTCTTATGGATAAATCCCTCATGGCTATAGCAAAACCACTACCTAGTTCAGTAAAATCTTTTATTACTTTTAATCTTTTTGTAGCTACTTCTGATAATAGTTTTCTATTATCATACATTAAATAGCAATAGGCAATCTTGTTACTTCTTCCAATACGTCCTCTTATTTGATATAGTTGTGAAAGTCCAAATCGATCAGCATCCATTATAATTAGTGTATTGGCACTATCTATATCGATTCCTGTTTCAATTATTGTTGTACATAATAAGACATCATATTCTTTATTAATAAAACTTATCATTACATCTTCTAATTCATTTTTATTCATTTGACCATGAGCTACTGCTATTTTAGCATCTGGAAGTAATCTTTGGAATTCTAATAATTTTTCGTTTATATCTTTTACTTTATTATAAAGTATAAATGTTTGGCCATTTCTAGACATTTCTTTATAAATAGCATCTTTAATTATTTGTTTATTTTCAGCTAATACATAAGTTTGAACGGGATATCTATCTACTGGTGGTGTTTCTATTAATGATAAACTTCTTAATCCAGCAATAGACATTTGTAATGTTCTAGGTATAGGAGTTGCTGATAAGGTTAAAACATCTACATTATTTTTGTATTTTTTTATTTTTTCTTTATGTTTTACTCCAAATCTTTGCTCCTCATCTATTATTAACAATCCTAGGTCTTTGAATTTTACATCATCACTTAAAATACGATGAGTACCAATTAATAAATCTATTTTACCTTCTTTTAATTTTTGAATTGTGTTTTTTGTTTCTTTATTGGAAACAAATCTATTTAATATAGCTATATTAATTGGAAATGATTTAAATCTTTCTATAGCATTTTTATAATGTTGGGATGAAAGAATAGTTGTTGGACATAATAATGCAGCTTGTTTTCCAGATATTATTGCTTTGAATATTGCTCTAAATGCAACTTCTGTTTTTCCATATCCAACATCACCGCATAATAATCTATCCATTGGCTTAATATCTTCCATATCTTTTTTTATTTCGTCACTTACACGTAATTGGTCTTCAGTTTCGCTATGTTTGAATTCTTTTTCAAACTGAATTTGATCTTCATTATCTTTATCAAAGGCGAATCCTTTTTTTGCTTCTCTTGCTGCATATAATTTTAATAATTCTCCAGCTATGTCTTCAGCTTTTTTTCTTACTTTGGCTTTTGTTTTTTGCCATTCTAGGCTTCCTAGTTTATTTAATTTTGGCACAGCTCCGTCACTAGAAGAAAATTTTGTTATTAAATCTAATTTTTCCACAGGAATATAAAGTTTGTCATCATTTTTATATATTATTGTTAAATAATCTTTTTTTAAACCGTTTTTATTAATTGTTTTAAGTCCTATATATCTGCCTATTCCATGTGTTCCATGAACTACATAATCACCTATTTCTAATTTGGTGATATCTTTTATACGTGTTCCATATTTAAATTTTGTTTTATAATTACTATCATTGTTTTTTCCAAATAATTCTGTTTCTGTTATTACTATATAATTATCTATATTAAATCCTTGATTCATTTTTTTTACAATAATATTTATTTTTTTTGGATATAATTCTTTTTCATTTGTAAATACTATATTTTCATTTTCTAAATAATCTATAAGTTTATTAATTTTATATCGATTATCTAAGCAAATTATTACTGTTTTATTCATATTTAAATAGGTGTTTAGTCTATTATTTATATCTTTTGAATTTAAGATGAATTTTGATATATCAACATTTTTGTATACTTTTTTGCTACTGATATTATTAAATGTTTCATCAAATTGTTCAAATATTATACTATTTTTATCTTGAATTTTATTAAAATCAAACATGTATTTTGTATTTGGATTTATTTCTATGCTTTTATTATAGTTTTTTATTTCTTCTAATAAATTTTTATAATTTATCGTTAATGTTTGATAATTATTATAAATTGTTAATGGGTTATCTAAATATCCAGTAATGTTTATTATCCCTTTTTCATTTTGCATTTCACGGTGATGAGTATTAAATTTATATTCTTCCAGTAATGTTTCTGTATTTGGAAATACTACTATTTCATTTAATTTTTCTTTTGTTAATTGTGTATCTACATTAAATGATCTAATTGAGTCTATTTGATCACCCCAAAATTCAATTCTTATGGGATTTTCAGCATTTATTGGAAAAATATCTAAAACAAAACCTCTAACTGCAATATCACCAGTCATATTAACGATGGTTTGTTTTTTATAACCTAAATTAAACAATTGTTCTATTAAATCTTTTATTTCATATTCTTGACCTAATTGTAATTTTAAAAAACTATTTTTAAATTTTTCTTTTGAGGGTAAATATCTTAAATATCCCATTAAGTTTGTAATTATTATTGCGTTTTTTTCTTTTAAAATACTGGTCAGTGTTTCTAATCTATTTATTTTAAATTCGGGCGATACAGCTATTGCTTCACTGGTTAAAAAATCGTCCATGGGAAAAAGCCATACTTTGTCAGTATAGTGGGTAAGACAATTATATATTTGTCCAGCTTCATGCAGATTAGATGTTACAAATACTATTGATTTATTTTCTTCTTTAAATTTATTATATATATATATACTTTTTAATTCATTATTTAAACCAATTAGTTCCTGATGATTATCATTTTTAAAAATTTGATTTATAAATCCCATATTTATCACCTCTATAATTTATTATATTTATTCATTAAGTTATCGAAGTTAATATTTAAATAGTCATTAATTATTTGTTCTGATAAATCAGTGATTTTTTCTAATTTTTCTAATTGATCTTTTGGCATTTTTCCGATTACATAATCAACAGTACTTTTATTTTTATCATTTGAAATTCCGATTTTTATACGTTTATATTCATTTGTATGAAGATGATATTCAATATTTTTTAATCCATTATGACCGCCAGAGCTTCCTTTATATTTTATTTTTATTTTGCCAAGTTCGGTATCTAAATCATCACATATTATAAGTAAATCATTAATATTTATTTTGAAAAATTCTAGATATTTTATTATTACTTCACCAGAAAGATTGATATATTTTTGTGGCTTTAATAAAATAATTTTTTCTCCGTTATAAGAAAATGTATTATATATTCCACCAAATTTTTCTTTGTTTATTTCAATATTTTGACTTTTAGCATATTTATCTATAAATTTAAATCCTGCATTATGTCTTGTGTTTTCATATTCTTTTCCTGGATTTCCAAGTCCTACTATTAATTTCATGTAATCACCTCCATTAAATTAACATTTATATTATACGCTTTATTTTATTAAAAGTAAAAACATCCTCTGGATGTTTATTTTTTATTTTTTATATGATATTCATTATATACTTCACTTTTGGCAATATT
>CANATJ010000014.1 GCA_947364595.1 uncultured Bacillota bacterium | reverse complement strand
TTATAGGAAAAATAATAAAAACAAAACATATAAAATAAACAATTTATTTAACTCTAGGAATGTTTCCTGTTAAAAATAACCTTTACATTATATGATGTTAATGTGAAAGGAGAAAAATTATGAATCAAGAAAAAATTGGAAAATTTATTGCCAAATGTCGAAAACAAAAAAAGATGACACAGGCTGAACTTGGAGAAAAGTTAAACGTAACTGAAAAATCCATCAGTAATTGGGAAAATGGAAGGAATATGCCAGACCTATCCTTATTTAAACCATTATGTAATGAATTAAATATTACAATCAATGATTTAATGAGTGGCGAAAAAATTAATAAAGAAAATTATCAAGAAAAATTTGAAGAAAACATTGTAAATACTATTGATTATTCTACAAAGAAATTAACTAAATACAGTAAAGTTATTTCACTAATTTTAATAATATTTGGACTTTTTATTTCGTTATCAGCAATTATGATTTTTCCTAGTGAAAGTAGCTGGGGATCTATATATTCTGTATTTGGAATAATAATATTTATGATAGGTATTGCTAGAGTAACAAGTACAATAAAATGGTATAAACGCTTATTATTAATTTTTACAATATTTGTAGGTGCAATGGGTACTTTATTATTTACCGATTATATTAATGTTAAAATGAATAATGAAGCTCCAATGTTTAGATTAACAACTACTACTACTGGCAAAGTCATTTATTACAACACTTTATTTTATGATGTATATAGATGCAACTTTGATGAAAACAATGAATATTGGGTTGTTACAAAAAATAATAACCCTACTACCGAAGAATTAATAAATTATTGTAAATAATTTAAATTAAAATGGTAAATATCTATTCAATATAAAATTAACTTACGCCGAAGCGTAAGTTTTTATTTTTCTATAAATCAAATAAAACATCATCATACCAAAAGTACATATTATTAAATCATCTATATCTAACACACCAACTTTAAAAACAAATTGGAATATTTCAATTACTAATATAAACATAAAAGATAATATAAAATTAATTAATAATTTATTTATTTTGAATAATTCTATCATAAAATATTCTAAAGGCATAAAAACCAATAAGTTTCCAAATATATTAATTGTAATTAAATAAAAGTTGCCACTATTAAATATTTCTATTATAGACTTAAAAGGTATTAGATTGTAACTGTCAATTCTATTATATCTTGCAAAAATTATCATATTAAATAATAAAATAATATAATATGCAAAAACAATGCTTTGAGAAATTTTTTTAATTCTCTTTTTATCATCATTTTTTTCAGCATAATTATTTTCATATATTTTATTACCAACAATAATTAAAAAAGATGCTATAACGGTTAAAAACAATCTAATAAAATAGTTTAACTCCACAGCTGGATCGTATTCAAACCTTAAATAAAATAAAAAGATTAAAATTGATAAAACATATAACACTATCAATTTTAATTGAAGATTAAATTTATTAGCTTTTGTTACCTCGTTATATTTAATTAATTGTTCTATTTCATTTTGATTTTTTGGATTTGCTTCTCCGCTTAACAATTCTGATACATCTATATTCAATTCCTTAGATAAAGGAATCAACAAAGAAATGTCTGGGGTTCCTCTACCGGTTTCCCATCTTGAAACAGCTTTCTCCGTAACAAATAATTTTTCAGCTAATTCCTCTTGGGTTATTCCCAATTCTTTTCGTTTCAATTTTATAAAATTAGAAATTTTATTTAGATCCATTTATATCCTCCATTAAACTACAATTATTATTTTTTAAATAGTTTTCATAATTTTCTTGAGTTACTTCATTTAATTCGTTATATGATATGTATATTATACCATCAACATCTAAAATATCATAATGTTTACCAATACTATAATGAAATCTGTCCATAGCTCCAGAAGAATATGAATATACTTCATAATTATTATCACAATAATAGTGCATATCATCATATATATTATTTCTTTCTGATGCTTCACTTAAGCTTGTTCCAAATCGTAATAAAAAAACAAAATACAATGGTAGGAAAAATATCACTATAAATATAGATACTATTATAGAAAATATCTTAGTAAACTTACTTTCCGTAAATCCAGTTATGCATAAAATAATTATATTTGAAAAATCAAAATAACACTGTAAAGCATTTTTAGAAAACAGCCATATAAAGAAATACAATACACAAACTACATTTTTATATTTTATATCTTTTTTAAATATAATTAATATAACCGCATTACTAACTATCAATACAATCATAATAATTTGATATAATAATCCTCCGATTTTCAAATTTTCTAATATGATATTGTAAATAATAAAAAGCATTAGTATAATTACTGCATAATAATTGATTACTTTTTTATACATAAAAACTCCTTCTTTCTAAAATCATATTATTATAATTTTTAAAAGAAGTCATCCTACGAATCGTAGGATTTAACCAATATAATAAATTATTTACAATAATTTAAATATTTCATAAAATTTTATATTAAAAAAAGCAATAAATATTTATTGCCTTTTTAGTTTCTCTTGTTTCAATACTTTATTATATTTTACTGATTTTTTCTTTTTAATTCTTCTAGTAGCAATCATAAGAACAATTATAATTAATAATAAAGCACTTAATCCAACAAATCCAATTGTAATTAATTTATTTTCCTTCATTTGTTTTTCTAAAGCTTTTAACTCTTCCCTATCATATCTTTGAACAGTATTTTCCTTGCTATCATATTTATATATGCTTTTCTCTCCAGTTTCAATATTTATTCCATAGAATAAAGAATAATTAGAACCTTTAGTTAATTTATAAACTTCTATTTCTTCATCGTTAATTTTTTCTTTATATTTTTTATATCCATCTGGAATTAAATTTTTTGGAAATTCTAGATATGAAATAAATGATTGAGAAAATTTTAACTGTCTAAATAATGTGTATTTAAATGGTTTACTTGAATCTTTAAATGATTCAAAAATATATAACCTTACTTTTCCATCACTATCTTTTAAACCCACTAATACATAATTAAGTTTATCTACTCTATAAGCCGGTATTTCTTGCTCCTCAATATTTAAACTCATATCTTCGTGTTTAATATCTAATTGTGGTAATTCCTCTTTTTTCTTAACAATTGTATATTTTTTCCCATTTACTTTAACTACAATTGGTTTTGTATCTACTGTTACATTTATTGTATACGTTTTTTTATCGCCGTTTTCAGCAGTAACAACAACATCAAATTTATTTTCGCCTTCTTTAACATCCTTTTCTCCAGCTCCAGTTACTGTAGATTTAGAATCATTAGCTTCAGCATTTATTTTTATTTTCTTTGTATCATTATCTACTGTTACATTATAAGAAGTTACATCCTTATTAAATTCAGGTGTAAGATTTTTCCCTTCCACCATCAACGATTTTAAAGCAGTGTCAGAAGATTTAGAATCCTCTTTATTATTTGTATTTTTATTCGAATTATTTTTAGAACCAGAACTTTTATTTGATGAGTTCGAAGAACTATTTGCAGGTCTATTAGTTACATTAACAGTTCTAGAACCAGAAATTTGATTTGTTGCTCCTGAAGCTGTAGTAGTATTACCGCTCATCGTAATCCTAATAGTTCCTGTCCCAGTTGCCTTACAAGTTGCCGAAAAACTTCTTGAAGTATTATTGGCATTAGCATCAGAATCAGCAGCATTAATAACACAGCCGCTTACTGGTCCACTTGCTCTTACATGAACTTCCCAAGCTGCCACTCCACTTACACTAGCTTGTATAGTAAAAGAAGAACCATTATATACAGAAGATGGTGCACTTAATGATGATGCGGCATCTACTTTAATAGTTAATGTGAAAAATATTATAAAGCTTAAAAGAAAATATATTGTTTTTTTCATAATCATTTCTCCTTTTATTGTATTTTAATGGTTCCTATTAGATGCTGTCTTAATCTTAATAAATCAGCAGAATTTACATTGCCATCTTTATTAATATCAGCAGCAGTTAAATATGTTCCAGATAATTTAACAGTTCCAATTAAGTGTTGTCTCATTTTAAGCAAATCAGCAGAATTAATTAAACCATCACCATTTAAATCTCCATATTTTATAGTGACACTTCCGCCAGAACAACTATTATTGCTCGTATTAGGGGCCCCTGTAAATATTGGAATATAAAATATAAATTTATAATTATTATAGCCGCCAAAAGATGAATATGATTTATATGTACTGGCAGCTTCTGAATATGGAGCTACAATATTTTGCATATATTGATGTCCAGCATAAACAGGTCCATATGGATCCCATTTTTGCAAATAACCTGTCATTTGCCCTTTTACATTATATGTGTCGTTTATACCTACATATTCTTCTCTTATAAATTTTGATCCACCTAGTATTGAAGCATAAGGAGTATTCCATCCTTGTGATTTAGCATGTTTTAACCCATTAACTATTACCTCTGAATCAGTTTTTCCACTAGCCTTTATATTAAAATAATTGTAATAATTTTCATATCCAGCATATTTTCCTGAAATTAGACCACTTGTACCTTGTGAGCCTTGTTCTTGTTTTAAACGTGCTGCCAACATATAAGCACTAATATTATATTTTTGAGCAGCTTCTATTACTATAGCCGCATATGTTTTATCTGAACCTGTTGGCTTTTTATAAGACATAAATGTTTTTTCAAACATTTTTTCTACTCCAGATTCTGTTTGATATGAACTATAAAATTGTGATTCAAACATAAATACATGTTCTTTATCTAAAAAATTATATGGATTTAAATAATACATTACCCCAGTTTGTGAAGCAACATACCAAGAACAACCTGCTGATCCACTTTGTGCACAACTTGATGACTTATATGCAGCAGGAGCTGAAGCACCAATTAAACTTTTAGTACCTTTTGTTTCAGCCGTTAACATATCTCCCCATTTAACATTAATTTCTTTCTTTTGATTCCAATCAAAAAATTTATCTTGAGCCACAAAAATAGCATTTGGATAAATACTATGTAATGATTTTATTTTGTTTTGATAATCACAAGGAAATTTAGCAAGTTCTTGGTCATATGTGCCAATATTACTATCAGTATATACTGCTTGTACATTACCAATAAAACAAAAAGACATTATAAAAATCAATGATATTAAAAACCCTCTTTTCATTTTCTCACATCCTTTATTATCTATATAAATTATAACAAAATTCGACAATAAAATATAGTATATAGGCTACCTTAATAAAATTAATTAACACCTTTTTACATTTTATTTTTCTTGACAAACTAATTATATCATCTAATTTTCTATTATGTTACTGTTATATTTTACCAATTTAAAAGCAAGCTAAAATTTATAGCTCACTTTAAAATTCCTTTTTTAAATAAACTTTTAAAGAAATAAAATATGATATCAATAAAAGACTTATCGTAATTACAGGTAATAATATAATTGCATATTTATCAACATTTTGTAAAAACGTTAATAAAACATTGGAACTTATTAAAAAACTTCCCATCAGTGATATTGAAAATATAATTACAAATAATATAATTCTTCCCTTCTCAACTCCAAATTTAAAAATTAATGGGTACATTATTGAAACAATAATTGATATAGCTAGTATACATCCAAATAATGATGATAAAGTTTGATCAAAATCAAAATTTCCTTTTGTATGATCTATAATTGCTGTAATAAGCCCTGTTGCCAAGATAGAAAAAATAATAATTATTATTGTCAAAATATATTTACTTTTAACAATATTTTTTCTACCACTTGGAAAAGTAATAGCATATGCATGCCAGTTATTAAAATCATCATAACTAAATGTTGTAATAAGAAACATTACACATAAAAATGGAAGCATAAAAAGCATTTTAGAAGAATTAAACACAAAAATAAACGCAATTATTAAAATAGTTTTTATATTTGCTTTAATAATTAATAAATCTTTTTTTATTAACCCTGACATACTACTTTTCCCCCTTTACCATTAAAACCATCAAATCGTCTAAAGTTATTTTATCTATAATACAATCTTTATATTTATTTCTTATTTCATTTATATTATCAACAAGAATTTGACAATCATATTTGTTTTTTTTATATTTCACAATATCATTTTTATCAATTTTATCAAAATATTTTATATCACATTTTAAAATTCCATAATTATCAATAATGTCATCACGACTTTTATCTAAAACTTTTTTTCCATTATCAATAAAAACAATATGATCAGCAATATTTTCTAAATCGCTAGTAATATGAGTTGATAACAAAATTGTATTTTCCTCATTTTGAATAAAATTTAAAAAAATATCTAAAACTTCACTTCTAACTACAGGATCTAATCCACTAGTTGGTTCATCTAAAATAAGCAACTTAGGATGATGTGATAAAGCCGTAGCTATTTCTAATTTTTTTCTCATTCCTTTTGACATCTCTTTGATTTTTTTGTTTTTTGAAAGGCCAAAATCTTTTAAATATTTATTAAAAATTTGTTCATCCCATTTTTTAAAAATATCTTTCATTATAAGATTAATATCCTTCGGAGATAAAATTTCTGGAAAAAACATATTATCTAAAACAACACCAATATCATCTTTTATAATTTGTTCATTTTTTATATAATCCTTATCAAAAATTTTTATATTTCCCTTAGAAATTTTAATGATATTTAACAATGATTTTATTAATGTAGTTTTTCCAGCACCATTTTCACCAATTAATCCAACAATACAGCCTTTTTTTATTTCTAAGTTTATATTATCTAATTTAAAATCTTTATATTCCTTTACTAAATTTTTTACTTCAATCGCATTTTTCATTAATTATCCCTCCCATAAAATATATCAATAATATCAAAAATATCTTTTTTATCAATATTAAATTCTTTAGCTATGTCAATTGCCTTTATAAGATTAGATTCTATTTCCTTTTGGGCATTTTCTTTTGTCAGTTCTAGACTTTTTGGCGAGACAAATGTCCCCTTTCCTTGCACTGACATAATATACCCTTCCTTTTCCAACTCATCATAAGCCTTTTTTATAGTCATCACACTTATTTTGATATCTTTAGCTAAATTACGAATTGACGGTAATGACTCATTTTCTTTTATTTCATTTGATAATATTTGATCAATGATATTATCTTTTATTTGCTGGTAAATAGGAACTGGACTACTATTACTAATAATTATTCTCATTTTTTTCACCCTCTATATACAGTATATAACAGTATATAACAATTGTCAATTTTTTATCAAAAAAACTTATCATATTGATAAGCTTTTTAATTTGAAAACAATACCTTTTCTGATTTATATTGTTTGATTATAACAACCAAAACAGACAAGATTACAATAATCGTTGATATTAACATTAATATAATATATAAATAATTAATACTTCCGTTTGTTATATCAGTAAATATTAATGTATAATTTAAAAATGGTATTAATGCGTATAAAGCAGTTGTTTTTATGTTAATCATGAATGCGATTAAACCTGGGAAAAACGAAATAAAAGTTAATGGAGTTAAAGCACTTTGAGCTTCTTTAAATGTTTTACACTTACTAGCTATAGCAATACATAAACCACTAATTAAAAATGAATAGGCAATTATAACAATAGCTGCAAAAATTAAACTAGTTGGTGAAAGCATTAAATTTACATCCTTATAAATTGAAAATTTATTGTTAGCAAACATTAATGAAATGATTGTTAAAATTAAACTAATAATACCTGTAATTATAGACGAAATTGAAACACTTAAAAATTTACCAACAATAATATCCCTACTTTTTATTGGAAATGTTAATAACGTCTCAAGCGTTCCTCTTTCCTTTTCACCTGCAGTTGTATCAGTAGCAGGATATGTTGCAGAAATTGTAATCGCCATAATAATAAATAAAAAAGCATAACTGGTTATAAAACTTGCGAAATAATTATCGGCCTGTTTAATATTTTTTTCTACATTAATAATGTTTATAACATTATTTGCTGGAATATTGTTTTTACTTAAATATTCATTTTGCAAATATGATTTATATAAACTAAAGTAATTTTCTACTAAAGATGATGAATATGAAGTTGTTTCATTGTCTTCACCATTTATTATATAATTATTATCTCTTTTAATTACATATAAATCAATTTCATTATTTTTATATTTTTCTTTTAATTCTTTTTCACTAGCCAATATAGTTTTTATTTTCGTTTGTTTAGCCAATTGTTTTTCAACTTCATTCATTTCATAGTTGAATCCAATTTTATTATAATCATCTACTGATTTATTCATTTGCATTTCAAAAAGTGCGGACATGCCAATTACTAAAAGTGGAATCATAATTGGTACAACTAACATCATTGATAAAGACTTTTTATCACGAAACATTTCTCTAAGTTCTTTTTTTAAAATATTTAAAACTTTACTTTTCATCACGTTCACCTCCTATTAGATCAAAGAAAGCGTCACGTAAATTAGTAGTATTAGTATCCTTTTTTATTTGTTTCGGTGTTCCAACCTTTATAACTTTTCCTTTATTTATCATAAATACATTATCACAAATATTTTCAGCTTCTTCCATATAGTGAGTTGAATAGATGATAGTCTTCCCTTTTTGTTTTTCTTTTTTGATAAAGTCTAAGATTATTTGGCTAGATATAATATCTAATCCACTTGTAGCTTCATCTAAAATATAATATTGCGGATCATGTACTAAACAACGAGCTATATTTACTCTTTGAGTTTGCCCAGTTGATAAATTTTCAATTTTGTTATAAAGAAAATTATCCATGTTTAGTATTTTTGATATTTCTTTAATTCTACTTTCAACCTTTTGTTTATCTACTTCATATATTTCACAACACATTTTAAGTAATTCATATGTAGATAATGATTTATATATCTTTGTATTTCCTGATAAATAAGCAATATTTTTTTTAATTTCAATTTCATTTTCTAAATAATTAAAACCATCAAAATTTATATTACCTTCATCTGGTTTTAAAATTCCAGCAATCATTCTTAATAATGTTGTTTTACCAGCACCATTAGGGCCTAAAATTCCAACCACTTCTCCCTTTTTTGCTTCAAAACTAATATCATTATTCGCCAAAAATTCTTCTTTTTGCTTTTTTGAATTATACTTAATAAATTTCTTTTTTATATTTTTTACAATTAACATATTTCTTACTCTTAATTTCTAGCCATGCCATCTACTGATAGTATTACCCCAGTAATATAACTAGCCATATCGCTAGCTAAAAACAAAAATGCATTAGCTATATCTTCTGGTTTACCTATTCTTCCAAGTGGAATCGTTTTAATAAGTGGTTCAATCATTTCTTTTGGCAAACTTTTTACCATATCAGTTTCTGTAATCCCTGGCGCAACAGCATTTACTCTTATTCCTTTTGGTGCAAGTTCACGAGCTAATGATACTGTTATTCCATTAACCGCAAATTTACTAGCTGGATACATTACCCCTGATGGTTGTCCATATATACTTACCATTGAACTAGTATTTAAAATTACTCCTTTTGTCTCTTCCAAATAAGCTTGAGCTACCTTACAACAAGTAAACACTGATTTTATATTTAAATCTGTTATCTTATCATACTCTTCTTTTGTATAGTCTTCTAATTTCGTAGAAGAAGACATACCAGCATTATTTACTAATATATCAATATGTCCATACTTAGCTTTTACCTTTTCAAACGTTTCTTTTAATTCATTTTCATCATTTAAGTTAGGATAAAATCCTACCACATCATAATTATCATTTTGACTTTTCAAATTTTTAACAGCATTAGTCACAGTTTCTTCCCTAGATCCAAATAAAACTACTTTAGCCTTATTTTCTAAAAATTTTTCAGCAATAGCATAACCAATTCCTCTAGTTCCTCCTGTTATAATTGCAACTTTATCTTTTAACATTTATGTTTCCTCCTCTATTATCAATTTAATTATACTACAAATTTTATTATTAATAAATATTATATACCTGTATTTATAATTGCTTTTAAATAAAAACAGACATATACTAATACGAAAGGAGAATATTTTTTATGAACAATAATAATTATGAACGTGCCTTAAAAAAAATAAAAAAAGATCAAAAATGTAGACCACTATGTTGTCCAGGTCCTACTGGACCTCAAGGCCCAACAGGGCCTACTGGACCTAGCGGTGGACCAACCGGACCTACTGGAGCAACAGGAGCAACAGGGCCAACAGGAGCAACTGGGCCAACCGGGCCAACTGGACCAACCGGAGCAACTGGGCCAACCGGACCTACTGGGCCAACCGGACCAACTGGACCAACTGGACCAACCGGACCTACTGGAGCAACTGGACCAATCGGACCTACTGGACCAGCTGCTAGTTCAACAGGATGTTTTTGCGTAGATCAAATGAGAAATGTTATTAGCCAAATTATTACTTTATATCCTAACGATAATTTAATCGTTGCCATGGAAAGTGGCAATAATGCTAGTGGGCGTCCTGGTTCTTTATTACCAGGTCCTAATAATAATCCTAATGCTGGATTATTTCAATTAGTCAACGCTCAAGGCGTTCCAGAAGAAGCGGTATCAATTTGTCGTATTGCCTCTATAACAATTACTAGTTCTACTTATAATAATGCTATCACATATTTACCTGCGCCTGTTCCAGCACCTACTGGTTGTGATGCAAATTGTGAAGCAGCTATTAGAGAATATTTGCCAGTTAACACACCTAGTGTTGATATAAATGCAGGAGGTCAAACCGTTGCCCAAGGAACTATTTTACGTAGTGAATTTGGTATGGTAGTAGTTGTTGGTAATAATAATAGTAACCCTGCTTTCGTTTCACTATGTAAAGCCGAAATAATAAATAAATTAAAAAACACACAAAACTGATTTGATAAATTTATCGTAAAATACATAATTTTTACATCAGTTATAAAGTGCGTTTTAATTATAAAACTTTTTTATTATTTTTTGATTTATTAATTATATTATCCATAAAATATCTAAAATTATTATCTTTCAAATTTTCATTAACAAATTCAGGATTTTCTTCCATCTGTTTTCTTGTAAACTCAAGTAGTTCATCATCTGTTAATATTTGCCTTTGATTATCACCAGTAACTAAAAGCATTTTTTCGATTGTTTGTCCTGTCGGATCACAAAGTGGTTCCAACATCGCAGGCATAGTTTTCTTAATAACATAATGGCAATATGTTTTAAGTATATCTAAATTTCCTACCATTGCTTTTATTGTATACTTTTTTCTCAATCTATCCTCATCATGAGGATTTTTATATAGTTCAGCTAAATATAAACTTCTTAAAGCAGAATACCTGTGCAAACCATTTGTGTAAATTATATAAATTCCTTCATCAGGATATAAATTTCTTAATTTCATAGGTTCCACTTCAAAACTATCACTTGCAAGCATTTCTTCAGGTGTTTTTAATAATTCATCACATGATCTTTTAAGGTACCCTTCTTCATGGTCATTGTAATAACTATTAAGTGATTCAAAAACATCATTACTTACTCCTGGATCAAAATGACTAATCCCATAAATATCAGCAATACTTACATATTGAAATGTAGAAGGATGATAAATTCCAAAATCATGAATAATAGGATCTATATTTTTAGCGTTTGATACACTTGTATCTAATTTTTCTGATATTTTTTCTGGATCAATATCATTTCTTTTAAAAAAAGCGTTTACTGTTTCGTTATACATAAATTTTCCTTTCGTGCTACATACATTTTATTTTTTTACTGTTTTAGCATTATTATAAATTCGATTTAAATATTCATCAGGATAGTGTTTGTCTAAAAAAACTTTTAAAGCACTATTAGGCTTTAGATTATTTCTTCTTTCGGTTTGCCTATTACATGCCAAAATTGATATTGTACAATCAAATAATAGTAAAACGCTTAAAATTATTGTAAATATTTTAACCTGTCTATCCATAATATGATTTTGACTTTTTTTAATTTTTGGAAGTAAAAGTTCAAAAACTAAAACCCCAATAATTCCCCAACAAAAAGAATGAAATATACTAGTTCGACCATTGAAATTATATTTTAGTTTTGAATAGTCCCAAGAAATTGTGCCAAAGAAATATTCTTGAACAAATGAACAAATATATTCAGTAATACCTCCAGCTAAAAAGCCTACCATAAATACTATTAAAACTTGCAAAGTTTTACTACTTTTTTTAAATTCTAATTTATAATACACTAAATAAAACACTAATAAACCAATTCCATATATAGGAATTAATGGTTCATATATTAACCCTTGTCTTAATACATAATGACCTTTTAAAATAGTAAGTAAATTTTCGTGAACGAATCCAAGTAGACTACCTATTATAAATATCCAAAAAATAATACTATAATTTTTAAATATTTGATTTTTCTTACTACCTTTAGAATCTAAAAACTTCTTAGACTCTTTCATTTCACACTACCTCCACAAACCTTCTATTTATAATTATTATAGCATATTAAGTATAATTTGTTAATCGTAGTTCCAAAGGCCTAATTGTCCACTTATAAAAATAGGATCTATTTTTAAAACATTTTCAATTTTAAAGCCATAACCTTTCCAATCCTTATCATTTAATACTCCATAATAAACTAAAGGATCTTTTGTTTTAAGTAAATTTCTCATCTTATCATCTATATAAACACAGTCAGTAATAACTGCTTTAGCTATAATACATCCAACCTTATAATCAAGATTTAAATGCTTGTATCTTTCCATCGCCTTTTTATCAACACTTTTTGCAGCATGTATTAATATTTCACCACGATATTTAGTTTTCCAAGTTCTAAATTCATATTCCTTTAATCCGCAAGCTATTAAACTAGCAAATGGTTGTTTAACTGTTATTACTTTCATTTTTTAAATAATAATGTTTTATTGGTTTTAAATTATTATCTAGTTCATAACAAATTGGATTACCGGTTTCTATTTCTAATTTCATAATTTCTTCATCAGATATATTATCCAAATATTTCATAAGAGCTCTTAAACTATTACCATGGGCTACTATAATAATATTTTTCCCTCTTTCTAATTGTGGTAAAATTTGATTTTCAAAATAGTCAACTACCCTTTTTATTGTATCATCTAAATTTTCAGTTTTAGGCAATTGATCTTCTGATAAATCTTTATATTTTAAATCATTACCAGGATATCTTGGATCAGTTGTTTCTAAAGCTGGTGGTCTTACATCTACACTTCTACGCCATATTTGTACTTGCTCTTCTCCATATTTTTCCTTTGTTTGATCTTTATTTAAACCTTGCAAAGCTCCATAATGTCTTTCATTTAATTTATAAGTTTTATTTATTTCAATATTTTTTTCATCCATTTCATTTAAAATTATATTAAGAGTATCTTCTGCTCTTTTTAATACTGAAGTATAAGCTAAATCAAAGTGATACCCTTTTTCTTTTAAAACTATACCTGCTTCTTTTGCTTCTGCTTTTCCTTTAGATGATAATTCTACATCAGTCCAACCAGTAAATTTGTTTTCTAAATTCCATATACTTTGACCATGTCTTACTAAAATTAATTTTGTCATTTATATTTCTCCTTTAGTATATAATACCACAAATTAAAATAACTACCAATATTGGTAGTTATTTTTAGCTACATTTTTCATCAAGATTACAAGTAGCATTATTTATTGAATCAATTAATTTATTATAAACTTTTGTTAACTGTTTTTCTTGATTTTTAGTTAATTTATCATATGCAGTTTGATTTTCATCTAATTCGACAGTTCCTACATGTGAGTCTGCAATTTTTCCATCCTTAACAGCTACAACAAATGGCAAATAAATTCTTTTTTCCTTTGTATCATATTCTTTTCCATTTTCATCTTTTACTTTAAATGTTTCCTTGCCTAAAACACTATCTAAAGATTTCAATAAATCATAATAACCGGTTTCTTCTTTTTGTGTTTTTATTAATTTACCATCTTTTACTTCCCAAACATTTCTAACAGTTGTCATATCGACATAATAAACTTTATTTAATTCATTTTCTTTCGCTGCCTTTATTAAAACAGGAATTGCATTACGACACCATGGGCACCAATTACCTCCAAAATATATAATACCTGTTTTGTTTTTGATAATATCTGTTGCTTGTTTTACAGAAACATATTTCATCGGATTGTTTTTTGGTATTGATACTTCATGATAAGTTTGATCAGAACCTTCTCTTTTTGTATTATTTAAACTTTCATATTCTTTTTTAAATTTAATAGCATCATTATTATTTAATAGAAAAATTGCAAATAAAGTTCCTATTAAAGCTACTAAAACTATTACAATTATAATTATATTTTTTTTCTCCATAATCTACCTCCAAATTAATTTTATAATAAGTTTTTATTTCTGACAATATTTATCCTGTAAAAAAAACTCAACTATGAGTTGAATTTTATCTTGGACAATTATTTTTTAATGATAATGGAATTTTATGTGTAATAATTTTATCATCTTCTTTTGTAGCCTTAACCATTAAATATAAACTATCTTTAGAATAATTTTTACATATTCTATTATAATTATCAATATTAAAAGTTACATTCTTAAAAAAATCTTCAAGTTTAATTGCCTTATTCTTGTTATAGATATACCTTCCTATTTCTTTTTCTTTTTCCTTGTTTTTTTCATATAAACTACATTCTATTTTTTTATAATCGTCATCATCTTTATTACAATATTTTATATTTGAAATATATATTGATGATTTATTATTGTTATAAGCTATACTTCCTGTAATAGTAAATTTATCACATTTTGCTGTTATAGTTTTAAATTCAAAATTATCATTTTTAGTTACTAAAAAAACTATCATAAAAATCATTACTATTAGTAAAATAATTAAAGGTAATTTACTTTTCTTTTTGTTTTTGCCAGTTAAAAATTCATTAATATCCTTGTTGTATGTTTCACACAACATTTTTAATATTTCAATATCTGGAACATTTTTCCCGTTTTCCCATTTAGAAACTGCTTGATAAGTTACTCCAAATTGTTTAGCAAATTGCTTTTGAGTAAGATTATGACTTTTTCTTATTTCTTTGATAAATTTACCTATTTTTTCTTGATTCATAATTCACTTCCGTTCTTTTTAATTATATCATGCAGATAGAAAAAAATATAGGTGCAAAAGCACCTATATTATTTAATTAATTTTAAAACTTTCTTTTGTTTATTCATTTCTTGATCAATATATTCTAAAGCCGATCCTAATACATTTTCTCTATACTTTTTATATTCTAAAATCACTCTATAAGCTTCCTCGGTAGCTTCTTGGTGTGATCTAATATATTTACCATTTACATAACACCCATCAAGCAAACCTTCTTGAATAAGATATTTAAGATATTTTCCATGTTCTTCAAATTCTACATATGAGCTAACCTCCTTATATAAATTTGAATTAAATAAATTTTCTATTTCATCCATGTCGTTTGTTTCTTTTAATAATTCAAGAAAATTATCGATTTTTGGTTCTAATTCTTGTTTTAATTTAAAATTATGATTTATTTTTATTCCAGTATCAGCTAAATTTGAACCTGAAAAATCTATATTTGTAGACCATTGTGAATTTAAACAATCGCTTCCCAATTCTAAATGTGATAAATCAATTCCTTCTAAATTACAGTTAGTAAAACTAATTTGATGATTAGTATGACCAATTAAAGCATCAGTATATGAAAAATCACAATTATTCGCAATAGTTATTAATTCTGTATTAGACTTTGATAAATCAACGTCTTCAAAATCACAATTTTCCACTTGCATTTCCATACCATTACGCATTTCAAATGAATTTGCAAAATCTATTTGGGCATTTGTTCCACTTAAATCAATTCTATTTTTAACATATCTTTTTTTGTCAACATTTAAAGATGGAAATTCATTCCAAAAATCCATAGAACTACCATGCCAAACTACATCATCAAAAGAAATTTCACTTAAATCTAGTTTTTTCAAAAAATCTCCAGACCATACTATAAATTTAGCTGGCATTTCTGTAAATAAAGTTTTTGTTTGATCAAACATTAAAAATTCTAATAATTCTTTATCTAATTTTACTTTTTGGTTATTGTCTACTTTTTCTAATTCATCTTCTATTTTATCTCTTAAAATATTTTTATCTGCATTACTTAATTTCATATTTTTATCTCCTTTTTTGCTTGTTATCATAACATTTTAATATAGGATATGTCAACCTACTTATCATTACTTTGAGTTATAATTTTTAATTAATTGGAATTATATTATTATATAATATATAAATTTAGGAGTGAAATAATGAT
Source organism: uncultured Bacillota bacterium (assembly GCA_947364595.1). Taxonomy (GTDB): domain Bacteria; phylum Bacillota_I; class Bacilli_A; order RF39; family UBA660; genus Coprosoma. Next base: position 7,223 of record CANATJ010000014.1, on the reverse strand, counting down.
TAAATATGAAACCAATTCTAAAAACATTAAACCTGGTCAAACCTTTGTAGCTATCAAAGGGTACACTGTTGATGGACATGATTATATTGATAGTGCTATTAAAAATGGTGCTAGTGAAATAATCGCTGAAAAAAATATTGATGTATCTGTTCCAGTAACAGTTGTAGAAAATTCAGCCAAATATTTTCAAGAAAAACTAGTTAAAGAATATAGTGATAATTTTAAAAATTTAAAAATTATTGGTATTACTGGCACTAATGGTAAAACTACCTCCGCTTATTTAGCATATCAAATGTTTAATGCTATAGGCAAAAAAGCTGCTTATATAGGAACCATTGGATTTATGTGTGGTGATTATTATGAACCTCTTGCCAATACTTGTCCCGAAATACTAACCGTTTATAAATTACTTGATTATGCTTTAAAAAATAATTGTGAATATGTTGTTATGGAAATTAGTAGTCATGCCATTGAATTAAATCGTATTGATGGGCTTAAATTTTCAGCCTGTTTATTTACTAACTTAACCGAAGATCACCTAGATTTTCATAAAACAATGGAAAATTATATGAATTGTAAACTCAAATTAATTAACTATTTAAAAGATGATGGAGTTATGATTGTTAATCATGACGATAAAGTTAGTGAAAAATTTCAAGAAAGATTTAAAAATTGTAAAACCTTCGGAACTGGTAAATGTGATTATGAAATTAAAAAATATGATATTTACCCAGATCATACTGATCTTGACTTTTTAGTAAATGGTAATGAATATCATGTTACTACAAATTTAACTAGCAAATTTAATGTATATAATTATTTGACAATGTTTTCTATGCTGCATGAACTTGGAATTAGTTGTAAAGAAATTATTAATAATACTAAAAAGATATATGCTCCTAAAGGTAGATGTGAAACCTACAAAGTTAAAGATGGATTTGCAGTTATAGACTATGCCCATACTCCTGATGCCGTTTTAAAAGTTATTACCGCTTATAAAGAACTAACTAAAGGAAAAATCATTACTGTTATTGGTTGTGGTGGTGACAGAGATCCAATTAAACGCCCAATCATGGGTGAAATCGCTTCTACTTATAGTGATTATGTTATATTTACCGATGATAATCCAAGAACTGAAGATCATAAAAAAATTATGGATGACATTTTAACTGGGGTTAAAACAAATAACTATGAAATATGTTTTGATAGAAAAGAAGCTATCAAAAAGGCTCTTGATTTAATTAATAAAAATGATATTGTATTACTGCTTGGAAAAGGTCATGAAGATTATCAGATTATTGGACATAATAAAATTCATTTAGATGACAGTGAAGAAATTGCTAAATACAATAAAAAAAGATGAATATTCATCTTTTTAATTTATATATTTTTGAGCTTTATTTTTGATTCTACTTAAAGCATTATCAATTGATTTATAATCTTTTTCTAAAATTTGAGCAATTTCTTTATTATTTAATCCACTTATTTTTAATTCAAATACCTGCCCTTCAAAATCGGTTAAATCTTTTCTTATATTTTCTGATAATTCTTTTGTATTTTCATCATCAATTATTTTGTTTTCTGGATTACTATCATAATCACTGAATAACTTATCTAATAACCCTACTTCTTTTTCTAAATGGTCTACAGAAATAGATTCATTTAAAAGTTGATGCTTTAACCTATTTGCAGAAGTTATTGTTGTCATCATTCTTCTAATTATGCATGTTTTTGCATATGTGAAAAATAATACTTGTTTGTGTTTATCATATGTATTTAATGCAACAGTAAATCCTATCATACCTTCCTGAATTAAATCATTTATTTCTAACCCAGAATTTTGATTATAATAATATGTTTTTTTAGCTAAACTGATTATTAATGGTTTATACTTTTGAAATAATGTTTCTGTTGCAATTTCATTTTCGGCTACATGATCTAGTAATTCATAATCACTAATTTCTTCGTACATTATCTATTCCTTACTGCTTCATAAATGACTAAAGCCGTAGCCACTGAAGCATTTAAACTGTTAACCTTCCCTTTCATGGGAATTGTAGCAATAAAATCACAATTTTCTTTTACTAATCTACTCATGCCTGTTCCTTCATTGCCGACAACTAAAACAATTTTACCAGTATAATCAATTTGCTTATAATCAGTTCCTTGCATATCAGTACCAATTATCCAATAACCTTTTTGCTTTAATTCTTTTATAGTATTTACTAAATTATTTACCATTGCAATATTAACGTTTTTAATTGTTCCAACACTAACTTTCATAACAGTAGAGTTTACTTTAACAGATCTGTCTTTAGGTATAATAATACTTTTTATACCAGCAGCTTCACACGTTCTAATAATAGCTCCAAAATTATGAGGATCTTCAATATGATCTAATATAACTATTATTTCTTCATTTTCTATTTCATCTAAAGATTCATAACTATAATCATCAACTTCTAAAATTATTCCTTGATGATTTCCAGATTCTATTTTATTTAAATCATACTTTTCTAAATAATTAATATTAATATTTTGACTTTTTAATTTATTTAGTATTTCATTATCATTAAACTTATTATATATGTATGCTTTTTTTATTTGATTTTTTTGTGATAAATATTCTTTTACTACGTTTTTTCCATATATATACATTTTATTCACCTACTATATATTCCATTATTTCTTGAATTCTATTTTCATTTTCATTAATTTTTAAGTAACCAATTAAAGCCTCTAAACCTGTAGCTTTTTTATATACTATAATACTGGTGTTTTTGGGATGTGATGTTGTTTTGTGATTCCTAGCTCTTGTAACTATTTGGGTTTCTTCTTCTGTTAAAAATTCATTTTCCATCATTTTATCAAGAAAATTACTTTGGGCTTTAGCACTTACATATTTAATAGCCATCTCTTGTAAATCTTTAACCTTGTAATCCCCTTTAGATACTAAATATTTTCTTATATATATTTCATATACAGCATCACCTAAGTATGCTAAAGCTAAAGAATTAATCTGCATATTCATCATACCTATCAAAAGTTATTCCTTTTATATAACCACTTTTTATATCATTAATAATTATTGATACAACTTTATCATAATCTATTTCGCCACCCTTTATTAAACATCCTCTTTTTTTACCAATATATTCTATTGTCTGAACAATGTCTTCATCTAAACAATCTATATCATACCTTTGTTTTAGTATTTTAGGATAATGTTTTTCAAGTGTTTGCAAAATATATGTAACAACTTCAAAAAGTGGTAATATTTCTTCTCTTATAGCTGTTAAAGCAGCTAAATTCAAAGCATTTTTTTGTTCAAGTTTTGGCCAAAGTATTCCAGGTGAATCTAAAAGTTCAATATCATTATTTACCCTAATCCAATTTAGTCCTTTAGTTACACCAGGTTTATTTCCTGTACTAGCAGCCTTTTTACCAGCCAAACGATTTATTAATGTACTTTTTCCAACGTTTGGAATTCCAACTATTAAAACTCTAGCTTTTCGTTTTGACAAACCATTTTCGCTCATTTTTTTAAATTTATCTTCTAATAGCTCATTTGTCATATCAATAAGTGGTTTTAAATTTACTTTGCTTTCTAAATTTAATGGCAAAACTTTATACCCTTTATTTTCGTAATATTTAATCCATTTAGTTGTTTCATTTATATCACATAAATCCATTTTAGTCATAATTAAAATTTTAGGTTTATTGTATGTATATTCTTCAATATTAATTATTTTAGATGACTTTGGCATTCTAGCATCTATTACTTCATATACAATATCTATTAAATTTAATTGTTCTTTAATTAATCTTTTTGCTTTAGCCATATGGCCAGGATACCAGTTTATATTTGTAGAATTTTGTTCCCTATCCATATAATCACTTCCCATTGTCTATTGTTTCTAATAATTTTGTGTTTTCAATAAATTTATCGAAGTCAGAAATATATAATTGATCTTGTTTTTTCTTAAATTTATCATACTCTTTATATGCAAGTTCTTGCGCTACTTTATGGGATATCTTTCCTGCATCATGTAATATTTCTTGCCCGTTAAATTGTAAAAATGCATTCAATTTTTCTACCCAATCATTCATCGTCATCGCATTATGATTTTCTGCTTGTAACTCAGCATAATCTAAATACATAGTGACTATTCTATTTAAATTCTTTAGTTCTTTTTCTGTTAAATAATTTTTAGCAATATCAACATCATATTTATAAATCGGTCCATTTGGAGAACCAGTCCAATTCGTTAAGCCCATATTGTTTTTTTCTGAATCAACTCTATTATAAATTATTTCTGCTGCTGTCTTACCAGTTACAGAATAATGAAGTTTGTTTTGTACAGTTTTAAAAAAAGTTTTAGTTATTTCAGAATCTTTATCATAGTCAATGCTACAAGATGAATATATATCTGTTATTTTTTGATAGAATCTTCTTTCACTAGCTCGTATATTTCTAATTCTTTCAAGTGTTCTTTCGAAATAATCTTCTCCAAAAATATAATTTGGATTTTTTAATCTTTCATCATCCATAACAACACCAGTAATCAGATATTCCTTTAAAACCTTTGTTGCCCATATTCTAAAATTTGTTGCTTTTTTTGAATTAACACGATATCCTACCGCAATAATCATATCCAAATTATATATTTTAGATTTTCTTCCGCCTGTACTTTCGTCGGAAATTCCGACAGAAGTTTCCTCCTTAAGTTCACCGCTGTTTAATATATTATTAATATGTTCTGTTATTGTACTTCGTCCAACTCCAAACAGTTCAGCAATCAGGTTTTGTGTTAACCAAATATCGTTATTTACTAATAATACATTTACTTTAATATCGTCATTATCGTCACGATAAATTAAAAAATCATGAGTAGTTATTTGTAAATCATTTTTCATTTATATTCACCTCTTTTTTATGTTCTTAGTCAAATAATAATTACTAGTTTATATTTGTTTTTACTACATCCTCATTATTCATTTTCTACACATTCTTTACTATAACTCTATTTTGTAATATTTTGTTCCATCAATTTCTCCTAGAAATATTCCATTATTATTTTCTATAATTTTTGCAGATGCAATATTACCAGAAGAAGATTGTCCATAAACTTCTTTAAAACCTAGTTTTCGAAATTCATCTAATGCTAATTTTAACATTTTAGTTCCATAACCTTTTTTTCTTTCTGACATTCTAATTACATAGTAAAAATTGCCAGACCACTTTTTCCATTGATCATTTATTTTTGTTCTAAATGCAATATATCCAACTGGAATATCATTGACATACATAATATAAGTGATAGTTGGTGTATCATATTCACTAATATTTTGATATTTCCTTGCAAGCTGACTTTCTAAATAATTTTTAAACACTTCATAAGGTAAACCATTACATAAATTAGTTGAACCTGATTCTTTTATTGGAATATCTTGATACATTTTATATTCCATAATTCCCATATCTATATTTAATTCTTTTAATTCATATTTCATTTTTATCCTCTAATAATTTTTCATCTATATATTTATAATTCAAAGAATTCTTGTTACTAATTACTGACTTGCCCAAATTTTTTTCAATATCATCCCTAGCAACTTTAGCAGCATGTCCACCCATCTTGGCAATTTTTTTATTTTGTTCTAATCCGTAAGGTTTATGTTCCTTAGCAAGTTCTCTTGTTGCAATTTCACCTAAATCAGTTAGCGCTACTTCGATATCAGTCATATTATCCCCTAAAGATTCTTTTCTTATACCCTTATATGCTTTATACTCACTTGCCTTCATACTAGACCATTCTTTATATATTTCATTAGTAAGTATTCCATATTCATAATTCTTTGAAATTCCTCCCTTTTTCCATATGTCCGTTAGTTTATTTCTATCTAGTATTCCTTTTAATCTAACTTCGATCCACTTATCAGAATATCCTCTTTTTCTATAATAATCAATTGCTCTTTTAATAGCAATTTCAGGATCAAAAACTTCATTAATTCTTTCGTCTCCAAGATTTGCAAGCCATAATTTAAAAGGCTCTGCCTTTGGACTTGGAATTGATTCTATAAGTCTAAATATTCCTTTAGTATCTAAAACATCTGTTACACGCATTTTTCCGTCTTGGGCTTTTAATTTCAACTGCACGATTTTTTCGTGCAATTCACTTCCTTCAAAAATTAATTTTCTTTTTAAATCACTCCAATAATTTCTTGGAATCTTTGCATCTGTTAATATAGAAATAACATCAACAACACTAAAATAATAATCTTCTTTTTCACTATCCCAAACACTTCTTATTTCTTTATCTTCAAATAGATTTGAAATTGTTTCCAATTTATTGTTCAATCATAACCCCCTCTTTCTAACTTGAATTAAAGTATTAAATACCGTAATCAACTTTTTAATTTCTATTTTATAATTTAATTTTTTTCTAATTCAAAATCTGATATTTTATATCCTAGCAATTTTAAATTATCATATAACTTACTTGGTGAAAGGCCAAATAATGTATTATAATCTCCATTTACCTTTTCTAAGAAAATTGAGGCTTTACCTAAAATTGCATAACCACACCTGCCTAAAACGGTATCTTCATTTTCTACATACCATTTTATATCTTCTTCATCAATATTTTTTTTAATAATTACTTGAGCAGTATCTGAAAATGAAATTTCCTTATTTTGATATAAATCCTTTATAGTTATTCCAGTAATTGCATAAGTAATATTTCCTTGCATTTGTTTTATATTTAAAAACGCTTCCTGTTTTGTTTTAGGTTTTTCATATATTTTCCCATTCATATATATTATTGTATCCGCAGATACTATCAAAGCTTTTTCTTTTAACTGGGTAGCTACTGAATTAGCTTTATTTTTTGATAATTCTTTTACATATTCTTTAGGATCATCATTGTCACTTTTTTCTTCTACCATACTTTCAATTACTTCATATTTTAAACCAAGCATTTTTAATATATCTTGCCTTTGTTTTGATTTTGATGCCAAAACTAATTTTATCTTTTTATCCTCCATTTAAATTCGCTTCCTTTTTATGCCTTTTGCACTTCTTTTTAATTATAACAAAAAGTAGCTTTAAAAGCTACTTATTAAAATCACTAAATTTATCCAATCAAATATAACAAAATTGAAAATTTTCTTAATATAATCTGACAAAACAATATAAAATGTATGATATTTTTATAGTTTTA
>CANATJ010000013.1 GCA_947364595.1 uncultured Bacillota bacterium | reverse complement strand
CATTTTTTCCCTCCTCATATATATACATACAATATTTATTTAATTTTTCCTTTTTTATAATTAAAAATTTAGCCGTTAACAAGTAAAATGTGAAAAAGGCAAAGTGTAAAACTTTAAAAAAAGTCAAAAAATATCTTTCAATAAAGTTACCATATGATTAAACATATAATAATTTATAAAGAGTATAAAATACACAAAGCAAAATGTAAAGCAAACTTTTATACGCATTTTTATTTGATAACTTATTATTCCATGATATAATTATTAATAGGGTGGTTAATATGAATAACAAATTAGAATTATTACTTTCACAAATAGAATTACCAGAAGAATATTTAAACTATTTTAAAGGTGGAAAATTAGAAAAAATCGTATGTAATAAAGCTAAAGATAAATATGTTTTTTGTATTAATATAGAAAATGTTTTACCGCTAGTGGTTTATTTTGAATTTAAAAAATTATTAAAAAATCATTTTAATAATGTTGAATCCGTAGACGTTAAATTTACTAGCACCAACTATAAAGAAGAAGACTTATTAAACTACTACCATTACTATATTAAAGATTATAGTAAGCAAGCACCATTACTATCAATTTTTTTAGAAAGTAAATTTGAATTAAAAAATAATCAATTTATAATAGAAATTGCCAATAAAGCGGAAGAAATGAAATTTGAAAGCATCAAAGAAGAGATACAAAAAGAATTAAATAATGTGGGTTTTAACATAGAAATATCAACTAAAATTAATGAAGAAAAATCTTTAGAAATAATAAAAGAAATCGAAAAAGAAAAAAACATTAAAGCACCAAAAAAAGTAAAAGAAGAAAATCCATATATAATGGGAGTTCAAATCACTGATGCTCCAACACCAATAAATGTTATAACATATGAAATGCCCAACGTTACTATAGAAGCCAAAATATTTGGAATTGATTTTTTTGAATCATCAAGAAGTGATATAAAAATCATAACTTTAAAATTGACAGACAAAACAGATAGTATATATTGTAAAATATTTTGCCGAAATTCAGAAGAATTTTCTCAATATAAAAAACAATTAAAAGAAAACAATTGGTATTTGTTTAAAGGAAGCGCCAAAAATGATAAATATTCTGGTGAAATAGTTATAAATGCTAGGGATATCAATAAATCAGAAAAAAAAGATAACGCAAGAACAGATGAGGCTAAAGAAAAACGTATCGAACTTCATGCCCATACAAAAATGAGTCAAATGGATGGCGTTGCTAACGAAGAAGATTTATTAAATCAAGCTATAAAATGGGGACATAAAGCCATTGCCATAACCGATCATAATGGTTGTCAATCATTTCCCCATGTTTTCAATGCTGTAACAAGATATAACAAAGGAAAAAAAGATGAAGAAAAATTTAAAGTATTATATGGGGCAGAACTAACATTAATAGACGATACAGTAGATATTGTATTAAGAAAAAGTGATGCTGATTTGTTAGATACAACATATGTTGTATTTGACCTTGAAACAACTGGATTTAATGCAGGTGGAGCCGATTCAATTATTGAAATTGGAGCTGTAAAAATATGTAATGGCGAAATAATAGATCGATTTGATGAACTAATAGATCCAAAACGTCCATTACCACAAAAAATTACCGATTTAACGAACATAACAGATGAAATGTTAAAAGGTAAAGACGATGAAGAAACAGTAGTTAAACGTTTTAAAGATTGGTATCAAGATTTACCAATGGTTGCCCATAATGCTAAATTTGATGTGTCATTTCTATCAATGGCACACCAAAAATATAATTTAGGACAATATACTAACACCGTAATTGATACATTAGAATTATCAAGAACATTAGATAGTGGATATGCCAGACATGGACTTTCAGCATTAGTTAAAAGATATGACGTTCCTTGGAGTGAAGATGCTCACCACCGCGCCGATTATGACGCTGAAGGAACCGCCCTAGTATTTCATAAAATGTTAAAAAAATTAGTATCCCAAAACTTCACAAAAATAAGTGATTTAGATAAACTAGTATCAAAAAATGAAATGCATAAGTATGGAAATGCATATCATGTAAATTTAATTGCTAAAAATAAAACTGGATTAAAAAATTTATTTAAAATTATTTCATTAGCAAACACAAAATATCTTTATAAAACTCCAAGAATTTTAAGAAGCGAAGTGCAAAATCACAGGGAAGGCTTATTAGTTGGTAGTGGATGTTATGAAAGTGAAATATTTAGACAAGCAAAAAGTAAATCAGATGAAGAATTAGCCAACTTAATAAACTTTTATGATTATGTAGAAGTACAACCACCAGCAGTATATGATCATTTAATTCAAACATCAGACTTTGGAAATAAACTAGAATTAATTGAACATATCAAAAAAATTATTAGAGTTACTAAAGAAGCAGGAAAACTAATAGTAGCAACAGGTGATGTCCATCAATTAAATCCTGAAGATAGAATATATAGAGAAATAATTGTAAATCAAAAAGTCCCAGGTGGTGGGAGACATCCATTAGCAAAAAAAAGCATTACAAAAATTCCTTCTCAGCACTTTAGAACAACTGATGAAATGTTAGAAGATTTTTCATTCCTAAATGAAGAAGAAGCCAAAGAAATTGTCATCGAAAATCCTAAAAAAATAGCTGATATGGTCGATATCCTAGAAGTAATTATCGATACAGGTGGTATACCTTTTGCTCCTAAAATCGAAAACTGTACAGAAGATACAACAGATATGGTTTATGATAAAGCTGAGGAAATTTATGGTAATCCTCTTCCATATAATATCGAAGAAAGACTAGCAAGCGAACTTTATGGTGATGAACCTTTAAATATTATTAAAAAAAGAGCCACAGAAAAAGGTCTAACCGGTGAAGAATTTGATAAATATATTTATAGTAAACTTCATAAAGTAATGCGTAGTTACTTTGAAGGAGTTAGAGCATTAGTTGAAGAGGATATAAAAACAAGCGAAGAAAATTTAAGCAGTGAAGAACTTCAAAAAAAGGCCGAAAGTAAACTAACTGGTGTTATTGGAGCTCATTTTGACGTTATTTACTTAATTTCTCAAAAACTAGTAAAAAAATCAAACGATGATGGTTATTTAGTAGGAAGTCGTGGTTCGGTAGGTTCTTCATTAGTAGCAACAATGATGGGTATAACAGAAGTTAATGCTTTACCACCACATTATATATGTCCAAAATGTAAACATTCAATATTTGAAAAAGATGGTAAATCCCTAGGCAGTGATTATGGTAGTGGATATGACCTTCCAGATTTAAATTGTCCAAAATGTCAAACAAAAATGAAAAAAGAAGGGCAAGACATGCCATTTGCTACTTTCCTAGGATTCCATGCCGATAAAGTACCAGATATTGATCTTAACTTTTCCGATTTAAATCAAGCTGCAGCTCATGAATATACTAAAGTACTGTTTGGAGAAGATAATGTTTATAGAGCAGGAACTATTGGTACTGTAGCCGCCAAAACAGCTTTTGGTTATGTTAAAGGATACTGTGAAGATAAAGGTATTATGATGAGAACAGCTGAAGTTGAAAGACTTGCCAAAGGTTGTGAAGGAATAAAACGAACAACTGGTCAGCACCCTGGAGGAATAGTAGTTATACCAGGATATATGGATGTATTTGATTTTACTCCATTCCAATATCCAGCTGATGACGCTACTTCCGCATGGCGTACAACACATTTTGATTATCATGCTATTGATCAAGATGTCTTAAAATTAGATATATTAGGACACTCCGGTCCAACTAAATTAAGATTAATTCAAGATATCACCGGTGAAGATGTTACCAAAGTACCATTAGATGATAAAAAAACCATGGAAATTTTCTTATCACCAAAGCCATTAGGTGTTACAAAAGAACAAATTATGAGTGATACAGGAACCCTTGGAATACCCGAATTTGGAACTCCATTTACTTTACAAATGGTTAAAGAAACAAAACCAAAAACTTTTGCAGAATTAGTAAAAATATCAGGACTATCACACGGAACAGATGTATGGAATGGAAATGCCAAAGATCTAATTGATAAAGGAGTAGTTCCATTTAGTGAAGTTATCGGATGTCGTGATGATATCATGGTATATCTAATGTATAATGGCTTAGATCCTTTAAAAGCTTTTAAAATAATGGAATTCGTTCGTAAAGGAAAAGCAAGTAAAGAACCAGAACAATGGGCAGAATATGTACAAGAAATGAAAGACGCAAAAATAGAATCATGGTATATTGATTCATGCCGAAAAATAAAATACATGTTCCCAAAAGCCCACGCCGTAGCATACGTTATTAATGCCTTTAGATTAGCGTATTATAAAGTGCATAATCCAATTGTATACTATGCCGCGCAATTCTCTGTAGAATATAATGACTTCGATATTGAAACCATGATTAGAGGATATGAAAGCGTAAAAAATAAAATCATTGAAATAAATCAAAAAGGTTATGAAGCAACCAATAAAGAATCCAGCATCTTAGAATGTTTAAAAGTAGCGTTAGAAATGCTTGCTAGAAATATGACATTCGCCCCAATAGATTTATATAAAAGTCATCATACTAATTTCGTTATAAGTGAAGACGGTAAATCACTAATACCTCCATTTAGAGCCATAGATGGCCTAGGAGATGTTGTTGCTAAAAACATCGTTGAAGAAAGAGAAAAACGCGAATATATTAGTATAGAAGATTTACAAAAACGTGCTAAAATTTCCACAACATTAATAGAAAAAATGAGAAGTATGGGAATTTTAGATGGTATGGAAGAATCTAGCCAATTAAGTTTATTCTAAAAAACCAGAATTTCTGGTTTTTTAATTTAAAAATACTTAAAATATTGATATAATAAAATAAGGTGATAAAAATGAAAAAAATAATACTAGTCGATGGAAACAATTTATTATTTAGAAGTTACTACGCAACCGCATATACAGGAAATTTTATGAATAATAGTAAAGGTTTTCCTACCAATGCTTTATTTGGCTTTACCAACATGATGAATAAAATAATAAATGAAGAAAAACCAGAATATATAATTGTAGCTTTCGATAAAGGCAAAACCTTTAGACACGAAAAATACAAAAATTATAAAGACGGAAGAGTAGAAACACCAAGTGAATTAAAAATGCAATTTCCAGTAGCTAAACAATTATTAACCGCAATGGGGATAAAATATTATGAAATAGACAACTATGAAGCCGATGATATAATTGGAACATTTAGTAAATATTGTGATGAAGATCCAGATTTTATTGGAACAATCATTAGTAGTGATAAAGATTTATTACAATTAATCAGTAGTGATATTGATATCAAATTATTAAAGCAAAAAGATTACATTAGGTATAACGAAATATCATTTGAAGAAGAATATGGAATAAAACCAATAAATGTTATCGATTTAAAAGCTTTAATGGGTGATCCATCAGATAATATTCCAGGAGTAAAAGGAGTAGGGGAAAAAACCGCCTTAAAACTTCTAAAAGAATATAAAAGTTTAGATGGAATATATGAAAACATCGAACAAATAAAAGGAAAATTAAAAGAAAAATTATTAACAGATAAAGAAAATGCTTATATGAGCTATGATTTAGCCACAATCATAAAAGATGTTCCTATGGAAATAACCATTGATGATGCCAAATATTTAAAACCTGATACCAAAAAATTAAATGAAATGTATGAAGATTTAGAATTTTATTCATTTTTAAAAAAACAAACCTTATTTAAACAAGAAAAAGAAACAAAAATAGAAATAATTGAAAATATTAATGACATAAATATTAACGGAGAAATAGCTGTATATTTAGAAGTTTTTGGTCAAAATTATCACAACTGTGAAATATTAGGGATGGGTGTATATAATGACCAAACTTCATGCTATATACCATTAAATGTTTTAAAACAAAATCCTAATTTTTTAAGAGAGAATAAAAAAATAACATACGATTTAAAGAAAATGACAGTATCTTTAAAATGGCAAGGAATAGAAATAGACAACGTAACTTTTGATACAATGATTGCTGGTTCATTACTAGATTATAACATGAAAGATGATATGGCTTATTTAGCAAATCAAATAAATTATAATTTAGAATTTTATGAAAATATATACGGTAAATTTATTCATTTAAAAAAACCAGAAGAACAACAAATAGCCAAAGCATGTATTGAAAGAGCAAAATTCATATATGAAACAAAAGACTTTTTCCAAAACAAAATAAAAGAAGAACAATTAGAATACTTATTTAACGAAATAGAACTTCCATTAGCGACAGTTTTAGCTGATATGGAATTTACAGGCGTTAAAATAGATACAGAAACATTAAAAGAAATGGGAGAAGAAATAAAAATTAAATTAGAATTACTTACCAAAGATATTTATAATAACGCAGGGTGCGAATTTAATATATCATCACCAATTCAATTAAGTGAAGTATTATTTGAAAAATTAAATCTTCCTCATAAGAAAAAAACATCCAATGGGTATTCCACAGCCATAGACGTTTTAAACAAAATTAAAGATAAACATCCTATTGTGAATCAAATAATTGAATACCGAAAATTATCAAAAATTTATAATACCTATGTAGAAGGATTACTTTCATGTATTAAAGATGGCAAAGTTCATACAATTTATACCCAAAATTTAACAAGGACAGGAAGGCTATCATCAATAGAACCTAACCTTCAAAATATTCCCATAAGAGATACTCATGGAAAAAAAATAAGAAAAGCCTTTGTTCCAACAGCAGATTATATTTTGGGAGCTGATTACTCACAAATAGAACTTCGTATCTTGGCTCATATAGCTGATGTAAAATCCTTACAAGAAGCATTTAAAACAGGAAAAGACATTCACGCTAAAACCGCAAGTGACATATTTGGCGTAGATGAAAATCTTGTAACAAGTGAAATGCGAAGAGTTGCTAAAGCTGTTAATTTTGGCATAATTTATGGCATAAGTAGCTTTGGATTAGGTGAAAACATAGGAATTTCAGCTAAACAAGCCCAAGTATTTATTGATAAATATTTACAAACATACCCAGGAATTAAAGAATATATGGATTCAACAATAAAATTTGCTACAGAAAATGGATTTGTAAAAACCTTATTTAATAGAAAAAGAAATATACCAGAATTAAAAAACACAGTATATACCATTAGGCAAAGTGGACAACGTATTGCCCTAAACACACCGATTCAAGGAACAAGCGCTGATATAATAAAATTAGCCATGGTAAAAGTCTATAAAAAATTCAAAGAAAAAAATTTAAAAAGTAAAATGATTATCCAAGTTCATGATGAATTAGTTTTTGATACATATAAAGACGAATTAGAAACAGTAAAACAAATAGTTACAGATACCATGAATCACGTATATGAGATAAAAGTTCCATTAAAAGTAGAAGTTGATTATGGAAAAAATTGGTTTGACGAAAAATAAAAATTGAATATAATATTGTTGGTGAATAAAATGAATATAATAACAAAAGTTATGAGCATAAGCTTTATAACAAATACATTTTTATCTATATTTAAAATATTGTTTGGATTTATAGGCAAATCAGGCGCCTTAATAGCTGATGGCCTTCATTCATTAAGTGATACCTTAACGGATGTATTTGCCATTATCGGTAATAAAATATCGACAAAACCAGCAGATAAAAAACATCCATTTGGACATGGAAATGCAGAATACTTAACATGTATCATTATCGGATGTATTATTGTTAGCTTAGGAATTTCGATTATTTATGAAGGAATAGTTAAACAAGCCACAATCCCAAGTTTTTATGTAGCAGTAATTAGTTTAATTACAATACTTGCTAAATTATTACTATCTAAATTTATATTAAACAAAGGATATAAATATAATAGTAATATTCTAATAGCCTCTGGAAAAGAAAGCTTTTCAGATGTAATAAGCTCAATTGTTGTACTAGTTTCAGTATTATTGTCACAATTAAAACAAGTAAATATTATATTTGCTAGTTGTGATAAAATAGCCATGATTATAGTAGGACTATTAATAATAAAAATAGCCTATACAATTTTAAAAGATAATTTAAGTAATTTACTTGGTGAACAAGTAAATGATAAAAATTATATAAATGAATTTACACAAATAATAAACAATAATGAACTAGTAAAAAAAGTAGATAAACTAATCATATTAAAAAGTGGTCCAAATTATAAAATAGACTGTGAATTAAGTATGGATCCAGATATAAAATTGCAAGAAGTACACGATAACCTAGAAAAAATAGAAAACGAAATAAAGAATAAAGATAACAGAATAATAAATATAATAATTCATGTAAATCCATATATAAAAAAATAGATATTACTTAAGTAATATCTATTTTTATAATTAAATTATAATCTTTTATTTTACACAAATAATCTCTTTATTACCCATATAAGGTCTTAAAGGTTTTGGAATATTAATACTTCCATCCTCATTATAATTATTTTCTAAAAAGGCAATTAATCCTCTTGGCGTAGCAAGAACCGTATTATTTAAAGTTGTTAAATATTCATTTCCTTTATCAGTTTTCATTCTAATACCAAGTCTTCTAGCTTGGGCATCACCTAAAATAGAACAAGATCCAACTTCAAAATATTTTTTTTGTCTAGGACTCCAAGCTTCCACATCACAAGATTTAACCTTCAAATCAGCTAAGTCACCACTACAACATTCTAAAGTTCTAACTGGAATATCTAAACTTCTAAAAAATTCCACAGTAAATTGCCACATCTTATTATACCAATCCATACCTTCAGAAGGTTTACATAAAACAACCATTTCTTGTTTTTCAAATTGATGAACACGATATAATCCACGTTCTTCAATTCCGTGAGAACCAACTTCTTTTCTAAAACAAGGAGAATAAGAAGTCATAGTAATTGGAAGTTCACTTTCCTTTATAATTTGTCCTTTAAACTTTCCAATCATAGAGTGTTCACTAGTACCAATTAAGTATAAATCTTCTCCTTCAATTTTATACATCATTGCATCCATTTCTTCAAAGCTCATAACTCCACTAACAACATCACTTCTAATCATAAACGGTGGTATAGCATAAGTAAAACCTTTATCAATCATAAAATCTCTAGCATAACTAAGCATAGCTGAATGAAGTCTAGCAATATCTCCCATTAAATAATAAAAACCATTACCACTAGTTCTTCCAGCACTTTCCTTATCAAGTCCACTTAATTTATCACAAATATCAGCATGGTGTGGAATTTCAAAATCAGGAATAATAGGATCGCCAAATTTTTCAATTTCGACATTTTTACTATCATCTTCACCAAGTGGAACAGAATCGTCAATAATATTAGGAATAACCATCATTTTTTCCTTAATTCTTAAAGAAAGTTCCTCTTCCAATTTTTCAAGTTCCAAAATTTCATTACCATATTGGCTAACTTCTTCCTTAACAGCATTAGCCTCATCTTTTTTGCCCTCACGCATTAAAAGTCCAATCAAAGAACTTTTTTCATTTTTTAAAGCTCTCAAATTGTCACCCTTTAACTTAGCATCACGATATTTAATATCTAAATCATAAATCTCATCTACTAAAGGTAGTTTGCTATCTTGAAATTTTTTTCTAATATTTTCTTTAACTAAATCTTTGTTTTCTCTAATTAATTTAATATCAATCATATTATCTTTTCCTTTCAAAGTAACCCCTGATAAAACAAAAAGACTATATTATAGGAGTAATAAATTACGGTGCCATCCTAACATAGTCTTAATTATAGATAACGGTTTTACCCGGAAGTGTTTGCACTTCACTCTAAAGTAGATTCGTATAAGCCTATTTATTAGTTTCCACCAAACACTAATTCTCTATAAAATCAAACCTATATTACTAGTCTTTATCAGCGATTTAACAAACTAATTTTATCATGGGCATGCCGATAAGTCAAGTAAATAAAAAACTTAAATATTTTAAATTTCTAGTAGTAAAACCAAAGGGGATATGTTATAATTGTAAAGGTGATTTTATGAATGCAGATACCATAAAAAAAGTTCTAACTATTATAGTAAGTGTTTTAATTTTATTAGCAATAGGGTATATTTTTATTCATGTAGCTGTGATTCTTTTCATTGCTATTTTAATTTATTATGTTTATAAAAAAATTATGAATAACAAAAACAAAGGTCCAGTTATTAAAGAAGCAGAGTATAAGGAAAAATAAATGCCAGAATTACCAGAAGTAGAAACAGTAAAAAATACCCTAAAAAAACAAATAATCGGAAAAACAATATCGTTAGTTAGTGTGTACTGGGAAAATATAATTGCATATCCTAATATAGAAATATTTACCAAACAAATAAAAAATCAAACAATAAATGATATCAAAAGAAGAGGAAAATGGCTTATGATTGAGTTAGACGATTACTATCTATTAAGTCATCTAAGAATGGAAGGTAAATATTTCATAAAAAATAAAGATAAGCCAAAAGAAAAACATGAACATGTAATATTTACGTTTTCTGATGGTAGTGACTTAAGATACCACGATACCCGTAAATTTGGGAAAATGTATTTAGTAAATAAAGAAGACGTTTATAAAGTAAAACCATTATCAGACTTAGGTCTAGAACCATGGGATAAAAATCTAAATGCCACTTATCTAAAAAGCAAATTAAATAAAAAACCGATAAAAACAGAATTATTAGATCAATCAATAATTGTTGGAATAGGCAACATATATGCTGATGAAATTTTATTTTTAAGTAAAATTTCCCCATTAACACAAGCTAATGATTTAGGTGAAAAAGATTTAAAAAACATCATAAAAAACACTAAAGCCGTTTTAGAAAAAGCCATCCATTATGGAGGAACAACAGTCAAAAGTTATACCTCAAGCGAAGGCGTACACGGAAGATTTCAAAATCATCTATTAGTGCACACCAAAGAAAAGTGTCCAATCTGTAATCAAAAAATTGAAAAAATAACAGTAGGAGGAAGGGGGACCTATTACTGTAAAAATTGCCAAAAGAAGTAGGGAGTGAAAAGAATGAAAAAAACAAAAATAATCTGTTCAATTGGCCCAAGTAGTGCTAAATATGAAACATTTAAACAAATGGTTTTAAACGGGATGAATGTTGCCCGTATTAATTTCTCACACGCCACAGTAGAAGAAAGAGAAAATGTTTGTGCATTAGTAAAAAAAGCCAATGAAGAATTAGGAACACATATAGCCGTTTTATATGATACAAAAGGTCCAGATTTTCGTACTGGTGAAATGGAAAACGGTCATATAAATTTAATACCAGGTAAAACAATTAAAATTGTAAAAGATGATATCCTAGGAACAGAAGAAGCATTTACTGTTAATTACAAAGATACATTAGATAGTTTAGAAATTGGTAATGAAATTTTATTAGAAGACGGATTAATGAAACTAGTAGTAATAGAAAAATTATCAAATGGAGTTAATTGTAAAATAATAAGTGGTGGAACCTTGGGAGATAGAAAAGGTGTTAATGTTCCAAGTGGAAATTTAAAATTAGATTTTATTAGCGATCAAGATCGTGAAGATATAATTTATGCCTGTAACCATGATGGAGACTTTTTAGCATTATCATTTGTAAATACAAAAGAAGATATCTTAGCAGTAAGAGAAATTTTGAAAAGTCAAAACCGTGAAGATATGCAAATTATTTCAAAAGTTGAAAGCAGTATAGCCTTAAGAAATTTAGACGATATAATCGAGTATAGTGACGGAATCATGATTGCTAGAGGAGATTTAGGAGTAGAAGTTTCAATGGATAGACTACCAATCCTTCAAAAAGGAATAATTGAAAAATGCCGTCAAAAAGGTCGTACTTGTATAGTTGCAACAGAAATGTTAGCCTCTATGTATACAAACGCAAGACCAACAAGAGCTGAAATTTCTGATGTAGCCAATGCTGTATTAGATGGAACAGACGCAGTAATGTTATCAGGAGAAACAACACTAGGAAAATATCCAGCTGATGCAGTTAAATATATGGCTGAAACATGTGAAACATCTGAAAATTACTATGATTATGTTAATCAAAAATCATATACAAAAAGAGATGACGTACCAAACGCCATTGCCCATAATGTTGTTGAAAGTGCTAACGTCCTAGATATTAAAGTTATCGTTGCCACAACATTTAGTGGATATACAGCCAAATTAATCGCAACATTAAAACCAAAATCATATATCTTAGCAACTTGTTTGAATGAAAAAGTAGCCAAATCGCTTGCTTTAAATTATGGTGTTTATCCAGTTATACTTGGAGAGTGTAATGGATTAGAAGAATTATTGAATGAAAGTAAGAAAAAAGCCCTTGAAACAATGAACTTAAAAATTGGAGATCATATTCTTTTAACTGGGGGATTTCCAAAAACTCATGCAAAAAAAACAACCAATTTCTTAAAAATTGATACAATAGAAAAAGATGATATTAGAAAATAATAGGCTTATGCTTATATTCACTAAAAGAATCATCTTTTTCTTTTATATTATAAATATTAGAAACTCTAAGTTCTAAATCTAGCATATCAAATTTATTAGAATAATTAGTAATTATTGGTAAAGGGCAAACTTCCTTTACCTTTTTAATATAATTTTTTCCCTTATCATTAAAACCTAAAACTCTAATATACTCTAAATTTTTAAACTTTCTTGCTTCTTCCTTAGTAAAACCACATAAAATGTGAAGCAACATTCTTTGAATCTTATTATATGTATATCGTTTAGTTTTAACATTACTTATAAATTGATCTAAATTTTTTGAATCATTTATACATTTTTTAAGACGATTTTCAATTCCTTCATCAACAGTTTGATATCTAGATAAATCATTATCACTAATAATCTTATATTTTAATAAATCAAAGTAATCATCAAAAAAATGTAAATTATCAAGTTTATCATATGTGTAAGAAGGAACAAAATTTTTAACATCATCACCATTTAGTAAAGCTTTTCTAATACTAGTAGCGCTACTAATCTTATTATCAAGATTATCATCATGATAATCATTAGTTCTTTTAATAGTTACACCTTTAATATTAGTGCCTTTTAAATTTCTTATATATTCAAGGCCAAGCAAATCATTTGGTTTATCAATAGTTATTTTATTTAAATCATAAATAGCTTTAGACAAACTAGTAGGATAGTTGTAGCCGTTGTCTAAATATTTTTTTACTAGAAGGTTATATTTATCGGTTTCCTGTAAATCTACTATACTTTTAAGAAGATTAATATCATCACATTCACTACCAAAAACCAATGCCGAAACATTTAAGTTTTTTAAAATTGAAATAGCTCCTTTAGCAAAAATATCTGCTGATTGTGTAGCAAAAACAAAAGGAAGCTCTATAACTAAATCTACATAGTTAAGGGCAATTTCCGTTTTAGTCCATTTATCAAGTAAACTAAAATCACCACGTTGTGTAAAATTACCACCTAAAACTAAAACAATAGTATAATCAGGAAACAATTCCTTTACCTTATTAATATGATATAAATGTCCATTGTGAAAAGGGTTATATTCACAAATAATTCCTACGCTTTTCATCTAAATCACCAACCAATAAATTACCATCTTATTTTAACATTCTTATAATAATAGTGCAATAGTTTACACTTTTGCGAAAAAACAGGGTCTTTGGAGAAAAATACCTTTAACCATTGACACTAAAACTAGCAAACGGTATAATTTAAAATAGGTGAAGAATATGAAAAAAACAGGCTTTACACTTATAGAACTATTAGCAGTAATTGTAATTTTAGCTATAATTGCTGTAATCGTTGCTCCTAATGTAGCTCAAATGATTACCAATTCCAAAGAAAGTAGTTATCAAGAACAAAAAAACGCTATAATATCTGCCGCTAAAAGATGGAGTACTGATAATGCCCTTAAATTACCAACAATAAATGGAGGAATTATCACCAAACATGTTTCTGAATTAAAAGAAGAAGGATATTTAAATAGTGAAAAAGATATTATTGATCCAAGAGATAATAGTGAAATGCATGGCTGTGCAGTAATAACTTATGATCAAAGTAATAATCAATATAAATACACATATGAGGAAAATTGCGAGGAATAATATGATTAAACTTTATAAAAAATATGAAGAAATAATAAATTATTTAATTGTTGGAGCCTTAACAACATTAGTAACACTCGTTAGTTACATTATAATTACAAATATATTTTTAATAGATAAAACAGATTTAAATATTCAAATAGCCAATGTATTGTCATGGATTATTGCAGTTATCTTTGCCTATATAACTAATAGAATATTTGTCTTTAAAAGTAAAGTTCAAGGAAAAGAAAAAATAAAAGAAATATATAATTTTATTGCCGCTAGAGTATTTTCACTGTTAGTAGATATGACCTTAATGTTTATTTTATTTAGTCTAATGCATATAAATGATATTATATGCAAAATGATAGTCCAAATAGTTGTTATTATCATGAATTATGTACTAAGTAAATTAATCGTTTTTAAAAAGTGACATAATAACTAAAAAACTTGCAGAAAAAAGTAAAATTCTGCATTTTTTTTCATTTTTCGACAAATGTCGACATAAACAAATCAGTATAATGAAACTGGTGATGAAAATGGAAATAATTGACGTAACAATTTTAAATGTAGTATGTATTTTGATGCCGCTAACAATTTATTTGCTTTATACAGCATATGAAAAAACCTTCAATAAAAAAGAAAATGATTTACTAATTTTAATTACAATGTTTACTATGATATATATGAGTTTAAAATATGACACATCATTAGTACCTGGGTTACCTTTACTATGGATTAACATTCCTTTAATAATTGCTTATTATAAAAAATCAAGTATCTCAATATTAATTACTTCAGTATTAATAATATCATACTATTATATATTTTATAGTAATTATTTAGTACTAATCATAGCAGAATATATTTTATATTATTTACTATTTTCCAAAGCAGAAAAACACATAAAATTTAATATATCTATTTTATTGTTTTGTACATTAAAATTAATTTTTATATTATTTATGATGTCATATATTTATCAAGGAACAAATATTATAAATTATTTTATCGGAATATTATTTGAAGTTATATTTTTATACATAGCAATGTCATTAACAATAATCATTTTAGAAAAAACCGAAGATATGTTAAAATTGCATATGAACTTAAAAGAAATAGAACATGATAAACAAATAAAAACCTCATTGTTTCAAATCACTCATGAAATAAAAAATCCAATTGCAGTATGCAAAGGATACTTAGATATGTTTGATGTAAATAATCCAAAACATGCCAAAAAATATATTCCCATTTTAAAAGAAGAAATAAATCGTACCTTAATATTATTAGAAGATTTTTTATCAATGAATAAAGTAAAAGTTAATAAAGAACCATTAGATATTAACTTATTATTAGATGAAGTTATAAAAAATATGAAAATGATGTGTCATCAAAATAATATAGAAATACAAACAGATATTTTAGATGACGAAATATATATAAGTGGAGATTATAATCGATTAACGCAAGTATTTGTTAATATCATAAAAAACAGCATAGAAGCTTGTAATAAAAAAAATAGCAAAATAAAAATATGGACAGAAATTATAGATAATAAAATAAAAATAAATATAAAAGATAATGGAAAAGGCATGTCTAAAGAAGTGTTAGAAAAAATAAAAGAACCATTTTATACAACAAAGAAAAAAGGAACAGGGCTTGGAGTTTCCCTTTCAAATGAAATCATCCTAGCCCATAATGGAACACTAGAATATACATCTAAAGAATATAAATATACTTTAGTAACAGCCACCTTACCAATACAGAAATTATATTAAAATTTAATCAAATGAGGCAAAAAAAATTAAAAAAGGATTAATCCTATTAGTAGGGAATAATCCTTTATTTTTTTATTTCTAAATAATAATTATCATCGTAATCATGACTACTAGAATCAAGTTTCATAAGATCATCAGTGGATATCAAGAAAAACTTATGCAAAAGTAAATTAGCCCCAGTATTAGTAACCGGATCATCCCAAGTAATATCAAGATGTAACCATTTACCATCCAAATAAACTAAATTCCATATATGGTTAGAATTAGAAACTTTATAATTAGGAATATTTAATTTATCTAAATATATTTTCATTGCATCACTATATCCACTACATAAAGCCATTTTATTAATTAAAGGGCCAGTCGCTTTATGAGATTGATTTGAAACATCATCATCTTTATTTTCTTCAATTTTAGTCGCACGTTCTTTATCATAAGAACTAGTATTAACAATATAATCATGGAATACTTTAATTTTATCCCTTAAAGACATATTATCTTTAACATTATTTGCTATAAATTCATTTATAACACTTTCTACCTTAGAAATATCCTCCTTAGAGTAAAGCTTATCAATTTTAATTTTAATTTCTCCAAAGTTATTATAAGTAAAATAAACTTTTTCATAACTATTATAAGGAGAAACTAAATTATTAATAACCGATAATAAAAATTTATCATGAGAAATATTTTCAAAATCTTGTTGACAATTTTTATAATCCTTATCACAATAAAAAGTAAACTCATCAAGGCCATGGTTTAAAAAAGTATATATAACATTTAGAATATCTTGCCTACTTTTAACATGAAAATCATCAGTTTCCTTTACAAACATAAAATTATAATCATTGTGATAATATTTTTCACTAGGTAAAGATACCACAGCTTGTTGATTATAGTTTTTCATAACAAACTCTACAATATCCTGTTTATAAGTAAAAACAAGAATAAATAGACAACATAAAACAAAAGAACTTAAAGTTTTAAAAATTTTTTTCATATATAACCCTTTCATTATTAAAAAAAGTAAATTATTCCATTGAATTTACTTTTTTAGTTAATCTAGATTTTTTACGAGCACAAGTATTTTTTGCAATAACTTTTGCACCGGCTGCCTTGTCGATTCTTTTAATGGCAGTTTTTAAATTTGCAGTTGCAGCTTCTTTATCTTTTTTAGCAATAGCTCTTTCAACATTTTTAACAGCAGTCTTAGCGCTAGCTGCATAATTATTATTACGTTCTTCTTTTTTCTTGTTTACTAAAATTCTTTTTTTTGCATTCTTTAAGTTGGCCATAATTTCACCTCCAAGCCATTCGCATCTACATTTTAACAAAAATTAACAAAAAAAGCAATAAAAAGTTGATTTTTTGGGAAAATAAATAACAGGTGATAAAATGGGACATGAAATAGATTTAAAAAATAAAGCAGTTAGAACCGATTTAGCAATCGAATTGATCGATAAACCAAAGGCTAGTGAAATAGATAACATAAAAATAACAAACATTAATTTAGATGAAGCACAAGCTAAAGAAATAAATAAAAAGAAAGGAACCTACACTACTATAGAATTCGAAGACGTAACAGATTATGACAACAAACAGAAAGTAAAAAAAATATTTATTAAAGAATTAAAAAAAATGCTAAAAAGTATAAAAATAAAAGAAGATAGTGTAGGCCTAATAATAGGACTAGGTAATGAAAAATCAACACCAGATTCATTAGGACCTTTAGTAATAGAAAAAACTTTAGTTACAAACCATTTATATTTATATGATGATTTGCAAAAAGGCTTTAGAAGAACCTGTGCTTTAGCTCCAGGTGTAACAGGACAAACAGGAATAGAAACCAGTAGTTTAATAAAAAGCATCGTAGATAGCTTTAAACCAGATTTTGTAATTACTATAGACGCCTTAGCCAGTAGCTCAGTAGAAAGAGTAAACAAAACAATTCAAATGACCGACGCAGGAATAAATCCAGGTAGTGGAGTGGGCAATAAAAGAAAAGAAATAAGTAAAGATATTTTAGGTATTCCTGTAATAGCTATAGGCGTGCCAACAGTAGTAGATGCTGCCTCAATCGTAAGCGATACCATAAAATACATGTATCAGCACTTTGCTTATCAAAAAGACAACTACAATAATCCAGCATTTAAACTTACATCAGGAATTAATTATCTAAAATATATAAAAAATCCAATTCAAATGGAAGATAAAGAAAAAATATTAGGAATAGTAGGTACATTAAATGAAAATCAAACAAAACAATTAATTTATGAAATACTAAATCCTATAGGATATAATCTAATGGTAACCCCAAAAGAAGAAGACTTCGTGATAGATAAATTATCTGAATTAATAAGCCAAGGAATTAATGAGTCATTGCACAAAAATATAAATAGCTAAAAAAGTTAAAAATAAAATAAATTTAAAACAAAGTATAATAACTTTGTTTTTTTCTACATTTTATTTACATATTCTTATTTATAATCATCTTAAAAGAAGGTGAAACAATGAAAAAAGTTAAATTAAAAAAGAAAAGAAAATTTAAATTTAGGATTTTAGTTTATGCTTTAGTAATGTTCTTAGGATATCAACTTTCATATAACATAATTATGAATATTAAACTAGCAAATACCAATGAAGATTTTTTAAAAGCCATAACCGTTGATTCAAATTATCATCTTTTATATGAAAAAAAAGCCAGTAATCTATTCACAAAGCTATTTTCAAAAATAATAGACGTAAATAAACCACTATCAATTTTAGAAAATACTTTTCATTTCAAAGCCAATGAAGAAACAGCATATGTTAAAAATCCTAAGACCAAAGCCGTTGCTAATTTACAAGCACCGCCCTCAGTTTATATTTATAATTCTCATCAAAGTGAAGCCTATAGCGGTGAAGGTTTAAAAGAATATAACATAAAACCAGGCGTTATGATGGCGTCATACATACTTCAAGATAAATTAGCTGGCATTGGTATTAAAGCCTTAGTTATGGAAGATAATTTAGTAGATTATTTAAATTTAAACAATATGGCACATAATAAAAGCTATATTGCTAGTCGTAAATTTTTACAAGAAGCCTTAAAAAAACAAAAAGACTTAAAACTAATAATAGATCTTCATAGAGATGCTTTACCAAAAGAAAAATCAACCGTAATAATAAATAATAAATCTTGCGCTAAAATATCCTTCGTTATAGGTGGAGATCATGATAATTATCAAGAAAATTTAAATGTTACTAACAAAATAAATAATAAATTAAAAGAAAAGTATCCAACACTAACAAGAGGAGTAATCGTAAAAGTTGGTAACGATACAAATGGTATCTTCAATCAAGATTTAAACCCTAAAATAATATTAATAGAAATTGGTGGTCAAGATAACTCCATTGATGAAGTTTTAAACACAATAGAATTATTAACCCCAATAATAGGAGAGTATATAAATGAAACCTGAAAAAATAAATAAAATATTTAAATATACATTTTTAATAAGTTTCGTCGCCTTTTTAGCCCTGTATTTTTCATTAAATGCAGGCTATTTTGAATATAAAAATAAAACTAAAACAGTTCTTACCGAAAAACAAATTAAACAATTTGAACAAGATGTAAAAGATGGAAAAAATGTTGATATAAAAAAATACATAGATACTAACACTAAAGATTATCAAAATGCAATTTCCAAAGCTGGATTATCACTATCAAATACCACAGAAAAATATGTTAACAAATTTATTGATGGAAGTTTTAAAGTTTTAGCTAAATTAGTAGGCGAGTAAAAGAATTTGTGGTATTATAATTACAGGTGATTTTATGGAAAAATTAATTATTGGCAGTCATGTATCATTTACAAAAGAAAAAGGTCTACTTGGATCTACCGAAGAAGCTTTAAGTTATGGGTCAACAACCTTTATGTTTTATACAGGGGCCCCACAAAATACCTTTAGAGGTAAAATCGATGAAGAATTAACAAAAAAAGCCCAAGATCTTATGGAAAAATCAAACATCAATATAGATGATGTTATTGTTCATGCTCCATATATTGTTAATTTAGCCAACGATAAAGATGAAGACAAATTTAATTTTGCAGTAAACTTTTTAAAACAAGAAGTAAAAAGAGTAAAACAATTAGGCGTAAAAAAAATAGTTCTGCACCCAGGTAGTCACGTTGGCCTTGGAGAAGAAAAAGGTTTAGAAAATATTATTAAAGGCTTAAATATTGTGCTAGATGAAAAAGAAGGACCAATAATTTGCTTAGAAACAATGGCTGGAAAAGGCACAGAACTAGGATATAATTTCAAACAATTAAAAACAATAATTGATGGTGTAACAAATAATCATAGATTAATGGTTTGTATGGATACTTGTCATATGAATGATGCTGGATATGATATTACTGATTTTGACAAACTACTAGATGAATTTGATCAAATAATTGGAGAAGAAAAAATTGGTTGTATACATATTAATGATAGTAAAAATGAAAAAGGAGCTCATAAAGATCGTCACGAAAATATTGGCCTTGGAACTATTGGGTTTGAAAACATAATAAATATAATATATAATCCAAGACTAAAAAAAGTTTCTAAAATTTTAGAAACTCCATACATAAGCACAAAAGACGGGGATAAAGACAGAAGTTATCCACCATATAAATTTGAAATAGAAATGATAAAAAATAAAAAGTACAATAAAAATTTTCTAAATGAAATTAGAAACTATTACAAATAATCTTTATATTTTTCCTTATAAGCAAAATAAATATTACTAATAGCTAGAGCTTTTTCAGAACCTAATTTAAGCTCTATATTCTTAATGATTGCCGATGGATCGCCATATAATAATTCCATCCAATCATTTTTTAAATGATAATTTAAAACTTCCGCGTCACTAGAATTTATTTCAATACCATTATTAAAAGCAAAGTTTAAAATATCTTTAGTATTAATTTTATCAATATACTGTTTAATAAGTAGTTTGTTC
This sequence comes from uncultured Bacillota bacterium, assembly GCA_947364595.1. GTDB lineage: Bacteria > Bacillota_I > Bacilli_A > RF39 > UBA660 > Coprosoma. The sequence continues at coordinate 4,960 of CANATJ010000013.1, read as the reverse complement.
ATAATTCCCCCTTTATTAAAGTATATGTAAAAATAAGAAGTGAGGTGATAAAAGTATGAAAAAAATTATAGATGAATTAAAAAACAAATTAAAGAAAGACAAAAAAACATATTTAAAAGTTAGTAAAAGACAAAAAAAGCTAAATTACAATTTTAATACATATGGACAATATAAAGATATAAAACAAGAAATAGAAAAAAGGTATAACATTCTTACTTTTATCGTCATTTTTACACTGCTAATTTTAGTAATAAGTTTATTTTTTGTTCAAATAGTAAATAAAGACAAATATAAAAAAGACTTAGAAAATCTTACAAAAAAAATAGTCTATGGGCCATCCGCACCTAGAGGAAGAATATATGATAGAAACAATAAACTAATTGTTGATAATACTCCATCGAAAGTAATTTACTATAAAAAACCATCAAAAGTAACTACTCATCAAGAAATAGAAATAGCATATAAACTAGCTGATATGATTTCTATAGATAGTTCAAAATTGAATACTTATGATTTTAAAGTTTTTTGGATAAAAAATAATCAAAAAAAAGCTAAAGCTAAAATAACCGACGAAGAATATAAAAAATTAGAAGAAAGAAAACTTACTCTTGATGATATATATAAATTAAAAATAGAAAGAGTAACCGACGAAGATTTAAAAATATATAGTGATAAAGATAAAAAAGCCGCTTACATATATACCCTTATGAATACGGGTTATTCATATGATGAAAAAATAATCAAAAATCAAAATATATCCGATGAAGAGTATGCTTTAGTTTCTGAAAACATCAGCCAACTAAAAGGAATAAATACCAAATTAGATTGGGAAAGAGAATATAAATATGGTGAAGTTTTTAAAAGTATTTTAGGTACCGTTTCAAATAGTAAAAGCGGGATTCCTTATGAACTTAAAGATTATTACTTAGATAAAGGGTATACTTTAGATGATCGTGTTGGAACCAGTTACCTAGAATATCAATATGAAAATCTATTAAAAGGTACAAAAAATAAATATCAAGTATTAAGTGATGGATCATACAAACTATTAGAAGAAGGAAAGCGTGGAAACGATATCAATATAACCATTGATATAGAACTTCAAAAAGAAATAGAAAAAATTTTAGAAGAAGAAGTATTAAAAACAAAAAAAGAAGCTAATACCGAATATTATAATCGCTCATTTGTTATTATAACTAATCCAAAAACTGGAGAAGTATTAGCCATGGCTGGAAAACAAGTAAAAGATAATAAAATATATGATTATACACCAGGTGTTCTAACCTCGCCAGTTGTTATGGGCTCAGTTGTTAAAGGTGCTAGTCAAATAGTTGGTTATAATACTGGAGCTTTAAAAATTGGTGAAGTAAGATACGATAACTGTGTTAAAATAGCGGCAACTCCCATAAAATGTTCATGGAGAAGTTTAGGTAGATTAAATGATATAACCGCTTTAGCGCAATCATCTAATACATATCAGTATTATACAGCTATCAAAGTAGGAAAAGGGAATTATAAATATAATGCTCCATTAACACTTGATAAAGAAGCCTTTAATACATATAGAAAAACTTTCCAAGAATTTGGACTAGGCGTTAAAACAGGAATAGATCTTCCACTTGAAAGTACAGGATATAAAGGAACTTCAACCTCATCAGGGCTATTATTAGATTTTGCTATAGGACAATATGATAACTATACCCCAATCCAACTTTCACAATATATTGGAACCATTGCCAACAGTGGGCAAAGAGTTCAACCATATTTATATAAAGGTATATATAAGAATAATACTCAAGAAAAAATAATTAAATTAAATAAAATAAATACAAAAGATGAATATATGGATAGAGTTCGTCAAGGATTTGAGGCCGTTTTAAAATATGGAACAGGAGCTGGTTATATAGACATGAAATATAAGCCAGCTGGAAAAACAGGTACAAGTCAAAGCTTTGTTGATACAAATGGTGATGGAAAAGTAGACACCGAAACAATTACTACAAACTTTACAGCATATGCACCAAGTGACAATCCAAAAGTAACGTTTACTATTATTTCTCCAGATATTTCCCATAGCAATGGGCGAAGTAACTATCAATCATCAATAAATAGGAGATTAGCGCAAGCAATTTCCAAAAAATACTTTGAAATTTACCAATAATTTGATATAATATTGACAGTAATTTAAAAAGGAGGGATTATTGTGGCCAAAAAAGGAGAAGCTAGAGATAACATAACTTTAGTATGTGGTGTTTGTAAAAGCGAAAACTATCGTGTAGAAAAAAACAAAAGAAACACTCCAGAACGTTTAAAATTAAACAAATATTGCCCTAAATGTCAAAAACATACAGAGCATACTGAAAAAAAATAATCCAAAGGGGAGATAAAGTATGATAAACATAAATGATATAAAAAATGGAATGACTGTATTAATAGACGGTAATATTTATTTGATCTTAGAATTTTTACATGTTAAACCAGGAAAAGGACCTGCATTTGTAAGAACAAAACTAAAAAATTTACGTACAGGATCTACAATAGAACAAACATTTAATACAAATATTAAATTAGAAAAAGCTATAATTGAAAAAAAACCAATGCAATATTTATATGGTAGTGGTGAAACTTATAACTTTATGAATATGGAAACATATGAACAAATGGATTTAACAAAAGATCAATTAGGCGAAGATGCTAAATATTTAAAAGAAGGTCTAGAAGTCGACATAACTTTCTATAAAGGGGAAATACTTGGTATTACTTTACCGGAAAAGATCGAATATGAAGTAACTCATACCGAACCTGGAGTAAAAGGTAATACAGCAACAAGTGCTACAAAAGAAGCTGAACTTGAAAATGGATTAACTATTAAAGTACCATTATTTATAAATGAAAATGAACACGTTATTGTTTCAACAAAAGACGGTAAATACGATTCAAGAGCTTAATATAAAAGAATAAAGAGGTGGAATTATGCTAGATAAAGAAAGATTTTTAGCAATAAAAAAATTGGCTAGAGATATTAGAGAAGAAAACAAAAAAATGTTTAAAGCGTTAGAAAAAGAAAATGTAGATAAAGCTATAGATAAAAAAAATGAATTTATTGAATCGGTTATTGAAAATTTAAACCTTGCTTTCAGTGATGGTGAACAAGGGCGAGAAGAAAAACAACTTTTCAGAGCTAACATTTTAATACCAGACGATTTAGAATTCTATGATAGTTATTCACAAGATAAAAATATTAGAAAACTAATGAATAAATATGCCGTTAGCATAGAAGACATTATGAGTAAGATTACAGAATTAAATATCTATGGAAAATATATAGATGGGGAAGATAGCGAAGATGATTCTCTTTTAGATGAAATGCTTAATATTTCACCTGAAAAAGCTACCAATCTACTTGATGAAATAGATAATTTATCTAGCGTTATGGAAGATTTAACAGAAAATAAATCATTGCCAGATTCAGACACTTTTGAATCAGACCTTGAAGAAAACAAAAAAGAAAGTGGTGATGATATGTTAGATACTTCATTTGATGATATTACATCAGCAATAAATGGTTTTATTGACGATTATAATGATAATCAAAAATCTTTAGAAGAAAAAGAAGATAAAATAGATAATTTGGAAACTGAAATTACTAGATTAGAAACAAAAATAAAAACTCAAGAAGAAGAAAATAAAGCTTTAGCAAAAGAAAATAGAAAACTACAAGAAAAAGTAGAAGATTTAGAAAAGAAACTTGTTAAGAGTACAGATATTCTTAATAAAATCTATCACAGTATTCCAAAAAAATAAGGCCGCTAAAAAATTAATATCGCATAAAGCGATATTTTTTTATTTAATTTTATCATTATAGGTTAATTGAAAATTTATTGACCAGCTAAGTATTGATTGATATAATAAAAGTAATAATAAGCTATGGAGGAACTAAATATGAGACCGTCGGAAAGAAAAAGAAGAAAAATAGTAATATGGCTGCTGTGTTCAGTATTACTATTAATGGCAATAGGTTATGCAGCCTTTGCTTCACAATTAAATATTAAAGGATCAACAAACATTTCAACAAGTTGGGATGTAAGAATAACCAATATAACAAGTAAAAATGTTGTAGGAACAGCTTCTAATTTAGAAGAACCAAGTTATACAAACTTAACAGCTGAATTTTATACAGGATTAGTATCACCAGGAGATAGTATAGAGTATGATATAACCGTAACAAATAATGGAAATATTGATGCTATATTAGATAAGATAACAATAACGGATTCAAAAAATCCAGCAATAATATTTACTACAAGTGGACTTAGTGAAGGAGATACTTTAGTCACCAGTGAAAGTAAAGTATTAACAGTAAAAGTAGAATATTCAAATTCAGTAACAAGTCAACCAGAAAGTACAGAATCAGGTATAGAAGTAACATTAGACTTTTCACAAAATGATGGACATACTGTAACACCAGGACCAACATCTTTTTCAGGAACAGTATATAGTAGAAATATATTAGATGGCGATGAACTTACATCTACAAATTATATAAACCCAGGAGATTCAATAGAAAAAATAAAAGGGTATACAGAAGATTATAGTACATTAAATAATGCAAACTTTTTAAAACATACAATAAAAAATGGGCAAGTAGAATCAAATGAAGTGTGTTTTATAAAAGATGGATTACACTGTTTAAGTGGAGATAGTGGAATTTATGAAACCAAAAAATCCTTATTATTAAGCGCATTTGGTCAGTCTGCATGTAATGATTTTGGTAGTGGCGTCAACTGCAGTGATGCTTCGTTGAGTGTGACTGCCTATGATTACGATAATGGCTATGTATTTGTAGTTGCTGACTCAGTTGATTGTAAAGTTCTTAATGGCAACGCCTTTTGCCGTAATTATTAATTTATAAAATAAAACATAAAAAAACGATATTTCAAAAAATATCGTTTTAATATTA
>CANATJ010000012.1 GCA_947364595.1 uncultured Bacillota bacterium | reverse complement strand
TACTCATCTCATATATTTAAAATGAGGTGTAACATGAAAATAATCGCACATAGAGGAAATGATGATATTCACAAAGAAAACAGTTTAGAAGCCATATTAAATAGTTTAGATCAAGAATATGTCGATGGAGTAGAATTTGATATAAGAAAAACTAAAGATGGAAAATTTATTATTAATCATGATCCTTTTTATCAGGGATATTTAATTGCCAACACCAAATTAATTAAACTTCAAAGACTAGGCTTGAATAGTTTACAAGAAGTATTAGAAAAAGTAAATAACCGAAAAATTATTTTAATAGAATTAAAAAGCCAGTTAAAAAATAAAAAAGATTTTAAAGCGTTGTACAAAATATTAATTAAAAATAATCTTAATATATATTTATGCAGTTTTCATTTTGAAACATTAAAAAAATTTAAACAAATTTATCCTACTATAAAATGTGGACTAATAATTGCTTTAAAAAAAGATCTAAAAAACAATCTAAAAATATTTGATTTCATTTCATTAAATTATCGCATAAAAAAAGATTCTAAAATAGAAACATTTTTTTGGACAATTAATACAAAACAACAATTAGAAAAAATAAGTAAAAAAGATAATATAATAACTGATTTTCCTAAAAAAATATATAATATTATTTATGAGACATAACTTTAACCTTTTCACTTAAAATAACAGCATCTTTATCAATTTTACTAATGATTTTAACAATATCATTAGCTTTTTTCCTAGCTCCAGTAATCATTAAAAGAGTAAATCCGTCATTACCACTTTTAATTTTAGAAATAGAATATTTTTTCTTTTGTAGTTCATCTATTAAGGATAAAGCCTTATCATCTTTTATTTCTACCATGAACATATTAGTTCCTAAAGCAATTTTTTCCTCAAGAGTACTACCTAAATAAGAACCAAATAAAGATCCTAAAGCATAAAATAAAATTTTAAATGGATCTTTCTTAATATCAACAATAACAGTCCCAGTAACAACAATCCAAATAATTGCCACAAAAAATTGAACAATCGCTCCAAGCCATTTTTTTCCATTTGAAACTACAATAATATGAAGTGTTCTAAGAGCTTCTTCAATAGCTTTAAAAACAAAAATTCCTAAGTATACCAACATGTTCATAATTTCACCCAACAATATTTTGCCCCAAAAAGCCAAAATAATTCAAATTTGCTTTTCTTAAAAAATTAATATATAATTTAAATGTGAAAGGAAAGAAATTATGATTATAGATTTATTAAAGCTTAATGGAAAAAAAGACAAAATAGATATAAACGAAACATATTCTTTCACAAAAGAAGAATTAAAAAATACCGAAATCATAAAATTAGATGATATAAAAATAAAAGGAAATATTCAAAAAGACGGATTAGATAACAAAATATTAAATCTTAAAATAAAGGGAATAATGGTCTTGCCATGTTCAAGAACATTAAAACCAACTGATTATCCTTTTGACATCGAAATAAATGAAAATTTGGAAGAAATTGCCGAAAATTTCGAAAAAAGTCAAAAAACTATTGATATTTTGCCCATAATATGGGAGAATATATTAATGGAAATTCCCATTAGAGTTGTCAGTGAAAATACTGAAACAATAAAAACAAAAGGTGATGGATGGGAACTAATAACCGAAGACGAAAAGGTAGGTAATAATAGCCTAGCTAAGTTAAAAGATTTACTTTAGAAAGAGGTGTTAACATGGCTGTACCAGCTAGAAAAGTTAGTAAGACTAGTGGAAGAATGCGTCGTACTCATTACAAGATAGATGCAAAAACAACAACTGTATGTCCAAAATGTGGAGCAGTAGTAAAACCACACAGAGTTTGTAAAGAATGTGGAAGTTATAAAGGAAAAGAAGTAATTTCTAAACAAGAAACAGCTGAATAATCAGTTGTTTTTATTTATAAAAAAACTTGAAATATAACGTATAATAATATATACTTTAAATAGGTGAAGAAAATGAATAAAAAAGGATTTACATTAGCAGAAATATTAGGTGTAGTAGTTATTATTTCATTATTAAGCATCATAATAATCCCACCAGTAATAAATAAAATAAGAAATAATGAAGAAAAATCATTAGAAATTCAAAACGAATTAATATATAGTGCAACTGATGAGTATGTTTCAGATAATAAAGATCAATTTAATACACAAACAAACGCCTGCATTTCCGTTCAAACATTAATAGATGAAGGTAAATTAGCCAATTCAACAAGTATTACTGGAGAAAATCTAAAAAATAAAAAAGTTATGATAACTTTACAAGGTGGTAGAATTATATCACATCAACTAACTGATAATTGTTAAAAAAACTGTACAAAAAGTACAGTTTTAATTTGTATAACGCATATTTTCATTAGAAATATTAAATATAAGGCCCATAGCCAACATATAACTAAGAAGACTCGAACCACCATAACTAATAAATGGTAAAGTAATACCCGTAATAGGAAGTAAACCAAAAGTCATTCCAATATTTTGAAGTTGTTGGTAAATAAGCATTCCCACAACTCCAGCAATAACATACTTGTTAATAAGCTTACTAGTTTTAACCGCCAGCATAATTAATCTAATATCAAATAATGCAAGCAATGAAAGTAAAATTAGTGAACCAATAAAACCAAAATGACTAGCGTACACTGCAAAAATAAAATCAGTTTGAGCCTCAGGAAAGTAAATAGGGTTAGTAGTTATTCCATGTCCTAATAATCCTGCCGATCCAATTGAACTTAAACTTTGTTCAAGTTGAAAACCACTTTGATTAGACCAATCAAGAAGACGATCAACACGAAGAAAGAAACTAGTTCCAAAAATCTTAACAAATAAATCTTGACTTATAAAATATATACCTAAAACAAAAGTTACAAAGAAAAGTAAAATCCCAATTATAATGCCAAACCATCTATATCTAATACCAGATATAAAAAGCATTATAAAAGTAATAAGTAAATAAATAAGAACAACTCCAGTATCTGGCTGCATAAAAGTTAAAATACTTGGAAGCAATACTACCAAACCAATTTTAATTAAAAACATAAATTCTTCTCTAATACTAGGATTAGGGAAATCCTCATTAAATTTAGCAATTAAAGAAGCATTAGTAATAATTAAAATAATTTTCATAAATTCACTTGGTTGAATAGTTCCAACGCCCTTAATTTGGTACCAACAAGTTGCCTCATTAATCGTAATTCCAAAGAAAAACAATCCAATTAAAGATAAGATACCAAGCCCATATAAAAACCATACAATTCTATAAATATAAGAATTTCCAATTGCCATTACAAAATATATTAAAGCAAACCCAACAACATACCAAATAATTTGATTAGTTACCAAATGACTCATAGTGCTTGGTAAAATACTACTAGCTCCATATAAAGTGATAACACTAATAAGAGCAAATATAATAATTGGAATTAAAATAGACTTATCAATTTTATATTTTGAAATATTTTTCATGAGTATCACCACTAAATATAATACACTAAAGAAAATAAATATACAATTAAATTCAAAAAAAGTTTAAAAAAACTCCAAAGTATAGTATAATTATTAATAGGTGATATATATGATATGGCAATATGTTTTAATAGTAATAGTTTTAGTAATAATTGCATTAGCAATTTTAAAGACCAAAAACAAAGATTTTAAATTGGAAGCAAATAAACTAATCGAGTATTTGGGTGGAACAGCAAACATCATAAATTATGAAGTGAATAACTCAAGGTTTGTAGTAAATTTACACAATATTGATTTAGTAAATAAAGAAGCTATTCAAAAAATGGGTGCGCAAGGAATTGTTGAAATCGATAATCAATTAAAAATTATTTTCGGGCAAGATGCAAAACAACTTAAAAAAAATATAGACGACTTAAAATAATTCGTCTTTTTTGTTGCCCATATTTCATTGACTTTACTAATCAATTTTATTATAATTTATATAGGGTAAGGGTGGTATAATGGAAAAGACAAAATTAATCGCAACAGTACGTTTAAATAACAATATAAAAAAGCAAATAGAAGAGTTTATTAAAAATGGAATAGATGTAATCCGCCTAAACATGAGCTATTCTAGTCATGAAGAATGTAAAAAAATTATTGAATTAATAAATGAAGCTAATAATAAATTTAATACAAACACCGCAATTATGATGGATTTAGAAGGACCATGTATTAGAGCTGGTAAATTTGTAGGAGGAAAAGCAACACTTAATACAGGTGATAAAATTAGAATATATATGAATCCTATAAAAGGAAACATGGCCGGCTTTTCCGTAAATTATAAAAACCTAATTAACGACTTAAAATATCATACAAGAATAAAACTAAGCAAAGGTAATGTTGAACTATTAGTTCTAGAAAAAGGCTTAGATTATGCCATGTGTGAAGTTATAAAAGGTGGAGAAGTTTACGATAATTCAAAAATGTATCTTCCAGAAATCAAACCAAATAGAGAATTTTTAACAAAAAAAGATCGTGAAGATATAATATTTGCCGATAAAATGAATATTGATTTTATCGCCGTATCTTCAGTTTTCTCAGCTGATGACGTTTTAGAAATTAATGACTTTTTAATTGAATTAAATAATGAACACATTGGAATATTAGCCAAAATAGAAAATAAGCGAGCTGTTGCTGATATTGATAATATCATAAAAACTGCCGATGGAATAATTCTAGATCGTGGTGACCTTGGAATAGCCATGCCAGTTGAAGCTGTACCAACAATTCAAAAAAAAGTAATAAACAAATGTTATCAAACTGATCGTTTAGTTATAATAACCGCTGAATTTAACAGTTTTTTAACAAGAAGGGTAGTTCCAAATAGGGCTGAAGTATCAGATTTAGCCACCCTAGTTTCTGATGCTGTTGATGCAATTATGTTAACAAGCGAAACTACAGTTGGAGCGCATCCTGTTGAAACAGTAAGAACAGTAAGAAAAATAATAATAGCATCAGAAGAAAGTATAAACTATAGTTACTTTTTTAAAAAATCATTAAATGATGAACAAAAAAGCATTACTGCCACCGTTTCATCAAGCGTTGTATTAGGTGCTAATGAATTAGATTGTAAAGCAATACTAGTAATGACAAACACTGGTAATACCGCTAAACGAATTAGTGAATTAAAACCCCCATGTCCAATAATAGCGGCGGCTACAGACTTAAATGTCATTAAAAGTTTGCAAATACATTTTGGTGTTTTACCAGTTTTAGCAACCGGTGTAACATTAGATGAAATTACAAGTGAAATAAAACAAAATTTATCAAATCAGTTACAATTAAAATCAGGTGATAAAATAATTATCACCGGTGGATATCCATTTGGACAAATAAAATATACAAACTTTATGCAAGTAGAAGAAATAAAATAAAAGAAATAAGGAGTGGGACTTATGTATGATTTGGGAGATCAATTTAAAATAGATACAAAAAAAGCTGTTGCTCTAGAAGGTAATATTGTCAAAGGAGACAAATATCGTTTTACCGTTTTAACCGAAAGACTAATTAGAATTGAATACAATGAAAATGGTAATTTCATAGATGCTCCTACAGAATTAGTTTTATATAGAGATTTAAAAACACCAGAATTTAAAGTAGGTGAGGATAATAATTTTATCAGTATTACCACAAACTATTTTAAATTAATTTATCAAAAAGGAAAACCATTTTTAGGAAGCAAAACAAATCCAACTAGTAACTTAAAAATAGAATTACTAAATACTGATAGATACTGGTATTATGGGCATTCAGAAATAAGAAATTTTGGAATTCCAAATCCTTCATTAGCTGATGGGGGAGTTAAAGGTAAAGGATTGTATTCCTCAGATGGAATCGCTAGTATAGACGATTCAAACACCTTATTATTAAATGAAGATGGAACCACATATCAAAATGAAAACCTAAGAATTGATACATATGTATTTATGTATAATAAAGACTTCGAAGAAGCATTAAAAGATTATTATAAAATAACTGGTTTTCCAGCACTAGTACCAAGATATGCCCTTGGAAATTGGTGGAGTCGTAATATTGATTATAATGATTTGCAATTAAAAGAATTAGTCGATACCTTTGAACAAGAACAAATTCCTGTATCAATAATGTTATTGGATAAAGATTGGCATAAACGAAAACTAGAAGGACAAAAACTTTCCAAAACAGGATTTACATTTAATAATGAATATTATAAAAATCCTGCAGCCATGATATCCTATTTACATTCTAAAAATATTCGTATAGGGCTTAATATAAATCCATTAGAAGGTATAAGTGATATAGAAACATATTATGAAGAAGCTTTAAAATACCTAAAAGCAGATAAAAACGGAAAAATACCTTTTAACGTATTTGATCCTAAATGGGTTGACGTATACTTAAAAGTATTCATTCACCCATTAGATAATCTTGGAATAGATTTTTATTGGCTTGATACTGAAGCAACAGAAAATATTCGTGCCTTAGAACTATTAAAGCACTATCACTTTTACGATATGCAAAGAGATTATAAAAGAAGGCCACTACTATTATCAGAAAATAAAGGAGTAGCTTCTCATCGTTATCCAATTTCTTATGCAGGTAAAACTGATGTAAGTTGGGCCACATTAAGAAAAGTGCCATTTCATAATACAAATAGTTTTAATATAGGTTCACAATTTTGGGCTTATGATGTAGGAGGTTACTTTAAAGGAACTGAAGACAATGAACTATATATTAGATATATACAGCAAGGTGTATTTTCACCAATTTTAAAATTTGGTGCCGATAAAGGAAAATATTATAAGCGTGAACCATGGAGATGGGATATTAAAACATATACTATCGTAAAAAATTATTTACAATTAAGACACAATTTAATTCCCTATATTTATAGTGAAGCTTATAAATACCACAAATTTGGCACTCAAATAATTAAACCATTATATTATGAAAATCCAGATTTTTACGATGATGTTCTATATCGCAACGAGTATTATTTTGGTGAAGAATTATTTATCGCTCCAATTATTGCTAGAAAAGATGACGCTATGGATCGAGTGGTTCATAACTTCCATCTTCCAAAAGGAACATGGTACGATTACTTTACTGGCAAAAAATTTCCAGGTGGAAAAAACTATATAAGTTTCTTTAGAGACCAAGAATACCCAGTATTTGCTAAATCAGGATCTATCATACCACTTGGGCATAACGAAAACATTAACGATACAACGCCACCAGTTAATATGGAAATCAACATCTTCCCAGGTCAAAGTAATTCATATACCTTATTTGAAGATGATGGTGAAAGCGATTTATATCGTAAAGATTATTATTTATTAACTCAAATAGACTATAACTATTTGCCAAGTAATTATAGCGTAGTTATTAGATCAGTTGAAGGAAAAAGTGGAATAGTTCCCGAAAAAAGAAACTATAAAATTGTTTTTAGAAATACAAAAAGAACTGAAGACGTTAGTGTTTATATGAATAGAAATAGTCTATCATTTAAAACATATGTCGATGGACCAAACTTTGTTGTTGAAGTAAATGATGTAGACACAATCGGACAATTAACAATTAACTGTAAAGGTAAAGACATTGAAATAGATGCCGTTAGATTAATAAATGAAGACATCGAAAGAATCATCAGTGACCTTCAAATACCAACTGAATTAAAGACAAAAATTGACGCTATATTATTCAGTGAATTACCAATTAATAAAAAAAGGATAGCCATCCGTAAATTATCAAAAGTTGGTTTAGAGAAAAAAAATATTCGTATGTTCCTAAAACTACTTGAATATATTGGTCAAATATAATATAATATTTTAAGAAAAGCGATGAATAAGAGTAGTAATAATTATATATTTTAAAGAGAGAAAGCGGTTTGGTGGAAGCTTTTAAATATAGATTATGAACTTACTTAGGAGCTGCATATATGATAAGTATATGACGAATAAGCACGTTAAGCTATTAAGATAATATAAAGTATTATGAAATAAGGTGGTACCGTGCAAAAAGCACCCTTATAAACATAATGCTTTTTTATTAAGAAAGGAAAGAAAGTTATGAATTACGTTTTTACATTTTTATTTTGTTTCATTATATGGCATTTATTATATTCGATAATAGTTATATATAGAAAAAAAGGATTAGAAAAATTCAAAGAAAGCAAACAATTATTATATTTTAAACAAGCTTATAATATAGATGTTAATAAAATAGATATAAAAAAATTTGCTACTAAACTATCATTAGTTAATGGTTTTATTATTGCTACAGTAGTAACTATAATTAGTTTATTTGACTCACTTTTAATTAAGCTCGTAGTAGGATTCATAATCTTATTACCACTTATGATACTAATGTATACAATTTTAGGAAAATCTTATCAAAAAAAAGGAGGAAAATAAAATGTATGATTTTAAACAGATAGAAAAGAAATGGCAAGAATATTGGGAAAAAAATCAAACCTTTAAAACAGATGTATGGGATTTTTCAAAACCCAAATACTATGTTTTAGATATGTTTCCATATCCATCAGGAGTAGGATTACATGCTGGACACGTTGAAGGATATACAGCTACTGATGTAGTTGCTAGAATGAAAAGAATGCAAGGATATAACGTTCTTCATCCAATGGGATGGGATGCCTTTGGACTTCCAGCTGAACAATATGCCATCAAAACAGGTAATCATCCAGATGGCTTTACTGAAAAAAATATTGCAACATTTAAACATCAATTAAATTTATTAGGACTTTCATATGATTGGACAAAAGAAATATCCACATCAGATCCAAAATTTTATAAATGGACACAATGGATATTTGCTATGCTATGTAAAGATGGATTAGCCAAAAATGTTGAAATGCCAGTTAACTGGTGTGAGGAACTTGGAACAGTTTTAGCCAATGATGAAGTAATAGATGGAAAAAGCGAAAGAGGCGGCTACCCAGTAATTAGAAAAAACATGAAACAATGGGTAATCGATATTCCAAAATATGCCGAAAGGTTATTGCAAGGATTAGAAGAAATAGATTGGCCAGAATCAACAAAAGAAATTCAAAGAAATTGGATAGGTAAATCAGTAGGAGCAGGATTAAATTTCAAAGTAGATAATACCGATTTAACATTCGAAGTATTTACAACAAGACCAGATACCTTATTTGGTGCTACATATTGTGTTTTATCACCCGAACATGATTTAGTAGATAAAATAACCACTGACGATAAAAAAGGTGAAGTAGAAGCTTATAAAAAAGAATGCGCCTCTAAATCAGAACTAGAAAGAACAGAACTTAATAAAGACAAAACAGGAGTATTTACAGGTGCGTATGCCATTAATCCAGTTAACCAAACAAAAATCCCAATTTGGATTAGTGATTATGTTTTAATGACATATGGTACAGGCGCAATTATGGCCGTTCCTGCCCATGATGAAAGAGACTATGAGTTTGCCAAAAAATTTAATATTCCAGTTATTCCCGTCATTGAAGGTGGGGATATAGAAAAAGAAGCTTATACTCAAGATGGGCCTCATATTAATTCAGAATTTTTAAATGGACTTAATAAACAAGATGCTATTGATAAAATGATAAAATGGCTAGAAGAAAATAAAATAGGAACAAAAAAAATAAATTATAGACTTCGTAACTGGATTTTTGCTCGCCAAAGATACTGGGGAGAACCAATGCCAGTAGTTTATTATGAAGATGATAAAATTGGTATTTTAGATGAAAAAGATTTACCTTTAATACTTCCAAAACTTGATGATTATTCACCAAGTAAAACTGGAAAATCTCCATTATCAAAAGCCGAAGACTGGGTAAATACAACATATAATGGAAAAAAAGCGACAAGAGAAACATCAACCATGCCAGGTTCAGCAGGTTCAAGTTGGTATTTCCTAAGATATATTGACCCAGAAAATGAAAACGAATTTGCAAATAAAGAATTATTAAAACATTGGATGCCAGTAGACCTTTATGTAGGAGGTCCAGAGCACGCTGTTGGACATTTATTGTATTCTAGAATGTGGAATAACTATCTTTATGATAAAGGCCTTGTGCCAACTAAAGAACCATTTAAAAAATTAGTTCACCAAGGAATGATTTTAGGTGCCAACGGAATCAAAATGGGGAAACGTTATCCAGAATTTTCTATTAATCCAACCGACATAATAAATCAGTATGGTGCTGATACAATTAGACTTTATGAAATGTTTATGGGACCATTAGAAGCCAATAAACCTTGGAATACACAAAGCGTTGAAGGTGCAAAAAGATTTTTAGATAGAATATATAGATTATATGAATCCGATAAAATAAAAGATGAGGAAAATAAAAATCTTGAAAAAATATATAACCAAACAGTAAAAAAAGTAACTGAAGATTATGAAACCTTAAACTTTAATACCGCAATAAGTCAAATGATGATATTTATAAATGCTGTATATAAAGAAAATGTATATCCAAAATATATGGCCGAAAACTTTATAAAATTGTTAAATCCAATTGCTCCATATATTACTGAAGATTTATGGGAAAAACTAGGACATACAGAAACCATCGCCTATGAACCATGGCCTAGTTATGATGAGACCAAAATAGTAGATACATCATATGAAATGGTTATTCAAGTTTGCGGAAAAGTAAGAGGTAAAATAACTGTTAATAAAGGTATTTCAAAAGAGCAAATGGAATCATTCGCATTAGAAAATGAAAATGTTAAAAAATTTATCGAAGGGAAAACAATTGTAAAAATAATCGTAATTCCAGAAAAATTAGTAAATATAGTAGTAAAATAATTGACGAAAAAACTTAACTATGTTATAGTCATATTAATTGGCAAAGAAGAATTTTAAGTAGTTATTTAATTGGTAATTAGAAAGTTAGTGGTAGATGAAAACTAACCAAAATTAAATAATAAAATACACATTCAGAGTCAAACCGGCAAATTACCGTTATCAATTAAGCGCATAGAATACTATGAAATAAGGTGGTACCGCGGGAAATCTCGTCCTTATATAGTATTCTTTTTTATGGAAAGGAAATAATTATGGAAATAGGAAAATATATTGATCACACAAATTTAAAAATGGATGCGACAAGTAAAGATATCGCCAAACTATGCCAGGAAGCTTTAGAATATAATTTCGAAACAGTATGTGTTCATCCTTGTTATGTAGCCTTAGCTAAAGAATTTTTAGAAGGTTCAAATATTGGAGTATGTACAGTAGTTGGCTTTCCACTTGGAATGAATACCCCAAAAACAAAAGCATATGAAGCAATAGATGCAATAGAACAAGGCGCAGATGAAATCGATATGGTTATAAATGTTGGAGCCTTAAAAGATAAAGATTATGATTATGTAAAATCTGAAATTGAAGAAATAAGAGATTCAATCGATGGCAAAACATTAAAAGTCATTATCGAAACAGCTTTACTTACAGATGAAGAAATCATAAAAATGACAGAGATTTGCAACGAAACATTTGTTAATTTTATAAAAACATCAACAGGATTTCAAAACGAAGGCGCAAACGTTCAAAATGTAAAATTAATAAATAAACACAAAGGAGAAGTTTTAGAAATAAAAGCTAGTGGTGGGATAAAAACATATAAACAAATGAATGAATTAATAAATGCAGGTGCTACTAGAATAGGAACAAGTAATGGAGTATATATTGCTACCCATATAAATGAATGTGATTGTCATCATGAACATTGTGATAATGACTGTCACTGTGAAAAATGTAAGGAGAATGAATAATGAAATTATATGATGAATTAAAATGGCGTGGGTTAATAAAAGATGAAGCTGGAGAAAACCTAGAAGAAAAAATCAATCAAGGTGGTATGACATTTTATATTGGAACAGATCCAACAGCAGATAGTTTACACTTAGGTCATTTATCAAGTTTTTTAATAAGTAAAAGATTAGAAAAAGGTGGACATCATCCCATTTTATTAATTGGTGGAGCCACTGGTAGAATCGGTGATCCAAGACCCAGTGAAGAAAGACAAATGAAAAATATAGAAGAAATTGAAAACAATACTGAAGCTTTAAAAAAACAAGTTACTAATCTTTTTGGATTTGAAGTAGTTAACAACTATGATTGGTGTAAAGACATTAACTTTATCGATTTTTTAAGAGATTATGGAAAATACTTCAATATCAACTATATGCTTGATAAAGATATTATTAGAAGAAGACTAGAAACAGGAATCACATATACAGAATTTTCTTACATGATTATGCAAGCTTTAGATTTTCTACACCTTTATAAAACAAAAAACTGTGTTATGCAATGCGCTGGTTCAGATCAATGGGGAAACATTACCGCAGGTGTAGACTTAATTAGAAAAAAAGAAGGAAAAGAAGCATATGGCTTTACAATGCCATTAGTAACCGATAAAAATGGTAAAAAATTTGGAAAAAGTGAAGGAAATGCTTACTGGCTTGATAAAAATAAAACTTCTAGTTATGAAATATATCAATATCTATTAAATTCAGAAGATGAAATGGTTATTGATTATTTAAAAATATTTACCTTTTTAACAAAAGAGGAAATAACACAAATTGAAAAAGAACATAAAGAAAATCCACACTTAAGAATAGCTCAAAAAACCTTAGCTAAAGAAGTAGTAACGTTTTTACACGGTGAAGAAGCTTGCAATCGAGCTATAGATATTTCTGGAGCTCTATTTAGTGGTAAAATTAAAAATCTTACTAAAGATGAATTAGAAACATTATTTAAAAACTTTCCAAAATTTGAAACAAAAGAAAATATAAATATCATAGATCTATTAGTAAATAGTAATATCGCCTCTAGTAAAAGAGAAGCAAGAGAATTTGTAAATGCTGGTAGTATTACAATCAATGAAGAAAAAATTCAAGATGAAAATTTTACTATAACAAAAGATTTAGCCATCAATGAAGATATGTTAGTAGTAAGAAGAGGTAAGAAAAAGTATTTTATAGGTCATTTTGTTTAAACTAACTGTAAAGTTAGTTTTTAATATTAACTATAGTTCATATTGCACACAAATGTAAAAACGCTTATTAATTTAAAGATAAACAAAAAAGATTATTGCAAAAGCAATAATCTTTTTATATACAACTAACAACTAACTTCTTTTTCGATTTCTTCCTTGTAGGATGCATAAAAAATTTCATCAGGCTTCATATTAAATACAGCAGCAATTTTAACGGCCATACTATATGATAATCTCCTTTTGCCATTTTCTATTTGCCAGTAAAATGGTTTGCTAATATTTAGCTTTTCTGACATGTATTGGCAAGTGTAATGATTTTTTTTACGTAAATTAATTAAATCGTTCATTTTTAATCACCCACCTATATACATTATATATTAACTTCGGGTTAATTACAAGCTAAATATAACAGAAAGTTACATTTAATGTAATAAAATTTAAAAATTGTTATAATCGGGTTAACGAAAGGATAACGATGCACATGGTGGGTCAAAGATTAAAAGAAGCAAGAAAATTACAAAATTTAACGCAAAAACAATTAGCCGACCTTATCGGTGTAAAACCATCAGAAATTTCTCAATATGAATCAGGTAAAAGAACACCAAGATGGAACGCTTTTAATAAAATATTGGATGCTTTAAACGTTTCTGCAGATGAAATATTAGGCAGAGAAGTAACTGTAGTATGTGATGAAGAACAATATCAAGTAAGACTTTCGAAAAGAAAACTTCAAATTTTAAAAGCAATTGAAGAAAATGAAAACTTAAATGAAGCCTTCCATAAAAATCCTTCACGTGTAGCTAAAGTATTAAACAACAAATTAAAAAATATTTTCCCAGAAGGTTATGATAACTAGTAGTTAATTATCGTATTTTAAGAGTTTAATGTTGTTATAATTCAGTTAATGGTGATAACATGATAGGACAAGAAATAAAAAACGCTAGATTAAAATTAGGAATTTCTCAAGCCAAGCTAGGCAAAATGATAGGAGTATCAAAAGTTGCCATTTGCTGGTATGAAAAAGGTGATAGAAAACCAAGCTTAGACAACTTTATAAAACTAGCTGAAGTTTTAAACTTACCATTTGATTTTGTCCTAGGTAAAGATAAAGAAGTAGATGTTGTTAAAGATGAAGAAAAATACACTGTAAAATTAGCCAGCAAAGATTTAGAAATAATAAATGAATTAAAACAATATCCTAGTCTTTATAAGAAAATATATGAAGATCCAAAAAGAACCATTAAATTAATAAATATGAAATTAAAATAGTTTAAAAAACTATTTTTTATTTTTTTCAAAAAACAGTTGTATAGTACCCAATTATACATTACAATATTAATATAAAGTATATAGAAAGGCGTGATATTATGAATATACTTGATATACTAGATAAAAAAGAAAAAAGGGAAAAACTAACCAAAGAAGAATTAAAATTCGTTATAGATGGATTTTTAAATGGAACAATAAAAGATTATCAAATGTCTGCATTTTTAACCGAAATAGATTTACTAGGTCTTAGCGAAGAAGAAACAATAGACTTAACCGATATAATGTTGCATAGCGGAGAAACAATAGATTTACAAATTGATGGCATAGTTGATAAACATTCAACAGGCGGAGTTGGAGATAAAACAACCATAGTTTTAGCTCCATTAGTTGCTTCACTAGGAGTAAAAGTCGCTAAAATGAGTGGAAGAGGATTAGGTCATACTGGTGGAACAATTGATAAATTAGAATCAATTGAAGGTTTCCATACCGAAATGACCTTAGAAGAATTTAAAAATCAAGTAGAAGAAATTGGTGTTGCCTTAGTAGGCCAAATGAATAACTTAGTACCAGCAGACAAAAAAATTTATGCCTTAAGAGATGTAACAGGAACCGTTGATTCAATACCATTAATTGCCTCAAGTATAATGAGTAAAAAATTGGCAAGTGGTGCTAGTAAAATAGTTTTAGATCTTAAAGTAGGCTGTGGAGCCTTAATAGATAATTTAAAAGAAGCTAAACAGTTAGGTAGTTTAATGGTAAAAATAGGCAATATGAGTGGAAAAGAAACCGTCTGTGTTTTAACAAACATGGATGAACCTTTAGGATTTGCCATCGGCAATTCATTAGAAGTTTTAGAAAGTATTCAAACATTACAAGGAAAAGGCCCAAAAGATTTAACACAATTAGTAACTAAACTAGGCGCTATTATGGTTTCATTAAATTCAAAAATTTCTATAGAAGATGCCAGCAAAAAAATACAAGAAAATTTAAACAATGGCAAAGCTTATGAAAAATTCTTAACTTGGGTAAAAGCTCAAGGCGGAAACATCGAAAAAATACAAACATCAAAGCACAAAGAAGAAATAAAAAGTAAAGAAGATGGATATATAAGCCATATAAATGCATTAGAACTTGGAAAATTAGCTCGTAAAATAGGTGCTGGAAGATTAACAAAAGAAGACGTTATTAATCCTAAAGTAGGCTTTGTTTTAAACAAAAAAGTTGGCGATAAAGTTTCCAAAGGACAAACTCTAATAACCATGCACTATGATGATTTAAAAGTAGAAGAAAAAGAAATATTAGATTGTTTTAAAATATCAAAAACAAAAGTAAAAGAAAATAAATTAATATTAGACATAATTAAATAAATTTACGTTAAATAATGTCAAATTTTATCGTCTTTGTTGTAATGACCATTAAAAAGGTATAATATCATAAGTAGGAGAGTGATAAAATGATATATCCTTCAATTGACACAATTTTAAGCCAAGTAGGTTCAAAATATCTACTAGTTAACGTTGTTTCAAAACGTGCCAAACAAATGGACGAAACTAACCATTATCAATTAAAAGAAAGTGAATATAAATCTGCTAAAAACATTGGTAAGGCATTAGAAGAAGTTAGTAAAGGTCTAATTGAAATCAAAGAATAAAATTCTTTGATTTTTTAATACCAAGTCTTAAAATATGAATATAAAAATTCATAAATAATAATATATAAACAAGTTGATTTTTTAACTAAAATATGATAAATTATTAGAAGTGGGGAGGGAAACCATGAAAGTCTTATTAATGATCGTATCAATTTTATTAATTGCCATAGTAATATTGCAAAGTGGTAAAGCCGTTAGTGCTTCAAGCAGTATTCTAGGAGGTAATGACGAATTATTCGCCAATCGTAAAGAAAGAGGCGGAGAACTATTTATAACAAGATTAACCGCAGTTTTAGGAGTTATATTTTTTGTTATATGTATATTAAGCGAATTTATTAAATAATAGTGAAAACTATTATTTTTTTTACACCAATGTGTAAAATAGTAAAAATAAATATATTTAAATAGTAATTATCTATAAAAAGACACACGTATTCTATTATTTTTCCATAATTTTTGATATAATGAAATAAGGTGGGAATATGAATATATATGGTAAAACATTAAATGAATTAGAAAACTATTTTGAAAATCTTGGTGAAAAGAAATACAAAGCCACTCAGATTTATGATTGGCTTTATAAAAAAAGAGTATCTAGTTTTGACGAAATGACAAACATCAAAAAAGACATAATAAAAAAATTAAAAGAAGATTTTGTTATAGAAAAACCAACAATAATAAAAAAACTATCTGGAAAAGACGTATATAAATACTTATTTGAACTAACCGATGGTCAAAAAGTCGAAGCCGTTTTAATGGTACATGATTATGGTAAAAGCCTATGTATTTCTACTCAAGTTGGTTGTAACATGGGATGCGCCTTTTGTGAAAGCGGAAGATTAAAAAAGAAAAGAAATCTAAATACCGATGAAATAGTTACCCAAATCTTATTAGTAGAAGAAGATTTAAATATTCGTATTTCACATATAGTCTTAATGGGTATTGGTGAACCTTTTGATAACTATGAAAATGTAATGGCTTTTGTAAATATAGTTAACTGCAATAAAGGAATTGATATAGGCGCAAGACATATAACCATATCAACATGCGGTATAGTTCCTAAAATAAAAAGCTTTACTAAAGAAAAACTTCAAGTTAATTTAGCCATTTCATTACATGCACCAAATGATGAATTACGTAGTAAATTAATGAAAATTAATAAAGCATATCCATTAAAAGAAGTAATAAAGGCAGTTAAAGAATATATAGAAGTTACAAATAGAAGAGTAACATTTGAATATATAATGTTAAAAGATATAAATGATAGTCAAAAATGTGCTATCCAGTTAGCAAGCCTTTTAAAAGGTATAAATTGCTATGTCAATTTAATTCCATATAATGAAACAAGCCATATAGAATTTAAAAAAACCAAAGAATCATCAATCATGGAATTTTATGACACATTAAAAAAACATAAAATAAATGTAACTGTAAGAAGAGAATTTGGTAGTGAAGTAAAAGCTGCCTGTGGACAGTTAAGATCAAACTATGAGGAGGGAATATAATGGAATATTCATATTTAACCAATCCAGGAAAAGTCCGTGACCATAATGAAGATAGTGTTACCATTGTAAAAAACGGTAGTGGAGAAATATTAATGGCAGTAGCCGATGGTATGGGAGGCCATAAAGGCGGAGAAATAGCCTCTTCAATAGCAATCACCCATATTGGGAAAAGATTTATTGATACAAGTTCCGTTGGTAATAAAGAAGATGCCATAAAATTTCTTAAAGAAATAGTGAGTGAAGCTAACATTTCACTTTATAAATATACTGGGGAAAATCCCGAAAGTGCTGGCATGGGAACAACCCTTGTTATGGCTTTAATAACAAAAGATTTCTTGTTGTTTGGAAATATTGGTGACTCTTCAGGTTACGTCATTAAAAATAAAAAGCTTTATAAAATTACCAGTGATCATACATTAGTAAACCTATTAGTAAAATCAGGAGAATTAACTGAAGAAGAAGCAAAAGACCATCCAAGAAAAAATGTACTAATGCGTGCACTAGGAGCTAATATGACAGTTGAAATGGACATATTTGATGTAGAAACCGATATTGAAGGAATCATGCTTTGCAGTGATGGACTTACAAATATGTTAGAAGACAGTCAAATAGAAAAAGTATTAGATAGTGATTTAACTATCGATGAAAAATTACAAAAATTAATATACAAATGTAATAATCGTGGGGGGACAGACAACATTTCAGTTGCCTATTTGAATAAGGAGGAAGAAAATGATAAATAAAGGACAAATGATCAATGATCGTTATGAAATTATAAGATCAATAGGAGAAGGAGGAATGGCTAATGTTTATTTAGCCTTAGATACAATATTAGATAGAAAAGTTGCCGTAAAAATATTAAGAGGTGATTTAGCTGATGATGAAAAATTTGTTCGTCGTTTCCAAAGAGAAGCAATTTCTGCAAGCTCTTTAACAGATCCAAATATCGTTGAAGTATACGACGTTGGTGAAGACAATGGAAAATATTTTATCGTAATGGAATATGTCGAAGGAAAAACCCTAAAACAATTAGTTAAAAGAAGAGGAAATTTAACTTTACCTGAAGTAATTGATATCATGCTACAATTAACCTCAGCTATATCTCACGCCCACAATAGTTACATTATCCATAGAGATATCAAACCCCAAAATGTTATCATTTTAGAAGATGGACGTGTAAAAATAATGGATTTTGGTATAGCCGTAGCTTTAAATGCTGGCGAATTTACTCAAACAAATAGCGTTATGGGTACAGTTTATTATATTCCGCCAGAGCAAGCAAATGGCAATACCGCAACAATTAAAAGTGATATTTACTCATTAGGTATTTTAATGTACGAATTAGTAACAGGAAGCGTACCATTCAAAGGTGAAAATCCAGTAGAAGTAGCCATAAAACACATGCGTGAGCCTATACCAGATATATGTGAATACGATCCAGAAATGCCTCAAAGTATAGAAAACATTATATTAAAAGCTTGTGCTAAAAATCCAAAAAATCGTTATGAATCAGCAGAAGAAATGCATGATGACTTAAAAACAGCTTTAGACAAAGATAGATTCAATGAACCAAGAGTAATCTATCCATATAAAGAAAAAGGCTTTGATGAAGACTTTGATGGTGAAAAAATGCCAAAAGCCGGAAGAGCCGCAAGAAATGCCGCTAAAAACGAAGACAAAAAAGATAAAAAAATGAATAAAGCTTTAATTATTGTTGGTGCAATAACTGCTGCTTTAGTGTCACTATTATTATTTTTTATTCTAATACTTCCAAAAATTACTGACAAAAAGGATGCAATAATTCCCGATGTATCAGGAATGAGTATTACCCAAGCCGAAAGTACATTAAAAGATAAAGGCTTCGAAGTAGCTGCCAAAACAAAAAAAGAAAACAGCGATGACGTTGAAAAAGACAAAGTAATAGGAACTGATCCCGAAATGGGAAGAAGTATGAAAGCAGGAACAAAAGTAACCTTAATCGTATCAAAAGGAACAGAAAAAATAAAAATAGAAGACTATACTGGTAAAAATTATTACGAAGTTAAAGCTAAATTAGAAGCTGCAAAAATAACCGTAGTTTTAGATAAAAAAGATGTATCTGATAGTGAAAAATTAGATAGTAATACCATTCTTTCCCAAGACGTTAAATCTGGAGAAAAATTAGGAAAAGGCGATACAATTACCTTAACAATTCCTAATATATATAAAAGCTATCCAAATTTTAACGAAGAAGGATATACCGAAAATAGTGCTCGTGAATTTGCCAAAGAAAATGGATTAAATATTAATGTAACTTACGTTCAAGATCCAAGCAGTGTTGATGGAACAATTATATATCAAAATATGTCTGCTGGTAGTAAAATAACTAAAGGAGCAACTTTAAAAATAAAAGTTGTAAAAAACGGAATGCCAGAAGTTAGTGACAGTCACGGAGAAGAATAATAATTTATGCAAGGAATAATAACAAAACAAATAAGTAATGACTATACAGTAGTAACCAAAGAAAAAATAAAAGTATGTAAAGCAAGGGGTAAGTTTAGAAAATTAAACATTACCCCCTTAGTTGGTGATAAAGTCATAATTGATGAGGAAAATAACTATATACTAGAAGTACTACCAAGAAAAAATAGTCTAGTAAGACCAGCCATAGCTAATATAGACCAAGCAATAATAATTACAAGTTTAAAAAAACCTGACTTCTCGTCAAACTTATTAGATAAATTATTAACTATAATTGAATATAACAATATAAAACCAATTATTATATTTACCAAAGCTGATTTACTAACAGAGCAAGAATTTGAAAATTTAAACAAATATATAAATTACTATAAAAAAATAGGATACGAAGTATATATTAATAATCAAATAGATCAAATTAAAACAATATTTAAAAATAAAACAAGCGTTTTTACAGGACAAAGTGGCGCGGGTAAATCAACTCTATTAAATAAATTAAATATTCATTTAAATTTAAAAACATCAGAAATATCTTTAGCGTTAAATCGTGGAAAACATACTACTAGACATAGCGAATTATTGAAAGTAGAAGGTGGATTAGTTGCTGATACCCCAGGGTTTTCAGCCATTGAATTTACAGGCATGTCTAAATCAGACATAAGAGATAATTTTATTGAATTTAATAATTATCGTCATGATTGTAAATTTAACAACTGTATGCACGATAAAGAAATAAAATGTAAAATCAAAGAAAAAGTAGAAGATGGAACCATTCTTAAAAGTAGATACGAAAATTACTTAAACTTTATAAAGTAGGTGATAAGATGAAAATAGCAGGATCTTTTTTAAAAATCCAAAATCAAGTAGAAAAAATAAACAATTTAAATAACTGTGTAGATTATATTCATTATGACATCATGGATGGAAAATTTGTAGAAAATAAAACAGATCTTCAAACAATATTTGAAAACACTAAAAATGTCACAAAAGCCAAAGATGTCCATTTAATGGTAAACGATATAAAAAAATATATTGATGAAATAAAAATTTTAAAACCAAATATCATAACATTTCATAAAGAAGCTACAAATAGTCCAGAAGAAATAATAGATTATCTTCATAAATTAAATATCAAAGCAGGATTGGCCATTAATCCTAATACTGATTTAAATCTTATCAAAAATTATTTAAATATTATTGACCTAATTTTAGTAATGTCAGTAAATCCTGGAAAAGGTGGACAAAGCTTTATCGATATAACCGATAAAGTTAAAGAGTTAAAAAATATAAAAATTCAAAATAACTATTCATACTTAATTGAAGTTGATGGTGGAATTAATGATCAAACAATCAAAAAAGTAAATATGGCGGATATAGTTGTCGTTGGCTCATACATAACAGATAGTAATGATTATCAAAAACAAGTAGAAAAACTAAAAGGTGAAAAAAATGAATAAAAAAGGATTTACATTAGCCGAATTATTAGGCGTAATTGTCATATTAAGTATTATAGGAATAATTGCCTTTACAGGAATTGATAGAAATATAAAAAATGGGCGATATACAAGTTGTAAAACTCAAGAAAAAAACCTTATCGAATCAACAAAAGTAATGGTCATAGATTATCCAAATGTTTTACCAACACCATCATCTCCAACAGAAGTACCAGTCGCAGTATTACAAGATGGTGGAACTATTAAAAGTCAAGTAATAAATGGAGGATATATTGAAGATAATTTAGAAAATCCTATGACTGAAAAGCCTTATGCCCAGTCAAACGTAAAAGTTAAAATAACTACAACTAATGGCAAAGATTATAATTATGAAGTTATATTTGCTAATGAAAAAGAATCTTGCCACAAATAGGAGGATCTTATGAAACAAGTAACAATAGATGGAAATGAAGCCTGCGCACTAGGCTCATACTTATTTACCGAAATAGCTGGAATTTATCCTATAACTCCATCAAGTCCCATGCCAGAACTTATAGATAAATGGAGTGGTGAAGGTAAAGAAAATATTTTAGGTGATATTCCTAAAGTAATAGAAATGCAAAGTGAAGCTGGAGCTATTGGTTTAGTTCATGGAGCACTACAAGCAGGATCTTTAGCTAGTACATATACAGCTAGTCAAGGATTATTATTAATGATACCAAACATGTATAAAATAGCTGGTGAAATGTTACCATGTACAATGCACGTTGCAGCTAGAAGTTTATCAACTCATGCCCTAAGTATCTTTGGAGATCATCAAGATATTTATGCAGCAAAATCAACAGGTTTTTGTATGCTTGCTTCTTCATCAGTACAAGATGCTCACATTTTATCACTAATTAGTCATTTATCATCAATAAAATCATCATTACCATTTATGCATTTTTTTGATGGATTTAGAACAAGTCATGAACTTAATAAAATAAATATATTAGATAAAAGTGAAATCAAACACCTAATTCCTCAAAAAGAATTACAAGAATTTCGCAGTAAAGCATTAAATCTTAATAATGTAGTTACAAGAGGAACAAACCAAAATGCTGATATATATTTTCAAATGACTGAGTCTAGAAACAGATTTTATAATGAAGTTCCCAATATCGTAAATGAATACATGAAACAAATTAATAAAATAGCCAAAACTAATTATAAACCATTTAATTACTATGGTAGTAAAAATGCTAAAAAAATAATAATTGCCATGGGTTCAGTATGTGAAACAATTAAAGAAACAATAGATTTTTTAAGCGAAGAAATAGGCTTAGTAGAAGTTCATTTATATAGACCATTTAGTAATAAATTTTTATTAGAATCTCTTCCAAAAACAGTAGAAAAAATTGCTGTTTTAGATCGTACTAAAGAAGCTGGAAGCATAGGCGAGCCTCTTTATTTAGATGTGCTATCTGCCTTAAAGGATAAAAACATAAAAATAGTTGGTGGTCGTTATGGACTTTCTAGTAAAGATACAACTCCAGGAATGATAAAAGCTATTTATGATATGCTTGATAATCCTAAAAATAACTTTACTATAGGTATTAATGACGATGTAACAAATCTAAGCTTGTCATATCAAAACCTAAAAGTTAACGATTCAAAAGAATTTTTAATATATGGTTATGGTAGTGATGGAATGGTAAGCTGTAGTAAATCAATAATTGGAATAATAGGTAGTAATGAAAAAGAATATGTTCAAGGATATTTTGAATATGATTCAAAAAAATCAGGTGGTGTAACAACTAGTCATTTGCGTTTTGATAAAAAGCCAATTAGATCCACTTATTTAGTAAGTAACCCAAGTTTAATAGTTGTATCAAAAGACACATATTTAGAAAAATTTGATCCAATATCTAATATTAGTGAAAACGGAACAATTTTAATTAACACTTCTAAAACTGATGATGAATTATTAGACATATTAAACCCTTATAAAGCAACATTAAAGAAAAAAAATATCACATTATATAAAATAGATGCAAACGAGATAGCAAATAACAATAACCTTAATAGAAAAATAAGTATGATTATGGAAAAAGCTATCTTAAACTTATCAGGGTTAATAAAAAAAGCAGAAATTGATAAACACTTACAAGAATATATTACAAAAAAATTCGCAACAAAAAGTCAAAAAGTTGCTGATGATAATATAAATGCCTTAAAAGACGTATCAAAATACTTAAAAGAAGTAAAATTAGATGAATTTGAAGAAAACATAAACTTTGCTAGTAATGATATTTATACCGCCTTAAAACATCGAAAAGGCAATCAATTAAAAGTATCAGATTTTAAAGGATATGAAGATGGAACCTTTAAACATATAAGTCCAGAAGCACAAAACATTAGCGAATTTGTTCCAAAATGGATAAATGAAAATTGTATACAATGTGCAATGTGTTCATTAGTTTGTCCTCATGGAGTTATAAGACCATTTTTATTAGATGAAAAAGAATACCAAAGTTCTCCAGATTTCATTAAAGAAAAATGTAAACCAGCATTAGGTATAAAAAATCATTATTATATAATTGGCATATCAGCTAAAAATTGTACAGGTTGTAAAGTATGTATAAATACATGCCCAGGATTAAAAGGTAATAAAGCCCTAGCGCTAGAAAAATTAGAAGATAGTAATAATGATCAAATATTTGATTATCTAATAAAAAATATAAAAGAAAAAGATATAGTAAATAAGCAAACTATCAAAGGAAGCCAATTAAAAAAACCTAAATTTGCTTTTCATGGAGCTTGCTCAGGATGTGGAGAAACCGCATATATTAAATTATTAACTCAACTAACAGATAATCTAGTTATCGCTAATGCTACTGGATGTTCATCAATTTATGGAGGAGAATTACCAAGTGTGCCATATGATTTACCATGGGCTAGTAGTTTATTTGAAGATAATGCTGAATTTGGTTATGGAATCGCTATAGGTTATGAAAATGCTAGAAATAAAATAAGAAAAATAATGTTATCTAAAAAAGATGAATTATTTACTAAATGGTTAGAAAATAGTAATGATCATAAAATAACCAAAGAAGTCAAAGAAAAATTAGATTATGAAAAATATCCTGAATTAAAGCCATTAAAAGAATATATAGAAGCAAGAACCGTCTGGGAGATAGGTGGAGATGGTTGGGCCTACGATATAGGCTTTAGTGGAATAGATCAAGTATTATCAAGTGGAAGTAATATTAATATTTTAGTTTTAGATACTCAAGTATATTCAAACACAGGTGGACAGTCATCAAAAGCAACCCCAAAAGCTGCAGTTGCTAAATTTGCTAGTCAAGGAAAAAAATCTTACAAAAAAGATTTAGCCAAAATTGCTATGAGCTATCCAAACACATATGTTGCGCAAATAAATTTAGGCGCTAATATGATGCAAGCAATTAAGGCTTTGAATGAAGCAACAAATCACGATGGACCATCAATAGTAATAGCTTACTGTCCATGCATTTCACATGGATTAAAAGAAGGCCTTAGTACAAGTATTCAAAGTGAAGCACTCGCAACCAAATGTGGATATTTCCCAATATTTAGATATAATGGAACCACATTTAACTTAGATAATAAAAATCCAAATTTTGATTTATATGAACAATTTTTAAATAGTCAAACTAGATATAGTATGCTTAAAGCAATAAATAAAGAGAAAGCTTTAGAATTACTTGAAAGTAATAAAGAAGAAGCTATTAAACGATTTGAATATTATAATAAATTAGATGAAAAGCATTAAATTAATGCTTTTTTTACAAAAAACAATAAATATGTTAAAATAATTCCCATTGAAAGAGGGATTATATGTATAACCAAACAGTACGAGCTTTTTTTAGAAAGCATAAAATAAAGCCAAAAAAAATATCAAAAATTTTAGATACTAAAGTATTAAACGAAAATGATATAAATCCAATTATCAATAAATATGGACTTTATAAAAAGCAAACCATACAAAATGTAAGTATTGGCAACATATATGGTTATTTATTTAAAACTTGTTCTATGGATTATGATTTATTTGAATCATTTAGTAATCTTTTTGAAGAAGGTAAAGGAACATATAAATCAAGATCATGCCATAATCTTTATTTAAGTAAAGATGAAATGCTTAATAGCGAAAGCTTTCTTCGTGAACCAATGACAATAAAAAAATTACAACCAGAAACATATTTTATTTCATCAAATGGACTTCATAGATATGTTTGCCTTCGCATTTTATATCTAAATGAACTTTCTAAAAATTTAGAAAACGAAAAACAGATAAAAGAAAAATACACAATAAAAGCTATGGTAGGTGAGTTAGATACACTAAAAACACTTTGTAATTTTGTTATAACAAGCATTAATCCCGAAATAATAATAATGAGTCAAATAGATGATAAATATCAAAAAACAGGTAATGTTACATTAAAAACTCCTGAATCAACTTATGTCTTAACAGATGAGGAATTAATTAAAATCACTCAAGAATTATTAGAAAAAAATCCAGATTTCATTCCAGAAAATTTAGATAATATATTAATCAAACAACAACCAAATAACTTAAAAAGAAAAAAAGTATTATCCTTAAAAAGAAAATTAATTTAAATTTTCTTTTTTATTTTCACTAATTTTAAGTTTACAAAAAATAAAATAGTAATGACTAAATTATTTAAAAAGTGTGTTATAATAAAAATAAATAATAGAAAAGGAGTAAAACATGAGACAATATAGAAAAAGAAGAAAAATAGTAATAGGAATGCTATGTTCAGTATTACTATTAATGGTAGTAGGATATGCGGTATTTTCTGCCAATTTAAATATTAAAGGATCAACAAATATTTCAACAAGTTGGGATGTAAGAA
>CANATJ010000011.1 GCA_947364595.1 uncultured Bacillota bacterium | reverse complement strand
AAAGTGCTTGTAACAAATTATATGGAACAACAAATCAGGCTTGTATTAATAGTCATGTAAATGATAAGACTGCTGATTGTAAAAATATAAACAAGATTTCTAGTGATAAAAATGGAAGTTGTGAAAAAGCTTATAGTCAAACTGGTTATGTTTGTCCAGTTAAGATACCACCTATTCCACCTTGCCCTCCATGTAAGGATATTCCTTGTGAAAATGGTAAAGAAAGATGCGTAGATGGAACGTGTCCCGTAGATGGAGAAGAGTGTCCACGTATAGTTCCACCACCATGTGAAGATGATGATTTTTGTGATCCAGGTACTATTAAGGTGATTTATAGACCAATTGATTTGGCAAATCCATTCCCGGGTCAAAAAGGAAGTAAGACTAAATCACGTAAAACAGGAGCTAACTGGTGTGAATATAATCAAAAAACTGGTAAGTTAAATTGCTCTGCTAATAATGCGGTTTCTAAGAAATATATAATCAATAAAAAAGTTTATAATGATAATCATGTGTTATATAAAGTAACTTTAGATGCTAATACAATTAGTAAAGTTAGAAATTATAATAAAAATAAAAAATATGATGATTTTGATTTAAAATGTAAAGATGGAAAAGCTTGTATTAGTGATTTCTTAAATAATGTGATAAATGTGGAAGGAAAGTGTAGTAAGGTTAATCATGGTAATTTCTACACTTGCAATAAGTAAGGAGGGATAAAATATGAAAGAGTCATTTTGGGGCGTATTCGTTGTTATGGTAGGCGTAGTTTCAATTATCTTTATCGTTTTATTCCAAAATATTACTAATACTGATGAACATAATTCACAGTTATTAAAAGAAGTTACAGAGGCTGCCATGTGGGATGCATTTGACTATTCAGCTTATAGAGCTAATGGTGAAGTTAGAATTAATAGAGAAAAATTTGTTGAAAATTTTGTCCGTAGATATGCGGAAAGTGCTAGTAGATCTAGAAAGTATGAAATTACTTTTTATGATATAAATGAAAGACCACCTAAAGTAAGTGTTAGTGTACAAAGTGGAGTGGTTGGTGTAGCTGGTAGTGAACAAGTTACTTTTGATTTAACAAATAGACTTGATGCTATTTTAGAAACACCTTATTAAAAATAAAAGAAAAGAGGAGAAAATATGCAAGATTTTATGGCTTCGGCTAAAAGGTTTTTTAAGAACAAAAATACTGTTACTATAATTGGTATAATTGCAATTGCTATTTTGCTTTATGTTGGTTATAGCTCGCAAATTAATAAGGCTGTAGAGCCTGTACAAGTACCGGTTGCAACTCAAACTATTCAACCACGTACTGAAATTACAGATGATATGGTTCAACTTGTGGATATGCCAAGTGTTTCAATTTCTGATAATGTTATTACATCAAGAAGTTCAATAGTTGGTAAATATTCTAATATCAATTCAGTTATTCCTGAAGGAAGTATGTTCTATACTGATACTGTTATTGATAAAGATGAAATTCCAGATTCAGCATTTACTAAGGTTAAAGCTGGTGAAGTAGCTTATAACTTCCCTGTTGATATGGAAAGTACTTATGGAAATTCAATTTTTCCTGGTAATAAAATTGATATTTATATGAAAGTTGGTAATGGTACTGACGAAAAGGTTATGATTGGAAGATTAATTGAAAATATTGAGGTTTTAGCTGTTAAAGATGCTTCTGGTCGTGCAGTTTTTGAAAATACTGCAGAAGAAAGAACTCCAGCTATGTTGATTTTTGGTCTTAGTGAAGATTTAAATATTTTACTTAAGAAAGCTTCTTATATGGATAGTTTAGGTGTAGAATTATATCCAGTTCCATCTGGTGGTTCAGTATCTACTGAAGGTGCTACTCAAGTTTCTACTCAACAATTAGTTGATTATATTGAAGCACACGCAGTAAATATTCCAACTGTTACTAATGAAGGAACTACTACTACTGAAGATAAGTTACTTCCTACTATGACACAAACAGGTACTAATCCAATTAAAGTAGCAATTACATATCCAAAGGGATGCGGTTCTACTTATACTTGTAGTTATACTAAAGATGGTGGAAGAGTTGTTACTGTTAAGAAAACAAATCAAACTGTTTCATTTACTAAAAATGGTACTTTAGTTGCTACTGTTACTGAGAAAAATGGAACTGCGCATACTTTTACTACAGAAGTTCCAATGACTACTAATTCAACTAATAATGTGGGGCAATAATGAATAATATGTTTGACCAAATTGACTTTGGACCATTAAAACCTTATTTAGAGGATGATGATATTACCGATATTTCATATGATAATGGTGGTCAAATTTGGCTTAAAACTTTATCAAGAGGTATATTTAGAATTGAAAACGCAGCTATAAATAATGCATTTATGGAAAAATTAGCCTTTCAATGTTCCAATGTAATGGGTAAGACATTTAATATGGCTCATCCATTCTTGGATGCTGAAAGTGCGGAATTACGTTTAGCGTTTGTTCATGATACTGTAGCTCAAAATGGAATTGCTTGTGTTGTTCGTAAAACACCAGCAAAAATTCGTTTACAAAAAGAGAAAATTTTAGCTGATAAATATGTTGAATTAGATATTATTGATTTTTTAGAGCAATGTGTTTTAGGACATTGTAACATTATAGTTTGTGGGGAAACTGGTTCTGGTAAAACTGAGCTTGTTAAATATTTAGCTTCTAAGATAGCTGAAAATGAGAAGGTAATTACAGTTGAGGACACTTTGGAACTACATTTGGATAGGATTTTCCCTACTAGAGATATTGTGGCAATGAAGACAAATAATATTGCTAGTTATTCGGATATTCTTGAAGCTTGTATGCGTCAAAATCCTAAATGGATATTACTTTCTGAGGTTCGTAGTGCGGAAGCTGTTATGGCTATTCGTAACTCTATTTCTTCAGGGCACTATATTTTATCAACTATCCATGCGGATAAGGCAGCATCTATTCCTAACCGTATGTATAGTTTACTTGAGTCTAATCAAGATTTAGATCAATTTATGAGTTCTATTTGTAGATATGTTCAATTAGGAATTTATGTTAGAGGTTTCCAAGATAAGGAAACTAAAAAGTTTAGACGTGAGATTGCTGAAGTTACAGAGTTTTATGTAACTAGTGATACTAATGAGGCTAAGCACAATGTTATTTATCGTAAGGGTGCTGATGGAAGGGTTATTAGAAATAATCCTAGTCCTTATTTGATAGATTATTTAGAAGTTCAAGGAGTATTTTTACCAAAAGAACTTCAAAATATGGCTGGTGAAGAAGTTTCTAGCAATGTAGTTGTTGATCCTTCTTTTAACCAAACTAATTTACAAAATGTAAATCAAACTGTTTCTATGCAAAATATAGAACCTAGACAAACTGAAAATTTATTTGAATAAAGGAGGGTGAAAGATGACATTTTTGATTTTTATGATTGCGGTTGCAATTATTATATTTGTTGTTTTATATAGAAACAACAGTAACTCTAATAATGTCTATAAATTTATAAATAAAAAGGTTAATGTTATTTATGATAAGTATGCTCCTTATTCATTTAAAGTTGTTAGGGAAAAGGTTAAGGAGCTTGGACAAGAGTATACGCCAAGACAATATGCTATACAAATTGTTGTATTTGCGGTTGGGGCGGCTGTAATTACATATTTATATTTTTATAATATTGTGGTTTCTTTGATATATTCTTGTTTGGCTGTTGCAGTTATTCCATATTTGACTTATTTAAGGTGTAAGAGATTATATAGTGAATTTATTTTTGAACAAATTCAAGTTTACACTACTAATACTATTATGGAATTTGCTACTACTCAATCTTTTGTTAAGGCTTTAGAAGGTGTATATGAATCAAATGTTTTAGAAGATCCTGTTAAAAGCGATGTTAAAACAATGATTGATATGGCTTATGAGAATGGTACTATTGATCAATCACTTACTTTTATGAATGCTAAGTATGATTTCTATATTGTTAGGAATATGCATCAATTATTCTTGCAAATTACTAATGAAGGTTCTAGAGATTCTGGTGAATCTTTAGAAAATATGAGCCAAGATATTGATATGCTTGTTGAAAATGTTTATAGAGATAGAATTGATAGAGCAGGCTTTCATAAAAAGTTTTTACAATTTGGTATTTTACTTTATTTAATGGTTATGCTTGTTCAATTTATGCTTGGAATTGAAACTTATAACCAAATGCTTGGTGATTGGTGGACTCAAGTTTTACTTCATGGTATTGTTTGGGTTAATACTTATTTCTTGCTTTCAGGTGAAAAATATTATAATGAAGATGTGGGGGCGGAATAATGAATACTGGATTAATGTTTATATTTATAACTATTATTTTGCTTTTTATTGCAGAATATGGAAATCATTATAGCTCTCGTAAATTTATTAAGGATACTGAACCATATTTTAGATTTTTAATGGAAGATGATTATCAATTCATTTTAAATATTAAATATGGTGGAGATGTTGATGTAGATAAGTTATATGGTCAAAGGGTTAGAAATGGTTTGATAACTATTGTGGCTATGTTATTTGTCTTTATGTCACAGCTTTCATTTGCTTATGTGCTTTTAGCTGTTCTTATTGGATTTGGGGTATTTAAGTTACCTTATATTCAACTTAAAAATTATTATAAAGCTAATTTACATAAAATTAATTTAATGCTTCCATATTATTTAAAGGGGCTTGAAATATTAGCACAACACTATACAATTCCGGTTGCGCTTGCTCGTTCGATTGAGACGGCTCCTGAAATATTTAAACCAGGACTTAGAACGCTTGTTTCTAAAATAGAAGCTGGTGATTCTTCTGTTCAACCATATATGGATTTTGCTCATGAATATCCAGTAAGGGATTCTATGCGTATGATGAGACTTCTTTATAGA
This sequence comes from uncultured Bacillota bacterium, assembly GCA_947364595.1. Lineage (GTDB taxonomy): Bacteria > Bacillota_I > Bacilli_A > RF39 > UBA660 > Coprosoma. The sequence continues at coordinate 21,550 of CANATJ010000011.1, read as the reverse complement.
CTTGGATTAGGTAGTCAAGAAAACAAACAAGAACAGTTACTTATGTTTTCAAGAACTATTTCAACTTTACAAAATAAAGCACGTGAGCAAAAGTATAAAGAACGTTTAGAGAAAATGGAAAATAAAACTATGATTATGCTATTTGGTACTGGTGGAGGTATCTTAGCATTCTTGCTATTGTCAATGATGATGATGATGAATTATTAATTGTAGTAAAAATTAATAATGTGTGTTATAATAAAAATAGATAATAATAGAAAGTAGGTGATTATGATATGAAAGAAGCAGCAGGTGAGGCTAACTTAACTGTAGTTGCAATTATATTAATTGGTGTTATTGCAGCCGTTGTTACTCCATTAGTTTCTAGTTTAATGAGTAATACTGCAAATCGTGCATGTTGTACAGATGCAGGTGGAGTATGGAAAGGTGGTTCATGTCAGCCGCCAGCAAATAATAGTGGTAGTTATGATGCAAAAGGATATAATGATTGCGTTAAAAGTGCTAAAAAATAATATTAACTAAAATTCTTGTTTTTACAAGAATTTCTTATTAAAAAGGGTGTGATTTAAATGAGAGAGGGAATAGGTAGTGTATTTTTATACAATATGATTATAATATTTATTATAATTGTATTTGGATTACTTACAGCTACTACTAGTTATTATAAAGCTTTTAAGGTTAATAATAGAATACTTGCTTCTATTGAAAAGTTTGAGGGTTATAATGATTTGGCTCAAAATGAAATTGAAAATTTTTTATCTTCAATAGGTTATACAGTTGATGAAACAGGACAAGCTTCTTGCGCAGCTACTAACAAAGGTGGAAATGTTCAAAGAGCTAAAAATGCTGGCCATTTATATTGCGTTTATTATCATGCAGATGATAGAGGCGCTAATGAGAAAAAAGAATTAAATCTTGATAGACAACCTATTTATTATAACTATAGTGTTGTTAGCTATATATATGTTCAATTACCTATTGTTGGTTCATTTAAAATACCTGTTTATACTAAGGGCGAGAGAACTTATAATTTTAGTGAGGGTGATGTTGTCAAATGAAAGAAGCAATAGCTAATACGTTTGTTTTTAATCTTATTATTATTTTTGTAATAGTTTTACTTGCCTTTTTTATTGGTTCTCTTAGTTATTCAAAGGCTTTTAAGGTTAAAAACAGAATAGTTGAAGAAATTGAAAAAGATCAAGGCTATACTGGTGGAACTGAAAAAAATATAGCTGATTGGATACGTGGTAATGGTATTGGGTATAATGTTAATACTGGTAATAATCGTGTTGATTGTCCTAATGTTCAAGACGGTAAAAAACTTCCTATAAGTGATTATCAATATTGTGTTTATGAGTTTAATACTTGCTCAGCTAAAACGGATAGGGCAAAATGCGGAAAATATTATAGAGTAGTAACTTATATGACTTTTGATTTTCCTATTATAGATCAATTAATAAAAATACCAGTTACTAGTGAAACAATGACTTTTAATGAAATAGATAGTTAGGCGGGATAATATGAATGTTATAATTTCAAATAAATATCGTGATGCTTTGGCTAATTTGGATATTGAAGTTATCAAAAATTTGGAAGGTGAGTTTTCTGTCGATGAAATTATTGGCACTTTTCAAAACTTTTTCTTTCAAAAGATGATTTTAGATATTACGGCTTTAAAGGATTATAAAAATATTAAAACTTTGCAAAAATTATCATTATCTTTAGATATGGATAGGGTAATATTACTTTTAGATGGCTCTGCTGAGACTTCTAATCCTGAATATTTATCAGATTTAATATCTATGAGAATTTATAATTTTACAATGAATGTTGAAGGAATTAAATATTTATATGATCATCCAAATAGTTATCGTGATGTTGCTCAGTATCATCAATTAGATACAACCCATGATGTTGTTTATAATAATGCACCTACTTCTTCTGAATCTAATCCATATCAAAGCATGAAAAAAAGCTCTATTATAGCTTTTAAAAATATTACTATTGGAGCAGGAGCAACGACTTTTACTTATATTGCTAAAAAACAACTTGCTAGAAATTATGATGTTACAGCAATTGAAGTAGATAAGCGTGATTTTATGTATTTTGATGAAAGTAAAATGGTTAGTGTTACTAATAATGAGCTTGGAAATGCTATTGCTAAATATAATAATTGTGATGTTATTTTAATAGATGCTAATAATAGTAATGCTGCTGAATCTCTTGCTGATACAACGTTTTATTTGCTAGAGCCTTCAAAGATAATGCTTAATAAATTGCTTGCTAAAGATCCAACAGCATTATCAAAATATAAAGGAAAAAAAGTTATATTAAATAAATGCACTCTTAGTGATCAAGATGTTTCGGATTTTGAATATGAAACTAAATTAGATGTATTTTATACTATTCCACCACTTAATGATCAAAGTGATGAGAATGAAGCATTAGATGCATTTTTAACTAAATTAGGTTTTTATAAACAAGGATCTGCTAATGTAGATAGTAAAAAGAACTTATTTGGACTATTTAAACAATAGTTCTTTTTGTTAATAAGTGTCGAATTGAGGTATTCATATTGACATTATTTGTAAATTTTAGTATATTTATTTTATAAGAGGAGGTTAATTATGAACTATATTAATATGTTAGCAGTTGATTGTAAAATAGCTGGTGCTACCATACCAGCAGGAGTAGCTGGAGTAGTACACTTAGTTGTTGTAGGTATTCAAGTTGTCGTACCAATTTTATTAATTATTTTTGGTATGCTTGATTTTGCAAAAGCTATTATTGGTCAAGACGAAAAGGAAATTAAGGCAAAACAACAAATTTTCATTAAAAGACTTATTGCGGCTGTATTAGTGTTCTTAATCGTTACAATTGTTCAATTAGTTATAAATGTAGTTGGATCAATTGGAGACGAAAATGCAGAATCTGATACAGCATGGAGAGCTGCAAAATGCTTAATTAATGGAGGAAACTAGGAATAGAAATGTTAAGTTTATTAGAAGTTTCTAATGCTACAATGGCTAATTCTACTTTGTGTGATGGTATATTAGTACCAAACCAATTATTTAATATTGTATCAGTACTTATTAAAGGTATAAGAATTGCTGTTCCAGTATTATTAATCATTTTTGGTATGATGGATTTTGCCAAATCAGTTATTGCAAAAAAAGAAGAAGATGTTAAAAAACATCAACAAGCTTTTGTTAAAAGATTAATATCAGCTGTGATTGTATTCCTATTAATTTGGGTAGTACAATTTGTAGTTAATGTTATATCTGGTGTCGAAGATAAGACAAATGATAGTGGGCAAACCGTTAGTGATATTTGGAGTTGTAGTAGAAAATTTATCAATGGTGTTGATAATGATACAACAACAAGTAATAAGTAATTAAAAGATGAGATTTTCTCATCTTTTTTACATTTAAAATTTATATAATATATTTTAATATTTTGTTTGTTCTTGATACTATTTGTGTTATAATGTATATGTATAAGATTACGGTCTAAGAGATAATAAAGTGAGTGATTAGATGAAAAAGATAAGTAAAGTTTTATTAATTGTTTTAGTAGGTTTTACTTTTGCAATTTTAAATATAAGTGAAGTAGGTGCTTATCCATCAACACCAGGTACTGGTGGAAATGCGCCTAGTGCACCTAAAACGGGTGGTTCAATAAACGGCTCAGCACCTGGTAATTTGGGTAATAATATTAATAAAAACAATTCAACTTCAGCAGATATATATGATGCGCCTTCGCATAATCAAAATAGTGGTTCTAATGGCGTGAATGGTGCCGGGTTGGGACAGGCGCCTGCTACTCAAACTCCGTCAAGTTCGGAAAGCACTAGTCAAGATGGCGGAGATAAAGATATTTCAAAAATTAAAGAATGGGGGGAAACTGATGGCACTGGAGAAACCACACCTAATGTTGGAGACTGTTCTGTTATTGGAGGAGAAACGAAAAACTTTTTAAATAAGATTTTTTCCTATATTAGTATAATCGGTATAATAATAGTTGTAATTATGTCTATACTTGACGGAATAAAGGTAATTACAGCTAGTGAAGATGGCGCAATGGGTAATTTCTTAAAAGGATTAAGAGTAAGAATAATTTGCTTAGTTTTACTTTTAATTTTACCAATGCTTGTTACATTTGTTGTTAGTACAATAAATAATGTGGCAAACATAGCGGGTGTTAATTCAAATGACCCACTATGTGGTGTTACAAAATAGAAAGGAGAAGGTGTAAATGGATTTCTTATTCGATATTTTAAGAAATATCATGTTTACTATTGATAGTATTGTATATGGATTAATTTCTAGTATATATGAATTACTAATGTATTTGGCTAATTTGGATTTATTTCAAATGAGTCAAGTGACATCTACTACTAATGCTAGTGACAATATTATTTTATCTTTTGCCAGTAGAATTTATGTTTTGCTAGGCGTTTTTATGCTTTTTAAGTTAAGCTTTTCGATATTACAATATATTGTGGATCCTAATGCCTTTTCTGATAAATCAAAAGGATTTGGGAAATTAATGACTAATGTTCTTGTTTCTTTAGGATTAATTGTTCTTGTCCCTTTTATATTTAGTTTAGCTTTTGAAGCACAAGGAATAGTTTTGAATGAAAATGTAATAGGTAAAATCATTATGGGTGGTTCTACTGGTGAAACTAATAATATTAACGCGAAAAATAGAATGCTTGCTGAGGATATGCAGTTTTTGGTTTTTGGGACATTTTTCTCTGTTGATGGTAAGGCAATAGAGGCCTGTGGGACAACTCCTGTTTTAGGAACTAAGGCTATGGCTGCTAATACTCCTTGTATTAATAGATTAAATGAAAAACTTTCAAATGAAAAGGCTGACATTAATAAGTTTTTTAGAATAACGGATGTAAGTGACAATGGTGATTATGGACGTGATTTTGGTGAATTTGGTAAGGCCTTAAATATTAAAGAAAATGATGAATATGTGTTTCATTATCAATATATAATTTCTACAATTGTGGGTGCAGTAGTTGTTTGGATGTTACTTGGCTTTTGTATAGATATTGCAATAAGAATTATTAAACTTGCATTTTTAGAAATTATTGCACCAATTCCAATTATTTCATATATGGATCCTAAAGAGTCTGCTTCTAATGGGATGCTTAGTAGATGGGGAAAGGAATGCTTTTCAACATATGCATCTTTATTTATTAGATTAGCAACTATATATTTAGTTTTCTTTATGATAAGCGTTGTGTCTGATAGAATGTTAATGGTTAAAGATGGAGTTAGTAATTTATATTTAAATAATGAAGCCCCTGAAGGTTTAATGGCTGTAATGGTAGTTGTGTTTGTTATTATTGGGCTTTTAATGTTTGCAAAACAAGTTCCATCATTAATTGAAAGTATTTTTGGAATTAAAGCTTCTGGAAGTTTCAATAGTATTGGTGGAATATTTAAAAATGCTGCTGTTGCTGGTACTGCTGGATTAATTGGTGGCACAATTGGCGGTGGTATTGGATCAATGGCTAGTAATATTATTAATGCTAGAAAAAATGAATTGGGCTTGGGCCAAACTCTTAAAAGCGCAGTTGGTGGTCTTGGTAGTGGAGCTATCCGTGGTGGAGCTGCAGGCCTTAAAAATAAAAATGCTATTAAGGGGGCTGCTGGCGGTATTGCTGGTTCTAATGCTGCACGTTATAGACGTAGTATATATAATAAAGCAGGATATGCATTCCCTGAACGTATGCTTGATAGAGTGAATAAATTTGCGGGTGTTAAGAACAAAGATGCCGGAATAGGACGCATGGATAGAGATATTAAAGCTTTAAATAGACAAATGGAAAATGTTTCGCAAGCAGAGCATGCTGTACGTGATGCATATGCTAAACATACTGCTCATAATGCAGTCGGATATAATATGCTTTATGAACGTGATGCAAAAGGAAATTTAGTTAATTTTAAATATGATGAAAATGGAAATTTCCGATTGGATCAAGATAAGGTTTCTGATATAACTCAAAGATTAAGCGCTGCTGGATTAGAACCTATGATAGAGCTAAAAAATGAGAGAATACTTAAAGCGGATAGAAAATCTGATTATGATTCTCTTAAAGCAAATTTAGATTCTCAAATTAATGAAATTAATAGTGCATCACATTATAAGGATGAAGATAGGGCTAAATATATAGAACAGTTAAATCAAGATTTTAATGATAAGACAAAAGACATGTTTGAGGAGCGTCAATTCTATGGTGTTATTGATGATGATGCTCTTGGTATGCAACGTTCTATTGATGATTATGATAATAGGTATGAGGAATTACGTCAAGAAAAATCAAGACTTGAAGATGTTACTAAACTTTCATCAGATAAAAAATAAAAGGAGGCTATGTAAATGCAATTTTTGATTCCAAAGAATACTAAAAGATCAATGTTGATATTTGGATATTTCCAAACAATTGATTTGATTATATTTGGATGTGGTATGGGACTTACAATATTATTGTTAATGATAGTTGCGCCTACTACCTTGTTAGGTGCAGCTATCGATTTAGCCCCAGGTGTTATAAGTGCATTTTTGGTAATGCCAATACCTAATTATCACAATACAAGAATAATAATAAAAGAATTATATACGTTTTACACGACAAGGCAAAAATTTATATGGAAGGGCTGGTGTTTTAAAGATGAGTACGGAGAGAAGAAGTAAATATACTAATGATTTTGTTCCTATAAGAACTATTTCTAATGGTGTTATTATGCTTGAAACTAATGAAAAGGTAACTGGTGTAAAGATATTCCCTAGAAATATCTTTATCAGTGATATTGAAACGCAAAATGCAATTATTAATAATTTAAAGAATGTTTATAATACAATTGATTATGAGTTTTGGATTATAGCGGCTGATAGACCAGTTGATATAACTTCTTATTTGTCAAGATTACAATTGCTTTACAATTCACAAACTAGTCCAGTTAAAAGAAAATTAATTTTGGATGATATTAATAAAGCTAATATGTTTACTATGAATAATGTTGTTGATACTGAATTTTATCTTTTATTTAAGGAAAAAGATATGGATAAGATTCAAAAGAAAATTAGAAATTTAATTCAAACGTTTGCTAGTGCTGGATTAAATGCTACACAAACTTCTAATGATGATTTACGTATAATTTTAGACAACTTCTTAAATGGTGGACAAACTACAACAGTAGGGGCGGTGATGGCTTAATGGATATTAAAACACAAATTGCGCCTAAGGGCTTAGAATTTAAACCTAACTACTTTGTGGCTAGTGATAAGTATTCAACAATATTAACGGCTATTTCTTATCCTAGATTAATTTATCCAGGTTACTTATCTGAATTAACAAGTCTTCCAGGTATTAAGATGGTTATTAAGCATTTGCCTTTACCTTTTAGTGCAATTACTAAAATGATTAATAAGGAAATTGCTGATTTAAAAACTAGATATCAAGAAGAAAATGATGTTACAATTCAAGAAAGAATTAGACAAGATTATGAATCTTTGGAAGAGTTTATTCGTCAATTGACTGCAAGTCAATCTAAGATATATGATTTTCAGTTGCATATTATGATAACCGCTAATTCTGAGGAAGAATTAACTACAAGAAAATTGCAAGTACAAAATCAATTAGAGGCTATGGAAATGAGAGCTATTCCTCTTCGATTTGAACAAGAGAAAGTTTTAAAATCTATGGTTCCTATTTTTCCAAAACAAGATGTTGAAGATAGAATAGGTATTCCTATTCCTTCTCCAACAATTGCAGCTATGTATCCATTTGTATTTGATAGTATTAAAGATCCAGGTCTTTCGACTTTATTAGGTACTGATTTTTCTGGCGGTGTTATATTATTTAACCAATTTTTATATCAAATACAAAAAGAACATAACAGAAATAATGCTAATATGATTATTTTAGGTACTTCTGGTAGTGGTAAATCTACCGCTGCTAAATTACTTTTAAGATCACATATTAGAAATGGCTATAAATTAGTAATTATTGACCCTGAAGGTGAACTTGAGGATATGACTCGTCTTTATGGTGGAGACTTTATTGATTTAGGTAAGGGTGGAGAATTTGGTATGATTAATCCACTTGAAGTAATTGTTGACGCTGATGAAGATGAGATGAAACAAGGTATGGGTTATGCAGTTTTAACTAGATCTTTACAAACTGTTAAGGCATTTATGAAATATTATGATCCTACAATTACTGAGGATGTTATTAATATATTTAGTGGTGTTGTTCAAGAAACTTATAAGAGATTTGGTATAGATTTTAATACTGATTTTTCTAATTTTACATCAGCTGATTATCCAACTTTCAAAGATGTTTATGCAACTATTAGAGGAAAGATAACAGCTATGCCTGAGCAAAATAGAGAAAGAGATATGTTAGAACATTTAGAGATTAAATTAAGACCACTTATTGGTGAGTTAAAATTTTACTTTGATGGAACAACTACGATTTCTCCAAAGAGCGATTTTATCGTATTTAATATAAGAGAGCTTATGAATGCGGATGCAAATATTCGTAATGCATTATTCTTCAATGTTCTTAAGTATGCTTGGAGTTTAACTTTAGATCCAAGTATTAATACAATTTTAACTGTTGATGAAGCTCATGTGTTATTAGGTGGAAATAATGCTTTGGGTGCTGATTTCTTAGCCCAAGTTCAAAGACGTGCACGTAAGTATAATACAGGTACTATTATAATTACTCAACAACCTACAGATTTTTCTGATCCAAGTGTTATAACACAAGGTAAAGCGATTTTTGATAATGCTTCATATTATTTAGTTATGGGCTTGAAGAAACAAGCGGTTGAGGATTTATCAAAGTTAATAGATTTAAATGATAATGAAAAAGAAAATATAAAAGGGTACAATCAAGGTGAAGCTTTGTTTGTATGTGGAAGTAAAAGAATGCGAATTAATGTAGTCGTTACTGATCAAGAGTTAGACTCATTTGGTTCAGGAGGAGGACTATAATTTAGTTTGGTGGTGATGTTAATTGGATTCAAATGAAAATAAGGGATTCTCGTTTAAGAATCCTTTTGGCATTGCCTTAAAATTAAAATTTAAAGCTGTTATTGGTATTGCAATTGCAGGTTTTTTGGGTATTTTAGTTTTAATTGGTGTTCTTTCATATTTATTAGGTGTGGTTCAAAAGAATGTTGAAAGAGTAGAAAACCTTGTTAAAGGAGCTTGTTTTGCTTGTACTAATGAAGAACTTGCTCAAATGAAGGAAGACCAATTTAAACAAAAAATTTTAGATTGGAAAATCAATTATCCAAATCAAATAGATGAAGTTGTACTTGCTTCTACTGTGTTATTCCAAGGTGATTATTATAAAATCTTAGATTCAAATTATTCTAAAGATTATGATAGTGATGATCATAAAGATGGAATAACTAAATTGATAGAATCGTTTTCTGTTACTGGTGGTGAGGATTATAATGGTGTTCCTCAAGCTTCAATTAATGCAATTGATGCGGCTGGACTTATTATGTTTAATGCGGCTAAAGATGGTAAATATGATGAGGAAAGTTATAAAAAAGCGATTGCTGGTACTGGTTTTGCTGATAATGCACTAGTTAGTGGTCTTAGCTGCGGTTGGGTTGCGAGTGCTGATGTTATTGATATGGTTCCTATATTAGGATTAATTACAGGAACAGGTAATGTTGTAGATCGTGGAGCAACACTTCTTCAAACTCTTGATATTTGTAATAATGGTTTTATAGGAGCTACTTTTGATGAAGTCAAAACTATAAAAGATGAAAATGAAAAACAAAAGAAGAAAGATAAAATAGCCGATGATATAATTAAATTTTCTGAATTTTATAAGTATTTGTTTGGAAAAGATGAAGAAAGTTGTACATTTACTGGATCTACAGGGGATTACGCTAAATGGAGACAGTATGATGACAGATGGGGAAATGTATCCATTGGTAGTAGTACCGTTAAACAAATTGGATGTACAAGTGTATCATTAGCTATTCAATTTGCAAGATCTGGTACACAAATTACTAATTTACCTTCTGGTTATTCAGAATTTAATCCAGGAGCATTTGTTACTTCTTTAAGTTCACATGGTGGTTATACTGGTAATATGATAACTTGGAGTGGATGGAATGATATTGCCCCTAATGCTAGAACATTGGATCCCCAATCTGTTAATATTAGCAATGAAGGTGCTTTGGCTAGTAAATTATCAGAAATATTAAGTAAACCAGTTGGTAATAATAATCAGCCATTTATTATTTTACAATTAACAAATTCTAATGCTATTTCAGGATATCATCATCGTGAGCATTGGATAGCTGTTCAAGGTGTAGAAAACGGTAAGGTAATTATTAATGATCCGGGTCATGATGGTAATTCTATGGGTGAGGTTTATTCTAATTTTAATGTAGCTACTATAAGAACTATATATTTTACCGATGTACCTTTTGGTTCATCTAGTGCTAGTACAAATAATTCTGTAAGTACTACTGTAAACCCTAGTAGTTCTGAATATAAGAGCAGGTTAGAGGGTGTAAAGAAATATTATCAATGTTCAAATGAAATGAAGAGTGCTCATGGATCTATGTGTTCAGCTGGTTGTGAAATATCATCTTTAGCTGGAATTTCATATTTGTATACAGGAAATGATATAGATGTTAAAGGTTTGATAGATGCAGCTATTAAAGATGGAGCTTGGATTCCTTCTGCAGGTGGTGTTGGAACTAAGTTTGATACATCATCTGGAACACCAACTATTACTGGACAATTTGGTCTTTCTGGTGAAAGAATAGATGCTAATATTAATAAAATAAAAGAAGTTTTGAAATCTGGTAAAAAAATTATGACTAGTATTCAAGGATCTCCAAAATTTAATGCAACTTCAAATGGTCACTATATTGTTTTAGATCACTATGATGAAAGTAATGATAAAATATATGTATTTAATTCATCTGGAATTGCTTCTGCTAATGGTTACTTTAGTTCTGGAGATATAGATGAGTATGTTAATAAGCATCAATCTTTAGGTATGTGGGCTATTAGTAGCTCTAAAGTAAATTATAACAATAGTTGTGATAATGGTGGAACTGGTGATATGTCAGATTTATTAAGTTTTGTGGCTTATGTCGAGGGAAGTTCTTCTTGTAATTATAAGGGTAAAGGTCCAGAAAGTGGATATAGAGCAATTAATGAAGGCGATGGTGCTGGCATGACTACAGCCTTTGGTATTACTGAAAGGTATGATGCTGGCCATGCAGCAACAGTTGGTTATAGTAATTTTACAAGTGATATACGAAGTGGATGTACTGATAAGGAGTATATCGATAAGATGTTCCCTGTTGTTATGCAAAGCTTTATTGATGTTGCTACTAATGATTTAAAAGATGCTGGTCTTAATCAATCTCAAATTTATGTAATGGCTAGTGTTGCTTATAATACAGGTGCTGCTGGAAGTTACCGTGACATTGCTCAGAAAATAAAATCTTCTGGCAAAGATAGTTTTGCTGTATTTGATTGTATGAAAACACAAGGATGTGGATGGACGGCAAACTTTAATGACGGTTTAGTTAGAAGACGTATGGCTGAATATGAAGCTTTTAAATCAGGAAACTTTAATGCTGCTAAACCAACAGAAGGTTATAGTTATTTTGCTGGTATAAATAATGATTCAAAATGGAAAGAATATATGAATACCCATTGGCCAACTAATAGGTAAAAAAAACTATTAATAAATTTATTAATAGTTTTTTCATTAGTCTTTATTCTTTACTAAAAAGTTTTTATTTGTTCCTGAGTTTTTCATAATTTCATTTAGTTCTTTTGAAAAGCTTTCTCCTTCTTTTTTTAAGATATTACATTTTAAAGTGCAGTCATTAGATGTATAGTCAACTTTGCAATCAAATTTATCTTTTGTATAGTCATATGTTCCTGTTTGAACTAATAAGCATTTACCGTCATTATAACTATAATTTATTTCTATTGTTTTTGCACCATTATATTTTACTCTAACTTGTTCTTGATAATTTGTATAATTTGAGTTTCGTTCTTTAGTTAATTTATTAATATTGCTATTATATGTATAATTGATTGTGGATGTTGTATCTTTTTCTTCTTTTGACCATACATTATTGTTTTCCACATATCCTTGCTTTTTTAAATAGTTTTCTAATTTATTTTTATTAGTACTACCCAGAAATTTGTAACCAAAAACTAAAATTAGTCCTAAAACTATAATAAATATAGCAATATTTTTAATTTTATTAAGTATATTTAGTGTTTTATTTTCATCTTCCATTTTATCACCTATCCTAATTAAATTATATCAGCTTGTAAAAATATTATCAATAAAATTTGATTATTATTTCATTGACGGTAAGGTTAAAATTATATATACTTATAATAGAGGAATGATGATATGGAAAAAGAAAATTTTATGAAGTATATTAAATATGTAATTATAATAGGATTAATTATTTTAGGATATATTTTTATTGCTTTTTTGGCTAATGGAAATAATGTTTTAGATAATAAAACGGATTACATTGTTATTGGTAATTCACTTATTTATAAAAGAAATGGTAAAAATTTAGTTCAACTTGATGAAGTTCCTAGTGATATATCTGATCAAAAGTTTACTGTTTATAGTGGAACTAATAAAATAGAAAATGTTAAGTTACAATATTCTAATAATGAATGGTATTTTTTTGATGAAGATTATAATCAAATTGAAGCAAATGATTTTAAAGTGGCTTTTACAGGTAATGATGTAAAAGCAGCTAATTATACAGTTGGCTATTATGATGGTATGCATGGTGACGTTTTAGAAGATTTACTTTCTAAAAATGAACTTTCTTTAAATTCTACTTTTGAAAAATTTACTTCTTATTATGAATTTGATTTTGATGATGATGGGGAAGATGAAAGAATATATACTACTACTAATGTAAGTTTATCTGAGGCTGCTGATAAATATTATTCAGCTATTTACATGGTTAAAAATGATAATTTAAGTCAAGTTATTTCAAGTAATAGTAATAAACCATATAGTGTATATTCAATATTGGATATTGATAATGATGGTAAATGGGAATTAGTTGTAGCTGTTGATTCAGTTGATGTTACAACGTTTGATATGTGCTATCAAATTTATAAGTTAATAGACGGTAAATGGCAGCTTGTTCAAGGTTGTAGGTGATAGTATATGAAAGACAGTAAAAGGACAATAATAATTATAATTATAGTAGCTACCATTTGTATTTTATATTTATTGATAGCAATGCTTTTAAATAACAAAGATATTATGGCTACTGTAAGACCGACTTATTTAGTTGGCGGTAATGACTTTGTTTGGAAAAAAGAAAATGGTAAATGGAAGGATATAAATGATTTTTCAGAGATAAATAATATTAAATTTAATATTTACTATAATTCTAGTTCAAAAAGAAATGGTTATATTGGTTTTGATAGAACTAATATATATACAAAAGAGGATAAAGATAAATCATATAAGAAAAGAAATGTGATGATAGCTATTAGTAATGGCTCTTTAACTTTACCTGTTTATGAGGTATCAGATTTTGTAGTAGGGGATAATGAGTTTGCTTTATCATTATTAAATAATTTTTATTTTAATTTAAATTTGTTTAAAGGAAAAGAAGTTAATCTTGATTTGGATGATAATGGAGTAGAGGATACTTTATATTTAGTTTCTAATTTAGATGAGAATAATACAAATGGAGGAGTTTCAAAACTATTTATTGTGGAAAACAATGAAGTTAAACAAGTTTTAATTGATACTGGAGTATATTGGTATGAACTTAAAAGCATTGTTGATTTAGATGATGATGGTAAATACGAAATTATTCTTAAGAAAATGGTTAAGACTGGTGAGGGAGCTTATGATAAATGTTATGAACTTTATTCACTTGTAAATGGTAAATATAAAGCTGTTAAAAAATGTAATATTTAAAGGCGATATTTTGTTAATATTGTCTTTTTTTATGGTATAATAATTGTGTCTTATTTACTTGTTAAGGAGGATACTTTATGAAGTTAAAATTTAGAGCAGAAGCTAAAGATTGGATGATGTTTGGTGGATACTGCATAGTATTATTATATTTTGTGGCAATTGCAGTTTTAAATGTTATTCAATTTGCGAAGGGCGATTTAGATCATCCATTTCATGGATTTAATCCATTTCCTGCTTTCGCCCCTGGTTATTTAGGCCTTACTTTACTTTTTTATGTAGTAGCTTTAGTAGCTAGTATATTTAGTGTATCTGATAGATTTTTTGATGTTGATAAGGGCTTTGGATTTTCTATTGGTTCTAAAAAAGCCGCAAAAGGCTATTCTAAATGGTTAGATGCTAGTACGATGAAAAATCAATTAGATCGTGTTGATATTCAAGCGGATACTGCTGATGCTGGAGGAATACCACTTATTAATGATGGAAAAAGAATGTGGGTTGACAATGGTGAATCACATACGATGATTTTGGGTGCTACTGGTTCTGGTAAAACACAAATTGGTATCTTGCCACTTGTTAAATCACTTGCTAAACATGGCGAATCAATGATTGTTACTGACCCTAAAGGTGAAATTTTTGAAAAAACTAGTGGGTTACTTAAGGATAGAGGATATAACATTCTTTTACTTAATTTTCGTAATCCACAAAATGGTAGTGGTTGGAATCCACTTGATATGCCTTATAGATATTATAAGGAAGGAAATAATGATAAAGCTATTGAGCTTACTGATGATTTAGCTTTAAATATTTTATATGATCCATCTACTAATAATGATCCATTCTGGGAAAAAACAGCTGCTGATTATTTTTCAGGTATTTGTTTGGGATTATTTGAAGATGCGGCTGAAAATGAAATTAATATTAATAGTGTAAATACTTTTACTACAGTAGGTGAAGAAAAATGTGGACCATCTACATATGATAACGAGTATTTTAAATTAAAGGATAAAAACTCTTCAGCATATATTAATGCTTCTGGTACAATTTCAGCACCAGAGGAAACAAAGGGTTCTATTTTATCAGTATTTAAACAAAAAATTAAATTATTTGCTTCACGTGAAAATATTTCTGAAATGCTTTCACACAGCGATTTTGATCTTAAGGATATTGGTAGAAAGAAAACAGCTGTATTTATTATTATCCAAGATGAGAAGAAGACTTATCATCCACTTGTAACTATATTTATTAAACAATGCTATGAAGCTTTGGTTGATTGTGCACAAGAAAATGGTGGAAAATTAAAATTTAGAACAAACTTTATTCTAGACGAGTTTGCCAATATGCCACCTCTTAAGGATGTAGAATCAATGGTATCGGCAGCACGAAGCCGTGATATGAGATTTTTCTTTGTTATTCAAAATATTTCTCAATTATCTACTACTTATTCTAAAGAAGTTGGAGATACTATTAGAAGTAACTGTACTAATTTGATTTATTTACTTAGTACTGAGCTTTCTTCTTTAGAAGAAATTAGCAAGTTATGTGGAGAGATTAGAGTAAAAGTTGGTAAGGGTGACAAAGAACATGAAGAAACTAGACCATTAGTTACTATTAGTGATCTTCAAAAGATGGAAAAAAATTCTATTATTGTATTACGTCATAGATTTGATCCATTTAAAACTAAAATTAAACCTGATTGGCAAATAGATTGGGGTAAAAAATATAAACCAGTTGATTATACTAATCGTGAAAAAGAGCCATTGCATATTTTTGATTTAAAAGGATTTGTTGATAAAAAACGTCAAGAAAAGATGAATGAACTTATTAGTAAAGCAATGCCAAGTGGTTTTCCTGGAATGAAAAAAGCAGCACCAGGTTCAAAAGAACCGATGGGATTGGAAGCAATGCTTAAAAATGTTGATGCAGCACTTGCTAGAGAAATGGCAAAATCTAATCAAGGTGTTCCAGTTGCAAAGATTGATCCAGTTAGAGTTGCAGTTCCTGTACCAAAAGAAACTGTTAAACCTAGCGTTTCAAAACCATCTATTAAGGTTGGTAAAGCGGTTTCTGCTTTAGAATCTAGACAACCAGAGGCTAAGGAACAAAGGGTTAAGAAAGAACCTAAAATCAATATTTCAAGTGAGGATTTTGCTGCAAAAATTACAAGTAAAGTTAATAAAACTGTTAGTAAGGGTAAAACGGAATCTAAAGTTTCTAAAAAGGAAACTAAACCTGTTAAACCTATAAACGCAGATTATGTAACTGATGATCAATTTTTTGACGATTTCTTTGCAGATGATGAAGATTAAAATTTTAAACCTAGTAAAATATTTACTAGGTTTTTAATAATTATTTTTTAAAAGTAAAGAATAAATAATTTAATGGTTGTTTATGATTAGTGGATATTTATTGCTATCACTTTTTTTTACAAACATATAATGTGATAAGAGGTGATAGAATGGAAACATCAATAAATGAGGTGCTTAGTTTAAGTAATCCTAATATTATTGATATAAGATCTATAGAAAAATATAATAATAATCATATTCCTGGCGCAATAAATGTTAGTTCACAGTTATTAATGGCTAATCCTGAAAAATATTTAGATAAGACAAAAACTTATTATATTTATTGTCAAAGGGGAATAACGTCTAGATCACTTGTCCAAATTTTACGTGTTAAAGGTTATAATGCTTTTAGTATAGCAGGTGGATATGAAGCTTGGATTTTAAATAGTTAATTACCACAAATTTTCGTTATATTATTGAATAAGTAGTTTATATAAGTTATAATTAAGTAAGAATAGAAGGTGTAATGATGGAATATATTATTGTTGGATTACTTGTAATAATTTTAATTGTTAGTATTATCGCACTTACAAAAAATGTTAATGAATCTAATATTACAGAAAGAATTGGTAAGTTAGAAACAGAAGTGGTAAAAGAACTTGGAATTTTTAAAAGTGATTTAAATAAAAATTTAAATGATGATTTTGTGAGTTTAAATGAAAGAATTGATTATCGTTTGAATTTGATAAATGATAAAGTAAATGAAAGATTAGATCAAAATTTTGAAAAAACTAATAAGACTTTTACTTCCGTTTTAGAAAGATTATCAAAAATTGATGAAGCTCAAAAAAAGATAGATACTTTATCTAGTGATATTGTATCATTACAAACTGTTTTAACGGATAAAAAAACTAGAGGTATTTTTGGCGAGGTAAATTTAAAACATATTTTGAATAATGTTTTTGGTGAAGGGAAGAATAATATTTATAAGTTACAATATACACTTAGTAATGGAACTATTGCTGACTGTGTTTTATTTACTCCAGAGCCACTTGGAACTATTGCTATTGATTCTAAATTTCCACTTGAAAATTATCAAGCTATGGTAGATAAAAGTAATAACGATAGATTAGTTTATGAAAAAAAATTTAAAGCCGATATGAAAAAACATATTGATGCAATTGCTAGTAAATATATTATTCCTGGAGAAACAACAGATCAAGCTATTTTATTTTTACCAGCGGAAGCAATTTTTGCTGAAGTAAATGCCTATCATCAAGATATCATTGATTATGCCTATAAAAAACGAGTATGGATTACTGGTCCAACTACTTTAATTAGTACACTTACAACAATACAAATAATTATTAAAAATATTGAAAGAGATAAGTATACTAAAGTTATTCATAAAGAACTTAATCTTTTAGATGCTGAGTTTAAACGTTATAAGGAAAGATGGGATAAGCTTTATCGTAGTATTGAAACAGTTAGTAAAGATGTTAAGGATATTCATACAACAACTGATAAAATTACAAAAAGATTTAATTCAATAAATCAAGTAGAAATGGAGACAATAAATCATGAAGAAGATTAATTTATTTTTAGTGTTTTTTACATTAATTTGTGCTTTTTTTACTATAATGACTGAACTTGATAAAGGGATAGTTGTTATATTAAAAGATTCTAGTATTATTTTTACTTTAACTTTACCATATATTTTAAGAAAATTTTTCAAACTTGATATTAGTGATACATTTACATTTATTTGGATAATTTTTATCTTTTTAGCGCATTATTTGGGTGTAACAGCTGAACTTTATTTTAAAATCCCTGGTTTTGATAAGGTTACTCATACTATGTCTGGTGTATTATCAGCTTGCGCAGCTTATTTACTTTTAAAAAACAAAAAAATTAATGATACATTTTTTAATATTTTATTTATAATTTCTTTTTCATTTATGTGTGCAGGTATGTGGGAGATCTTTGAATTTACTTGTAATGCATTAGTTGGAGGAGATGCTCAAAGAGTAGCTGAAACTGGTGTTGATGATACAATGTGGGATATTATAGTAGCTTTCTTTGGAAGCACGATGTTTATAATATATGTTTTATTAAAAGGTAAACTTAAATCTAAGTAATAGATGTAGACAGAAGAGTGTCTACATTTTCTTTAATAATATAGTCAAATAATGTAATTTTATATATATTTACTATATTTTTTTTAATATTTTTATTATAATAAAAATAGAGGTGGATATCATGGAAGAAAAGGTATTAGCAATTATAGAAGGTCAAAATAAGGCAATAACTTATGAAGAACTTTTTAATAAATTAGATGAGGAAGAAAGAAAAGATTTAACTAAGACTTTAATTAGTTTAGAAAAAAATTTAAAAATAAGAGTTACTAATAAAGGTAAATATGAACCATTTAGAGATAATTCTAAAAAATTAGGAACTTTTGTGGCTAATTCTAAGGGCTTTGGTTTTGTTATGGTTGAGGGCGAAGAAAAAGATTATTTTGTTGCGCCTTCAAATATTAATGGAGCTGTTAATGGCGATTTAGTTGTTATTAATATTTTAAATGGTGAAAAGCGTGAAGCGGAAATATTATCTATAAATAAGAGAAATTTAAATAATTTATTAGTCGGCGAATTTTATGTTAAAGATAATAAGAATTTTATTAAATTAGATGATGATAAAATTAATATTGTTGTTGAAGTTATGGATGAAAATAAAAATGGAGCAGTTAGTGGTCATAAGGTAGTTGTTAAAATTAACAATAAGATTCAAGATAGTAATTATTATCAAGGTGTTGTTGTTAGGGTTATTGGACATAAAGATGATCCAGGTGTTGATATTTTATCATTAGCTGCTAGATATCAAATAAATGATGTTTTTCCAGAAGGTGTTATAGAGGAACTTAAACATATTCCTGATGAAGTAATGGAAAAAGATTTAGAAGGTAGAAAAGATTTAACTTCTGAAACTATTTTTACAATAGATGGGGATGACACTAAGGATATTGATGATGCTATTAGTATTGAAAAACTTTCAAATGGTAATTTCGTATTAGGCGTGCATATTGCTGATGTAAGTTATTATGTTAAAGAGGATAGTGCTTTAGGAAGAGAAGCTTTTGAAAGGGGAACTAGTTCGTATTTGGCTAATACGGTTATTCCAATGTTGCCTCATCAACTTTCAAATGGAATTTGTTCTTTGAATCCTGAGGTTAATCGTTTAGCTATATCTTGTGTTATGGAAATTGATAATAAGGGTAATGTTGTAGATCAAGATATTTTTCCAAGTGTAATCAGATCTAGAAAACAAATGACATATAAAAATGTTAATAAAATTTTAGAAGAAAATATTGTTCCAGAGGGTTATGAAGAATTTGAAAGTGATTTAAGATTAATGCATGAGCTTTCAAAAATCATAAGAAAAGCTAAAATAGAGAAGGGCTATATTGATTTTGATGTTGAAGAAGCAAAAATTATTACAGACGAAAATGGGCGTGCTATAGACGTCGCTAAAAGAGAGCGTGGAATTGGTGAAAATTTAATAGAAGATTTTATGATTATAGCCAATGAAACTGTTGCTAGTACAATTGCATTTATGGAAATACCTTTTATATATCGTGTTCACGGTCTTCCTGATGAGGAAAAAATAAAAAAATTTTTACAATTTGTTGGAGTCTTAGGGTATAAGGTAAATGCTAATACTAAAAATATTACTCCTAAAACTATCCAAAATATTTTAAGTCAGCTTAAGGGCAAAAAAGAATTTCACATACTTTCTTCTATGCTGTTAAGAAGCATGCAAAAGGCTGTTTATGATCATATGAATATTGGTCACTTTGGACTTGCTAGTAAGTATTATACACATTTTACTTCTCCAATAAGAAGATTTCCTGATTTAACAGTTCATAGATTATTGCGTAGTTATTTATTTAATCATAATATTAATAATGAAACAATTAATTATTATAATAATGAACTTCCTATTATTGCAAAACAATCTTCGATGAGAGAAAGGGCTGCAGTTGAGTGTGAACGTGCAGTTACTGATATGAAAATGGCTGAATATATGGAAGGGCATATTGGTGAGGTTTATAAAGGTGTTATTAGTACTGTAACTAATTATGGTATTTATGTAGAGCTTCCAAATTTAGTTGAAGGACTTATTAAAACGGATGATTTAGCAGATGATTATTATTTCTTTGATGAAACTTCATTTAGCTTAATTGGAAAAAGAACAAAAAAAAGATATATGCTTGGCAATGATATTGAAGTTATTGTTGACAGTGTTATAAAAGATAAGGGACTGATAAATTTTAAACCATATAAAAAAGGTGATAAGGATGGAAATAAACAACAGGAAAGCGAAGCATAATTATCAAATATTTGATACGCTTGAGGCAGGAATTGTTTTAACTGGAACTGAAATTAAATCTTTAAAAGATGGAAAAGCTAATATAAAAGATAGTTATGCAACAATAAAAAATGGTGAAATATTTTTACTAAATATGCATATTAGTACTTATGAGAATGGAAATATTTTTAATCATGAAGAAACTAGAACTAGAAAATTACTTTTACATAAAAAAGAAATTTTAAAACTTAAGGATAAGATAAAGTTAGAAGGGTATACTTTAGTCCCTTTAAAAATTTATTTAAAAAAAGGATATGCAAAAGTATTAATAGGTATAGCTAAAGGTAAAAAGGATTACGATAAAAGAGAAGATATTAAGAAAAGAGATATTGAAAGGGATTTAAGAGCAAGATTAAAAAGATAATTTTGCACATAAACGATCTATATGTTATAATATAGTCGTTTTACATGGGCTCGTCTTGGTTTCGACAGAAATATGGAGGCTTAAACTGCAAGTCGTGATTGCACGTTACGCGAAAACTTTAAATATAACTGGAAACAGAAATAATTTAGTACCTTCATTTGCCTAAAATTGGCTTGGTACACTCTTTTAATTTCTTTTCTCACAAGAAATTTTAAGGGTTCGCATTTAGTGAGATATATCATTTCTTTGCCTAGGAGAGATGATGAATTTTATAGGCTTACTAATAAGATGGTTGTTAGTTACTAATTCTTATTAGAACATTTTATTAACTAACTAAGCTTGTAGATGTTTTTGCTTAAGTATTTTTGGACAGGAGTTCGACTCTCCTCGGGTCCACCATATTGATATAAAACTCAAAATTTTTGTTTGAGATTAATAGATTACTAACTAGAAATAGTTAGTTTTTTGTTGTTT
>CANATJ010000010.1 GCA_947364595.1 uncultured Bacillota bacterium | reverse complement strand
GTAGTTGATAAACATAAAAATGCAGAACCTAAACATAAATTAACTACCCAATTACTTCCATCTTTACTAAGAATACCAATAATACCACTAATATAGAAGCATATTGAAGCTACTAAAAAACAAATAAAACATATTTTCTCTCTTTTATCTTTTTGCATATTCTTACCTCCTAGTTAAATTACCTTTTCTCGTCTAATATTTTTTTAATTTTACTTGTATCTTGAATATAAGTTTCAGTATAACCACATTCAGGACAAACTGCACATTTGACCTTTCCCAAATTATCCTTAAACACTCCCTGTTTGGTAACTTTAAGACCGTAAGCACCACCTTCAACTTTTACATCTAAATTTTCTACCATGTCCACATTACATCTTAAACATTTTCTCACAATCATTCCTCCTTTGAAAATCACTAGTTATCTATCATCATTATAACACAAAAACAAATCACTAAAGATTTGTTTTTTATTCATATAGCGTTATGTTTATATTTAGATACAATATTATTTAAAATAATAAACAAAATAGAAAAACCTAAAACCACCAACATATTAATAAAAATTGGCTGCAAACTAGTAAAATCTATAACCTCCATAGTCTTAAGTAAATCATTAGAATTAATATACCAATAAGTAGGTAGTATATGGGCAAAAGTTAAAACAGAATTAGGAAGCCAAGCAGCAGGTACAAAAGCCCCACAAAGGAAAGAAGATCCGAGTGATACCACATTAACTATCCCGTTAACTGCATTTTTATTAGTAACCAAAGTGCTTATAAATAACGCAATCGTTAGACAACAAAAAGTAAAAACAAACGAATTAAGCATATAAACAAGTCCTCTACTTTTAAACATAATATCTCCAAGCATAATTATTCCAAGAATGATAAAAAACACCCACAAAATAAATGAATATCCAAAACTTGCAAGTAAAAGACCATTATTATATTTTTTATAATTCATACTACTAACAATAGTTCTTTTATTAACATTTTTTTCTTTAAAACTAGATAACACTAAACAAACAATAAAAATTATTACCGCCATAATGCTATAACTAGCAAATGAAAAATATGTAGAAGCATTAAATAATTTCGTCGTATCTAATTTAGACGTAACTTCAATATTTACATCTTTAGAAAGATTATTATTAATAAGTTTAATAAATTCATCTTCACTACTTTCGTTCATCTTATAAACATTCTGCATCTGAATATATCTTTTAAGTATCATTTCAGCTAAACTAGCCTGATAATCACCAGTAGATTTAATATCAATTTCAGGATTTTTCCCACTCATAATATCATTGCCATAACCTTTAGGAATATAAATAACATAATTTATATTCCTATAAAATAAAGCATCATTAATCTCATTTTCACCCTTAAGATCATTATTAATATTACTATTATCAGAAATATACTTAACCAAATTATCAGAAATTTTATTACCTTTATCGCTATTAACAATCAAAACATCAGGTTTACTATCTTCAAAATTAACATTATTATCAGAAGTAGACATATTAATTGCCCCAAAAATAATCAAAATCATCGAATATAAAATTATCGTTCCTTTATATTTTAATAGAACTTTTAGGAAAGCTTTAAATACTGTCATACCTTTGCCTCCTTAATCCAAAATAAGAAATAAGAATAATAACAAAAGAAAACACAAGCAAACTAACAATATCAAAAATAAATCTATCCAAAGTACTATAATAATATAAAGCATAAAAACCATCAGTAATCATACTAGCTGGATTAATCATATTAACTAAAGGGACATTAGTATCAACAATGTATTTCATTGTAATCCCCATCATTCCAGATAGAAAACATCCAAGCATTGTAATTGCAATTAAAATACCCGTCTTTGCATTTTCATTTGTTTTAATTAAAGTAGCAACTATTACCCCTAATGAAAGACCCGCAAAAGACCCTACTAAAGCAAGTAGCATAATCAAAGGTAAATTATTACCATAATCCACTTTCAAAACAAAAATTGTAAATATAAATAAAATAGCAAGGCAAGTTAACTGAACCACATAACTTGCAAGCAAACTGCTGACAAGCATCTTACCTCTATGAATTGGAGAAATAGCTGTTCTTTTACCTACACTATTCATATTTGCTAATTTTAAATTAACAATATACATAGATAAAAGTCCCCCGTATAAACATGTCATCGCAATTAAAGTATAATATTCAATCATTGTATAACTTAAATTCTTATTAGAAATATTATTAATTTTAGCCGTATCTTTACTTACAAGTTTATAAGCATCAGCATATATTTTTTCATAATTAATATTATAATTTCCCTTTTTTATTTCATTATTAATATCTTTTTTAATCAAAGTATTAATCATCGTTTCATTACTGCTAATCTCATTGACAACATATTTTAAAATAGTCTCATTAATTCCACTGGAAGAAACTACAATATTAATATCATCATCAAATACTAAATAACCAGTAATCTTATCATCCTCAAGTAACTTTTGAGCCTTATTTAAATTAGTATAAGTAATATCAAAAAGTTTATCATTACCTTTACTTAACCCTTCAAAAGCTTCCTTAAAAATAATGTTCTTATTAAATTCATCGCTTTTAACAATAGCAATATCAATAATATCTAACTTTTCACTATTTTCAATATCTGAAAAAGCGATATTAAAGAAAATACCTAATAAAATTGGAAAGGCAAATGTCCAAAAAATTAAAGCCTTACTTTTAAATAAAACCTTTAAAGAATATTTAAAATTGTGCCAAAACATTAATCCCTAAGTCCCTTACCAGTTAAACTTAAAAATACATCGTTTAAAGTTGGTCTTTCTGAAAAAATTTTATTATAAGTAACATTATTTTTCTTTAAAAAGTTTATAAGTCCTCCTAAATTGTTTTTGCCTTTTTTATATTTAACAGTAAGAATATTCATTTCAAAAGTATAATCATCTATATTATTTAAATTACTAATTTGATTTAAAATTGCTTCATCTATTTTCTCTATCTCAACAGTAATTTTTTCATCTATATCAGATAATTCCTTTAAATCAGAGGCTGTCCCACTAGCTAAAATTTTACCTTTATCTAAAATTATAATTCTATCACAAAGAATTTCTACTTCTTCCATATAATGAGTTGTATAAACAATACTCGCCCCATTATCTCTTAATTTTTTAATGCCCTCTAAAATATTATTTCTACTTTGAGGATCGACAGCAACTGTTGGTTCATCTAAAAATATTAATTTAGGTTTATGAGAAGTGCCACAAGCAATATTTAACCTTCTAAGTAATCCTCCTGATAACTGTTTTGGATAAAATTTTTTATAATCCAAAAGTCCTACTAACTCTAAAGCTTCATTAACATATTTTTCTCTTGTTTTTTTATCACTTATATATAAACCACAAAAATAATCTACATTATCATATACAGTTAATTCTTCAAACACAGCAACTTCTTGAAAAACCACGCCAATTTGTCTTTTTAAATCATAAGAATCAGGTTTCATTACCTTACCAAATATTTTAATAGAACCATTCTGAAAATTAAGTAATGACAAAATACAATTTATTGTTGTTGATTTACCACTTCCATTAGGCCCTAAAAGTCCAAGAATTTCCCCTTCTTTAACTTCAAAAGACAAATCATCTACTGCCTTTAATTTTTTATATTCTTTTGTTAAGTTTTTAACCTCAATTACATTTTTCATATTCTATTCTCCCTTTATTCCAGTAACCATTTCTATTACCGTCTCTTCTAATAAATCTTCAATTTCTTTATCACTAATTTTTACAGTTTTAGTAGCTACCAATGTAGCAAGACCATGCGTAAAAATCCAAACTTTCAAATGAAAATTTTTTTGTTTATCATAATCAAAACCAGTAAACTTCATACCATACTTTATTACATTATTACCTATATCATCATTATCAATAAATAGATCAGGTGTAAGGTCCGTTTTATTCATAAAAATTGTTTTAAAATAATTTGGATAATCTTTAGCAAATTTAATATAAGCAAGGCCCATACCTTTATATGACTTTTCTTCTTTAGATCCTCTAATCATATATTCACGATACATATTATAAATTTCACTAAAAACAGCATTTTTCAAATCTTCCATATTTTTAAAATTATAAAATATTGGCTGAACTGAACAATTTAATTCTTTAGCAATCCTTCTTGCATTTAAACTATCCATATCTTCGGTTTTTAGTATTTCCAAAGATACATTAATAATATCTTCTCTTTCTATTTTTCTTATTGGTGGCATATATTCTCTCCTATCATAACTACCGTTATATAACGCTTGTTATAATTATATTATATAAATTTCAAAAAGTAAATAAAAATAAAGATCAACTTTTTTGTTGATCTAATTTATATATTGTAATTAAATAATCTTATTTAATACTTCTATTCTTTTCTTTATTGCCGCCTCCGTTATAAAACATTTTTTAATATCATACCCATGCATCGTTTCTTTTGTTTCATATAACAATACAGGAATTCCATTCTTCTGCAATTTATGTGCAAACTCTACTCCTTCATCATGCAAACAATCAAATTCTGCTACTTCTATATATGTAGGAGGGAGTCCATCTAAATCTAATCTTTCACCAGGTGAAATATATTCTTCATCACCTAAATAGTATTTCCACATTTTTTTATTTAATTTTGAATTCCACATAGGAGTATTAGTATATTTATTCATAGATTGTGTTATCATTCTTTTATCTAGTGCAGGATAAATAAGCATTTGATAATAAGGTTTTACTATATTTTCCTGTATAGCCTTTAAAGTTACATCAACAGCTAAACATCCACCTGCAGAATCTCCTGCAACAATGATTTTATTTATATCAATTTTTAAAGTATCAGCATTTTCTATAATCCATTTATATGCCATAAAACAATCATTTAAGGGAATTGGATATTTATATTTAGGAGAAAGTCGGTAATCTACATATATTACTTTGCAACTACACTGCTTTGCAAAAGTAAAACACAAATCATAATGGCTATAATGTCCCCTAAAAGCAAATCCCCCTCCATGTATATATAAAATTACCTTATCCGTTTTTAAATTTACAGGATCAAAAATATATAAATTAATGTCCTTTTTATCATTTGTCGTAATTTTTTTTTGTATTATTTTTACATATTTGTTATCTTTTAATATTTTTGGAGTAACGCCTAACATTAAAGAAGCAACCGGAAAAACACATCTATTAAATGGTGGTGAAAAATTAGCAAACAATCCAAAATCCTTGCTTATATTATATTTTTTCATAATTATTTCACCTTCTTTTTAAATTACTATTTAACTTTATTATACAACAAAAAAACAAACTAAAACAGTTTGTCAAAATTACTTTTTCATTAAAATTTTTCATTTACAATTCTATCTAATTCTTTTTTTAAATCAGATTTTTTTATTATATCTGTAAATCCATCTTTTAAATATTGATTTTTAATAATTTCCTTATTATCATTTATCATAACTATTACAGGCACATTAAATTTATCATTTTCTTTTAGCTTTTGTAATATTGACAAAGCACTTCCTGTATTAGTTTCATCATCTAGTATTATTAAATCAAATTTATAATTTTCATTCAGTTTTTGAATAATGTCCATCCCATACAAAGAACCACTAACTTGCATTCCCCTATTTTCTAAATATTTCTTTATGTCTGATAATTCTTTTGCATCATCATCAACAACCATGATATTACTACCTTTATTTAAAGCATTTTCATAAAGTGTTAATTCTTTATTAATATCTTTATTTTTATTATTTGTTTCATAAATCTTTTGATCTAAAACAATATTTACCATGGTCCCTTCGTTTTTTTCGCTTTTAATCATAAAACTACCGCCAATTTGATTAACTAATGATCTAACTTCAATTAAGTCTAAAACAATTTTATCTAAATCAGATTCTTCAGGTAATGCATCTAAACTTAATATTTCATTTACTTTATCAAGACTAAGTCCTTCTCCGCTATCGGTAATATCAATAATAAATCTACATGTATCATATTTAATAATAGTATTTACATCAAATGAAATGAAACCTTCTTTTGTATATTTAATACTATTTTCTAGGATTGATGAAAGTATTTGTTTTACTTTAATAAAATCACCATATACATAATGTGGCATATTGGAACACAAATTATATTCCAATTTCACATTGTTTTTTAATTTATTTTCGGTCATAGACATTACTTCATCAAATAAATTTTTTGGATTATATTTTGAATTATAAATTTTTACAGGTTTAGATACCATAGTACTCATATCAAGTGTATCATTTATAATATGTTTTAAGTTTTTACCTAAAACATTAATCTTCTTTAAATCTTCATTAGATTTTTTAGAAGAAATCAAATTTATCTCATTAACAGACGATTTCATATCTTGTGATAATTTAAATAAGAAATTAGAAGTACTATCAGCATTACTTTCAATAATTCTTTTGTTTTTATATAATTCTTCCATCATTTTCATATCGGGATTTTCAATTGTAAAATACATTATTAAAATAGTTATAGCAATAGAAGGATTAATAATATAATTAGCATTAGGCATAATCATTTGGACAGCTGCTATAATAATACCACCAATAAGTAATAAAATAATTGGAATATACTTTTTACTATAAATATGTTTATAATCAAGTAATAACAAAATAATTAAACAAGTATATATAATTATAAAATCTAGAACAGTAAAATAAAAGGCTGGACCATTAATACTCAAAACACCATTTATATTTACTAATTGAACAGGTAGTGTCATAAGTAAAATAATACTAGTGACTATCATGACATAATAAACTACTTTAGCTTCTATAAAATACTTATCGCTCCTTTTTGAAATACAAAAGGTATAAAAAGCAAAAGTAAGCACTATAATTATTAGAAAAATCAAATAAATTTTATTGAATATTAAAGTTATAATTGAATTTAAATATTCTGTTTCCATCAATAAACCAAATAATATTCCAAAAATATTTGCAAACACACTGTACACTAGCAATTTACCATATAAATTATCCTCATTTTTATGTAATCTTTGTTTAGTAAAAAATACAATACTTAAAATTACTATAATTAATAATGAAAATATATTCAATAAAACTATACCACTACCCATAATCAATTTTCCTACTTTCTATTCTTTTGTAAAACTTTCCCCCTAGTACGTTTATGAATTTTTATATCACCCAATAAAATATTTGTTTCATCACAAACCACATCTATCTCACAAAGATCAAAATCTGTACTCTCTATATTATTATAATCTATTTTACCATTTTTTGTAAGAGGTAATTCTTTTAAAAATCTAAATTTTGATGGTATTTGTCTGCTTGATGCCTCTTTATTATTAACAAAACACTCTTCAATAATTGCTCTACAAATTTCCTCTTCGGTATATTCTTCTAATAAATCACCATTTTCTAAAACAATATTGGCAGTAGGCATCATCCCTTGAACTCTTTCATCATAATATGATGTTATTACACACTCCTTAACTTGAAAATGTGATTTTATCATCTCTTCAATTTTATAAGGTTTAACTTTAAAGCCATCATATCTAGTAAATGTTCTATCGGCTCTTGTCAAATAATGTAATATGCCATCTTTATCCATAGCGGCTATATCTCCAGTTAATATAAAATCTTTACCATCTAAATCTATCTTTTTAAGAAATTCTATTCCATCTAAATTACCAGATGTTGCTACTGGAGAAGAAATAGCAATTTCCCCTTCTATTACATCACTATCTAAATCAAATTGTATTGGTTTTTTAGTATTGAAATCAACAATAGCATAAGTTGTATTAGGCATTGGTATTCCCATTGAACTAGGAACATTATATTCATTAGTAGCGTATGAACCACATCCACCAATTTCACTCATCCCATGTCCTTTTGTTAAAAGACAATTACAATTATGTTCCCTTAAAAAATCATTAACCTTTTCTTCGTCTTCCGCATTCATAGAGTCGCCACCATAAGTAAGCATTTTTATAAAAGATAGATCCATTGAACTAAGTTCTTTACTATTCATTATACTTGTAAGCCATGAAGGAACACCAATAATAGTTTGAGGTTTATATTTCTTTATTAATTTACCAAGATTTGCTGGAGAAAACATTGGTATTTGAATTAAATTATTTCCATGAACTAATCCTGCATGGGCAACATCTACTACACCATATGCTGCAAAATATGGAAGTATATGTAGTACCCTATCTCCTTTTTCCATAAGCATATTAGCTCCATACGTTTGATGAACATAAGCGTTCAAATTATAGGTAGTTAATGGAATCGGTTTAGGTGCACCACTTGTTCCTGAGGTATGAGTAATAACTGATAACCTATCACCTATATATTCACAGTCCATAAAAGAAACTCCTTTACATTCGTGAATTGCTTTATTAAAATCAATTAAATTTAATGGGGATTTTCTTTTTGCATCTTCAAACTTTTCTGATATTTTCTTTTGATTTTTAAGATTATTTTTAAAAACACTAAGGCCATCAAAACTTAAAGTTTCTTTTAAATAATTCAGTTTAGCCTTTAAATCCATCGAGTTACTAGCAGATGTAATAATTATATCGTCAATTCCCATTTCTTTTAATTCATTTTCAATAGGTTTTATCATTTGCAAATAACACATATCTAAAGCAACAATATGTTTTATTTTTTCTTTTTTTATTAATTCAAGTATTTTCCTTGCACTTACCTTTAAATCTATACTATCTGGTCTTGGATCAACATAATCTGATACTGCACCTATTCTTGAACCACCATAAAATAGATATGCAGTTTCAGGAATATTTGGCATTAAATATAAAATTCTATCATTGTCACAAACACCCAAAGATGTAAGTACTTTAGTTGAACTTTCAATTTTATCATAAAGTTCTCCGTAAGTTATTTCATTACCGTAATAACTTAGTGCGACTGATTCTTCATTACCTATATTATGTATTCTCATATAGTCATATATACTCATCTGTGGTAAAGGCTTTTTTAAAAATTCTTCATCGTAATATTTTAACCAAGGTTTATCTATATGTGGATAGCCAGTCAAACCTTGACTACCCTCTCTATCAATTTTTCCTTGTTTAACTAATTTTAATATTTGTAAATTATCCATAGTTATTTTCCTTTCTTAGGGTACAGCAAACTACAGGAGCTACTATATCACTTTTAGTTAAATATTTCAAGTTGAAAGCAAAAAATAAGCCTTTAAATAAGACTTATTCATACTATTTTAAACTATCAGTAAAAGATTTAATATCAGAACTTGATGGATTAGAACTAAATCTATGACCTTCTACCCAGTTTCCAGTTCCAGCTTCTTTAGCAAGCAACTGTCCACTTTCACCTAAACCAGATGAAGCAGAAGTACAAAATGGAATAACCGTTTTTCCATCAAAATTATTATTTTTAACAAAAGTATCTACTGGCCAAGCAGCAATTCCCCACCATACTGGTGTTCCTAAAATAACAGTATCATATAAAGGAATATTAACATTAATATCTTCTATTTCAGAAGTTTCTCTAATTTGAAGATTATCTTCAGTTTCATCAACTACTGTTTGATAATCACTAGAATATGGTACTTTAGGTTTTATTTCTAAAATATCACAAGTCAAATTATTTTTAATTTTTTCAGCAATCATTCTTATATGATTACCATAACTATAATAAATATCTATTTTACTCATCTGTTCTTACAATATAATTGTACACCCGAAAGTTACTCCCATGTCAATAGTTCAAATTAATTATCTACTTTTATTTTACTCATATAAAAAATAAAAACGCACTTTTATCAAGAACGTTTTCTATCAATCTGGTGCTTGTGGTGGGAATCGAACCCACACGGCAATGCCACACGATTTTGAGTCGTGCGCGTCTACCAATTCCGCCACACAAGCAAGTGTATTAATTATAACACACTTTTTTTATTTTTTAAACCTCTTCCTTGTATTTAGAATCAAAAAGTTCTGTTTGATCTTCATTTGATTCAAATTCAATAGAAGGTAAATCTTTAGTTGATTTAAGTCCAAAATAATCTAAAAATTGATCAGTAACCCCATATAAAATTGGTCTACCCGGAAGATCTGAACGACCCACTTCCTTTATAAGATTTTTAAAAACAAGTTTCCTTACAATATGAGCACTAGATACCCCTCTAATTTCATCAACCATAATTCTTGTAATAGGTTCATTATAAGCAATAATGGCCAAAGTTTCTAAAGCCGAATTACTCAAAGATGCTTCTATTTCATCATCTACTAATTTTTTATAATAATCAGCATGTTCTTTCTTAGTAACCAATTTAAATTTATCACCAAAAAATTCTAACTGTAACCCTCTATCAGAATTATCATAATCACTTTTAAGGTTATTAATTAATTCATCTAATACATTTAATTCAACATCTAAAACACTGGTTAATTGATCTTTTGACAACCCATCGTCGCCAGCAACATATAATAATCCTTCTAATACAGCCTTCAAATTCATATTATGCTTCTCCTTTTAAACTTAAAACAATAGTATTTAAATTTCTATCTTGTCTAATATCAAGTTGACCTTTTCTAGCCAAATTTAAAATAGCCAAAAAAGTTACAACAGTATATTCCTTAGTATAAATTTCAAATAAATCATCAAAATTCATCTTTCGTTTTTTTCTTAGTGAGGTAATAATCTCATCACATCTTTTACCAACAGAATACTCCTTACGAGTAACTACTGTATTTAGTGGCTTTTCAAATTCTTTTCTTTCTTGAAATTTCATAAAAGCCCTAATCAAATCATCAAGTATAATATCATCATTTATTTTAACATTATCATCATGAAATTCATTAAGTAAACTTGGATCTTTAGAAAATAATTCTTTCCTATCTTCCTCCATTTTTTTAAACTCTTGACTAATTTCTTTATATTTTTGATATTCTATTAAACGATTAATTAATGCTTCTTTAGGATCTTCCTCATAATCATCTTCTTCTACTTCATCATTTTGCGGTAATAACTCTCTAGATTTCATTTCAATAAGATCAGCTGCCATTACTAAATACTCACTATCAATATTTAAATTTAACTCCTCCATTTGACTAATATAACTCAAATAACTATCCGTTATATCAGCAATATTAATTTCAAAAATATCAATATCTGCTTGTTTAATCAAATGCAAAAGCAAATCTAATGGCCCTTCAAATTCATTAATTTTAACCTTATAATCCATCATTACCACCTTGAAATATTATAACATGATTAACTTCAAAAGTTCAAGTTACAAGCAAATTTTCGCATATAAATAATATTATTAATTAGAACTATAAAGGACTGATAATATGGTAACGCGAATTACATTTTTTTTAATCGGATTTGGTTTTAGTGTACTTGGCTTTGTATTTATTATAAGTTATTTAAATTTAATCCCAATTGGGTATAATTTTATAGAATATGTTAATTTTATTTGTAGTAGGGCTGAATGCCTTATCGGTCCAATTGGACTAATAATAGTTTTTTTATCAATTTTTATACCAGGAGGCAAAAAAAATGAATTATATATATGACATTTTACTAAATTTCCATCCAGAGTATTATGAATTTTATGATTGGAATCCATCAGATAAAATTACACATATAAGAAAAATACCACTATTTAGAATTTCTAGGAAGCAACTAGAAGATATTAAAAATAAAAAAATAAAATTAGAAGATCAATTTCTAAATATAATTAATTACAAAAGCGAAAAATTTAAAAGAAACGAAATATTAAAAATAAAATATGCCGCTATATTTAGTGATACAAAAGAAGCAATTGCTGTAATGTTAAATAAATATGGTTTAATAGTTATGAAAAGCTCCCTTACCATAGATGAAAATGAAGATGCAGTTGATAACGCAAAATTTCAAAGAGAAACAACAATTAATTATAATGTAATTGAAGAAAAAAAACATGATAATTTCAAAACTAGATTTGAAATAGAAAACAAAAAATTTATTGAAAATGAATTAGAAAAAATATATAAAGATAAAAATCAAAAAAAATTAAGTTATATCTGTTTAGAATGCTTTGGTAATCAAGAACCAAATATAGATAAAGCATTTAACAAATTAAAAAAAGAAATAAATAAATTTAATGAAAACTTTCATAAAATATTTAATTTCTTTCAATTAACAAAACAAAAATAAAAAGGATATTTCTATCCTAAAATTTTAAGAACAAATGGTAGTGCCACAATAAACACAATCAAAAGAACTAATATAAGTAATAAAAATCTTGTAGTTTCTTTTTTATCTTTAATTAATTCTTCATCGCCATTAGATTGATTTTGTACTGACTCTGCAGGTGCAACTGGCTCAACCGCTGGAACTGGTTCTACAGGTGCAACTGGTTCAACTGCTGGAGCTGGCTCTGCAGGTGCTACTGGTTCAACTGCTGGAGCTGGTTCTACAGGCACTACTGGTTCAACTGCTGGAGCTGGTTCTACAGGTGCCACTGGTTCAACTGTTGGAGCTGGTTCTACTGGTGCCACTGGTTCAACTGTTGGAGCTGGTTCTACTGGTGCTACTGGTTCAACTGTTGGAGCTGGACTTGCAGGCGCAACTGGTTCAACCGCTGAAGCTGGCTCTGCAGGCGCTACTGGCTCAACTGTTGGAGCTGGTTCAGCTGCTGGAACAGCAGGATTATCCACTTGATTTGAAAAATCAAAACTATATTTAAAATCATTATTAACTTCATTAGTATTCATTTCATTTTCTTTTTTATCATCCATTTTAATTCCCTCCATATTCTAAAAACATTATAGCAAAAAAAAGGCAAAAGTCAAAATATATTTTAAAAAACGACTTATTCAGTCGTTTTTTTGCTATTAGAATTTATATCAAAGTATTCTCTTACTTTTTTATAAATTTCATCAGATATTTTTGGATTTGCTTTTAAATACTCTTTAACATTTTCTTTTCCTTGGCCAATCTTTTCACCATTATAAGAATACCATGCACCAGATTTTTCTAAAATACCAGCATCACTACCCAAATCAATAATTTCACCTTCTCTAGAAATACCAGTACCATACATAATATCAACTTGACAAGTTTTAAATGGTGGAGCCATTTTGTTTTTAACAACCTTAACATTAGTCTTATTACCAATAATATCTGTTCCTAATTTAATTTGTTCACTTCTTCTAATATCAAGTCTTATTGAAGAATAAAATTTTAACGCTCTTCCACCAGGTGTTACTTCTGGATTTCCAAACATTACTCCAACTTTTTCACGTAATTGATTAATAAATATTGCCACAGTATTAGTTTTATTTATAATACCAGCTAATTTTCTTAAAGCTTGGCTCATAAGTCTTGCTTGAAGACCAACATGTGAATCACCCATCTCGCCTTCAATTTCAGCCTGTGGAACTAAAGCTGCTACTGAGTCAATTACAATTACACTTATAGCTCCACTACGAACTAATGCCTCTGCAATCTCTAAAGCTTGTTCACCATTATCAGGTTGTGATAATAAAAGCTCATTAATATCTACTCCTAATCTAGCAGCATATTGTGGGTCTAAAGAGTTTTCAGCATCAATAAATGCCGCCTTTCCCCCAGCTTTTTGGGCTTCTGCAATAGCATGTAAGGCAAAAGTAGTTTTACCACTAGATTCAGGTCCATATATTTCTATAATACGTCCTTTGGGATATCCTCCAATTCCTAAAGCAACATCTAAAGCAACACTACCACTAGAAATAACATCAATCTCTCTATGTTCGTTATCTCCAAGACGCATTACTGAACCTTTTCCAAATTGTTTCTCAATATCCGCTAAGACTTGTTTTAAATTTTGATCATTACTAACAGCTGTTTTTGCCATTATGATTTCCTCCTTTATCTCCTACACTCTAATTTTATATCATATAAAAAAGAATGTCAATACTTTTTGCGAACATTTGTTCAAACATTTTCCCAAAACAACAAAATCAAATTAATAATTTTCCCATTTTCCTATAACCAATTTCCCCATTTTAACAAGTAAAATCAAAGAAAAAAGAGAAATTAATTTCTCTTTAAAAGATAAATTTCTTATTAACATGATAATACTGAATTCCAGAAATTACCGATAAAACTGAAGCCACAATTAACAAGAAATCAGCAATATGTAAGTTCCATAATTCGAATGGCATGTTATAAAATAAAGTAAGTGTAATACCAAACATCATAGTTAAAGTTTTAAGTTTTCCAGCACTACTAGCAGCTACTACATTACCTTTAGAACCAGCAACCATTTTAATTGAATCAACAATAGTATCACGAACAATAATTACTACTGGAATAATTGGATGAATAAATCCTTGTGCACATAAAATAATTAATACAGCATTAACTAAAATTTTATCTGCAATAGCATCAATCATCTTCCCAAAATCAGTAATTAAATTATATTTTCTAGCAACATATCCATCAACACAATCAGTAAGTGATGCAATAACAAATAAAACACCTGCTATTAAATATCTAATATCAATTACTATAGATTCATTAACAAAAATTTGCGTAACATTCATCCCCATTGCTGAAAACGGAAATAAAAGTACAAAAATAATAATAAAAGTTAAAAATATTCTAGCCATTGTAAGCTTATTAGGTAAATTCATATATCCTCCTATTTACTGTCAGTTATAACAGTACCCTCTACAAAATTATCATCATCATCCTTATTTAAGGTAAATAAGAAATAAAGAGTAATTATTACTAAAAGAACCACTAACACATATATTCCAAACATAATAATAGAAACTTTACTTTTTCTTTCAATTGTGTATGGTGATTTAATCTTTTTATTCTCACTTTTAGTCTTCTTCGCTCTTTTAATATCATCTAAAGAAAGTCTTGAAGTATAATCAAATAAATATTCATTAAACTCGTCAACCAAATCTTCCTTGTTAAGTCCTAAATATTTAGCATAATCACGAATAAAATATTTAAGATAAAACATATCTTTAAAAGCCTCGGAATTTCCTGATTCAATATTTTCTATTTGTGAAGGTCTTAATTTTAAATCCTCAGCTACTTCTTCAATAGAAACGCCTATACTTTCTCTAGCCGATTTAAGTTTTTCACCAATCTCTTTCATTATAATCATTCCTTATTAAAAAATAATATTTTATAAGCCATATTCTGTTCCTATCTCTAGGCGACAAACATTTATCTATCGAATAATCGATCCCATAAGAAATTCGTTTCTTCCTTATTAGGTTCCCCTACCAAAATTTGGGTTTCTTGCTTGCGGGGTTTACCACGTTTCACCCTTTTATTTCTAAAAGATTCGTCACTGCGGCACTTTATGCGAAATTGCCATATTAAAAACTTAGGCTATTCGCGCCGTTAGCCAAATAGGCTACCATAGGTTATTTTTTCCCTATGCACAATCACTACAGCCATCACAGACTGTGCAAGTATGGACTTTCCTCTACATTATAAAAATGCAGCGTTTGTCAAAATATTATTTATCACCATAAATAATTTTTTCTAAATTAGATAATCTTCTAAGCAAATCGGCATTAGAAACTTCATTATTGCCAGACTCTCTTAAGACTTCTAACTTCATGCGAGCATTACGTACTTCTTGTTTAAGTCTAATATTCTCATCAATTAGTTCTTTTTTTCCTTTTTCAAGTTCTTTAATCATCAAAATCATTTCTTCATAATCACTTATAATTGTATCTAAAAATTTATCAACCTCTTGTGGTCTATAACCTCTAGTATCAATTTTAAATTCTTTTTCTAAAATGTCTTTTGGAGTTAACAATATTCTTTCTTGAAGCACGAGTATCCCCTCTTTCCTTAACATAACAATTTTCTCAAAAAACTAGCATTTTGTCAATGCTTTAACTTATTTAACTCTATGTCCAGATTTATGCATATCTAACTCATTTAAGTAAGCTAAAGTATGAGGATCAATTCTACTTGACAATAAATCCTGATTTAAACTTTCAATATTACCATATTTTTGATTAATCAAATTTTTCATTTTAAAACAAAGTTCTCTCTTATCATCTAAAGATATATCCCAATTTAAAATTTCCGATACCCTTTGAAGACAAGATACAGATTGAATAAAAGAAATATTATCTTTTAATAACTCATATCTACCACTTTTCATAGTAGCATTTCCAATTTCATCAGTTACCTTAAAAATATCAAAAACATTTTCGTTAAAAATAAAGCCTTTAGATGAAACACCATTATCACTTCTTTTTCTATAAAAGTAATCATTATTGTTTAAAAATAAAATTTTATCAGCATTAAACATTTGTGAATAACTAAAAGCTACATCTTCCCACATAACATCTTCTAAAAACAATTTATCCACAATAAAATCTTTTCTAAAAATTTTATTACAAACAGATGGTGTTTGATTAAGTATAGGATCACTATCAGATAAAACATCACAAATATTGCCCATGGTATCCCTTTTCATATAATCCATATTTTGCATTAAATAGTGATTATCTTTAACAAATAAAAGTCCTGTTGTAATCACATCAGGATTATCATTATTTTTAGCAGCTTCATACATATTTTCATACATCTTTAAACTAACATAATCATCACTATCTAAAAAGCCAATATATTCACCACTAGCAAATTTCATTCCTACATTTCTAGTAGCCCCTTGGCCAATATTTTTATCATTATGCTTAACTATTAATTTATCAGGATAATTTCTTTCATATTCCCTTAAAATATCTAAACTACTATCTAAAGAACAATCATCAACCGCAATTATTTCTATATCCTCAAGTGTTTGATTTAATAAAGATTTTAAACAGTCTTCTAAATATTCACTAGAATTATATACTGGTACAATAACACTTACTTTTTTCATAATAAATCCTCTTTTCATTTATTATTATATTTCTTATTTTAAAACATGTCAAAAAATATATTATTCCTTATAACAAAAATAAAATAATGCAAACGCATTATTTTAAAATTGCTTTTATCCTTCTAACTCCAGCACTACTAGATTCTTCTTTTTTTATTTTAAATTCACCAAGTAAAGCCGTATGTTCTACGTGTGGACCACCACATAATTCCTTAGAAACATCACCAATAGAATATACTGTTACTAT
This sequence comes from uncultured Bacillota bacterium, assembly GCA_947364595.1. GTDB lineage: Bacteria > Bacillota_I > Bacilli_A > RF39 > UBA660 > Coprosoma. Next base: position 11,912 of record CANATJ010000010.1, on the reverse strand, counting down.
ATCTGGATATTTCTCAATAAAACTACACTCTGCTCCACTAGCAATAGCTTCTTCCTTGCTCATTTGGTTTTTAGTAACCTTTAAGTCTTCTGAAATCCATTTATTAACTAAAGCTTCAACTTCAGTTTTTTCTTCTGCCGTTAATTTATGATCACAAGGGAAATCAAATCTTAATCTTTCACTAGTTATATTGCTACCTTTTTGATAAACTTCAGGACCTATAACCCTTTTTAAAGCCGCATTAAGTAAATGGGTTGCAGTATGATATTTAATTTCCATTTCACTATTTCCAGCAAGACCACCTTTAAACTTACCTTTAGATGCACTACGAGATTTTTCTTGATGCTCTTTAAATTTTTCATAAAAGCCCTCAACATCAACCTCCATGTTTTTATCCGAAGCTTCTTCTATCGTAAGTTCAATTGGAAAACCATAAGTATCATACAACTTAAAAGCCACATCCTTATTAACAACCTTGTTATCAACATTAACAAGCTTATCAAACTCTCTTAAACCTTTTTCCAAAGTTCTACTAAACTTAGTTTTTTCATTTTTTAAAACAGATAATACAACTTCTTTATTATCACTAAGCTCACGATAATATTTTTCATATTTATTGATAATTAATAAAGCAACTTGCTCATCCCAATTACTATTTATATCTATTTGCAAGCTTCTAGCATGTCTAATTGCCCTTCTAATCAATCTTCTTAAAATATATCCTTGATCAGTATTACTAGGTTTAATTCCAGCAGGATCAGCTGCAATAAATACCGCTGTACGAATATGATCCGCAATTATTCTCATTGATTTTTCATTACCTTCATATGGCAAATCAGCAATATCACAAATAGTATCAATTACATCCTTCCATATTGAAGTCATATAATTATCATCTACGCCTTCTAAAACAGCCGCAATTCTCTCAAGACCCATTCCAGTATCAACATTCTTTTGGCTAAGTTCTGTAATATTACCATTTTCATCTTGATAAAATTCCATAAAAACATTATTCCATATTTCTACCCAGCGATCATCCTCTGGATCAAACACTTCTGGAATATCATCATTACTACGCCAATAAAATATTTCAGTATCGCCACCACATGGTCCAGAGTCACCAGCAATCCAAAAATTATCAGATCTACCTAAATAAGCAATTCTCTTATCACTAATTCCAAGTTCCATCCATTTGTTTGCTGAAACTTCATCACGAGGTATTTTATCATCACCTTCAAAAACAGTAACCGCTAAACGTTCAACTGGAATATTAAGTATTTTAGTTAAAAATTCAAAACTATATTCAATAGATTCATCTTTAAAATAATCACCTAAGCTCCAGTTCCCAAGCATTTCAAAAAAAGTATGATGAGTTTTATCTCCAATTTCATCTAAATCAGTAAGACGAACACATTTTTGATAATCACATAAACGTTTGCCATAAGGATGAGGTTGTCCTAATAAATATGGTATTAAAGGTTGCATACCCGCTGTATTAAATAAAACAGTAGGATTATTTTCTGGCACTATTGGTGCACTAGGTATTTGTTTATGCCCCTTTTTCTCAAAAAAATCAATATATAAATCCTTAACGTTCATTTTCTACCTCCTTAACAAGTAAAGCTACTTTTTCATTAAGTTCTAAAATAGTTCCATCATTATGGATTACAAAATCATAATCATCGTAATCATCCAAAGCCGTTTCAGTTTTATGTTTAAGTTCCTCTTTAGTTAAATTACTTTCAAAGCCATCTCTAATTACCTTAATTGTTATTACATCATTAAAAAGTTTTTTAGGCTCTTCAATTTCATCAACAAATCTTGCATCAGATATAGTAATAACATCAAAAAAATAACTATAAACTCTAATATCATTACAAAGTCTTTTAACAAAAAACTTATCATCAATTTTATTTCTTATAATTTCTGTACCTAATTGTTGTAATAAAGTTCTTGGCTTAGTTTCATCACTACCATCCCAATCACTAATATTTTTCGCATACTCTTTAATATAATTTCCATATGCTAAATTAATAACCTTTTTATCTTCTTTTTCATATATTTCCTTAATTGCCAAAGCCGTAGTATCCTTACCATGACGTGCTTTACCTGAAATTACATATATTTTTGTATCCATAATTACTCTCCTTAAAATACCACTATAAAGTGGTATTTAAATTTTTTAATCTTCTGAAGTATAATTCAAAAGTCCATACTTTTTATCATAAAAAGTAAATATTGTTTTTAAAACCGCAATAAGTGGAGTTGAAACAAGCATACCAATTATACCAAAAAAATAACCAAAAACCAACAATCCAAGCATAATTGTTACTGGATGTAACTTAGTAATTTTTGACATAATAACTGGTTGTAAAAAATTACCTTCTAAAAATTGAATAACAGCAATTACTAAAAGTGTTAAAATTCCGATAGTAGAACTTTGAGTAAATCCAACTATAACTGCTGGTGCGCCTCCAATATAAGGCCCTGCATAAGGAATAATATTAGTAAGTCCGCAAAAAAGTCCAAATAAAGCTGGCGCTTTTAATCCTACTAACCATAATCCTATAGAACTTAAAAGGAATATTACTGCACAATCAATAGCCGCACCTTTAACATATAGTCTTAAAGAATCATTTATTTGATCAAACAAATCAGTCGTTGTCTTTCTAAACTTTTTAGGAACAAAATTGAAAATACTAAAACTTTTATCAAAACTTATAAGTAAGAAAAATCCAATAATTAAACCTAAAACAAACGTTCCAATACCAGAAAATACATTAGTTGCAAAATTCAATAAAGTAGTTGGAAGTTCAGTAGTAACATCTGAAGCAATAGTTTCAAATCTTGCAAAAAACTCTCCCTTAATTTTATCTGCATTAATATAACCATTATTACCAATATAATCAAATAAATCTACGCACCAATTTTTAATAGAATCAAAAACACTTGGAGCAATTTTAATAAAATCTTTTATTTGATCTACAAGTAGTGGAATAAGTGAAGATAAAATCAAAAAGAAAATAAATAAAATTAATATATATGTTAATGTCGTTCCAATACTACGCTTAATATTCTTAGACTCAAGCCATTTAACAAACGGTTCAAAAAGCCAAGCAATTACTAAACCAATAAATAAAGGAAAAACAACCTTTAAAATAGTAACTAAAAATTTAGCAACCTTAATTTCCTTAAATAATATAACCACTGCATAAATAGCAGCTATACATAAAAGCAAATATAAAATTTTTAAAACCTTAGAAGATAAGTGAGTTACCTCATTTATCTTTTGAATATCAATTTCTTTTTTCTTCAAACAAGTTCACCTACACACTAAGTAAATCTTTTTCCTTTTCTTTTGTTTTTTCATCAACAATTTTATTATATTTACCAATTAAATCTTGAACATCATCCATATAATCTTCTTTTTCATCCTCAGTAAAATCAGAATTTTTCTTAATGTCATTATTAGCATCTTGTCTAATATTACGTAAATTAATCTTACAATCTTCAGAAATTTGTTTTACTTGTTTAACATATTCTTTTCTAGTTTCCTCAGTAAGTGCTGGAATATTTAAAATAATACATTCTCCATTATTATTAGGAGTAATCCCAACATTAGCTTCATAAATACCCTTTTCAATTTCTGGTAAACTACCACGATCAAAAGGTTTAATCATAAGCTGTCTAGCCTCAGGAATTGAAATAGTTGCTAAACTTTTTAAAGGAGTAGGGGTTCCATAATAATTAACCATAACCGCATCTAAAATTGCAGGATTAGCACGACCTGCCCTAACATTATTAAAACGTTTCTCCATTGACTCTATAGCTGATTCCATCTTTTCTTCAGCATTTAATAAAATATCATCCATTTTTTCACCTTCCATAGCATTATTATAATATATATATGTTTTTAGAGCAAGCTGTTTTACCTTATTTTCAAACAAATTTACAGACAAAAAAACAAAAAGAATGATATAATCACTCTTTAATTTAAATTTTTATTATCAGCAAAAATTTCATCAGCTTTTTCCTGAGAATTAACAACAGTTGCATTAAATGGATCAAACGAAGACATAGAACTTGCATTAACTTCTTGATCATTACCACTAGCTGTTAACTCTTGAGTTGGTTCAGTTTCTTCACTAACCACAGGTTCAGCTACTTGAACAGATTCTACAGGTACAACCGTTTCTGCTACTGGTGCTGGTTCTACAACTGGCTCTATAGGTTGCAATATTTTACTAGTTACTACACCTTCATTATAGTTTAAAGATACCGCTGGTGTAGGCGTTGCCATTGATGTATTATCAAGATTAACATCTGGTTCTTCCACTAATACAGGATTACCCTTTTTACCCTTTTTAATTTTAGAAACAATAATTAATACAATAATAATTACAACTAATAATGCCACTCCACCAGCAATATAAATATTATTCATATTATAAAGTTCAAATTCAAACTCAATACCATTTTGCATTTTAGTTAAATCCCAAGTTAATTTTTTACCATCATTATTTACTGATGTTGCATTATTACTAAGTGCCTTATATGGTAAATCAACTGTATAATTCATTTCCATACTTCCCATCATTGAAGATAAAGAAGATAAATCCATATCTGAAGTCTCTTCCTCACTACTATCAGAAGAATCATCAGTATCTAACACATTATCATCAGCTAAAGACGCACTATCACTACTATCCAAAGATCCCTCATCATTGGCCAAAGTAGCTCCTTCATCAGAATTATCATCTTGGGCAGTAACACCCTCACCAGGAGTAAAAGTTACATTATCAGATGAACTAAGATTAAATATATATTTATTTTTAAATAACCCTTTTTCAACCGTAAACAAAGGTTTTTCCTTACCAACTTCTTGTACTGATATATCCTTATTACTAGCATTTTCAATATTAGAAATAGATTTAGTAATTTTATATCCTACTTTATCATTGTCAGAATATTTTTCCACCTTAAAACCATTATTTTTAGCTTTTTCCAACTCACTTTCATCAAAACCTGATTGACCTAACATAGCTGAATTAACAGCTCCAACTATAGATACATCCATACTTTTATCTTTATGAATAACAATATTTTCTTCCACTTTAACGCAACCCGTTAATAAAAAAACACACAACAAACTACATAAAACTTTAAACTTACTCCTCACCATACTACACTCCTTCCTATTTTAAAAATACTAAAAAGGATAAAATATGTCAATAAAAAAAGAGTAACTTTCAGTTACTTTACATAATTACTCTTATTTTAAATAATCTTCTATTTTTTTAAACTCTTTACCACTATCCAACCCCGTTTTAGAAAGTTGTTCAAATAGTTTCTTTTGTTCACGGGAAAGCTTTTTAGGAATAATTACTTTTAGAATAATATACATATCACCTTTTCGATATGAATTAACATCCTCTACACCTTTGCCACGAACACGATGTTTATCATTACTTTCACTACCAGCTGGAATAGATAAAGTAATTTCACCAGTTAAAGTTGGAACTCTTTTCTTACAACCTAAAGCAGCTTCAGCTACAGTAATAGGTAATTCTAAATAAATATCATTACCTGCCCTTTCAAACAAAGGATGTTTCTTAACATAAAACTCTAAATAAATGTCCCCGTTTGGTCCCCCATTAATTCCAGCTTCTCCTTTACCGGAAATACGTAATTGGTTCCCAGTATCAACACCAGCAGGAACAGTTACCTCAATATCCTTATTCTTTTTAATCCTACCAGTACCTCTACATGTTTTACACTCATGTTCATAACTTTTACCAGAACCACCACATTTATCACAAGTAGTTTTAGTCATAAATGCACCAAACAAAGTATGTTGCTCAGTAGTTACTGTTCCACTACCATGACACTTATCACAAGTAGTAACACCATGACCACCTTGGCCATCACAACTATCACAGCTCTCATTTAAAGTTAAATTAATAGTTTTCTTAGTTCCAAATACTGCCTCATCAAAATCTAAATCAACTCTAACTACAGTATCACGGCCTTTTTGAGCGCGACTTCCTCTAGATCCAGAAAATCCACCAAACGAAGAAAATCCGCCACCAAACAAATCACTAAAAATATCAGAAAAATCAAAGCCAGAAAAATCATATCCTCCAGCGCCATTATTATTAAAGGCCGCATGACCAAATTGATCATATTGACGTCTTTTCTCTTCATCAGATAAAACAGCATAAGCCTCTTGAGCTTCTTTAAACTTTTCTGCAGCATCAGGCTCTTTAGAAACATCGGGATGATACTTCTTAGCTAACTTACGAAAAGCACTCTTAATTTCAGAAGCACTAGCATCCTTAGAAACACCAAGTACCTCATAATAATCTTTCTTATCCAAAATAAATCACCTACTTCTCATTATATTTTTTTTAAAATTTTATAACTTTCTTTAAATTCATCAATTACATCTTTAAACATGTCCATTGCACTTTGAATAACCGCTGGATCACTCATATCAACACCAGCAACCTTCAATTCATCCACTGGATCCATACTACCACCTAAACTTAAAAATTTCAAATAATTTTCAAGGGCGCCCTTTTCACCATTCATTATTTTATTAGCAATATAACATGCTGCAGCTAAACCTGTAGAATATTGATACACATAAAAGTCATAGTAAAAATGCGGTATTTTCTCCCATTCAAAACGAATATCATCATCACAAATTACATTATTTCCAGAATACTTTTTATATAAATTATAATAATTATCTGATAAAACCTCACTAGTTAAAACTTCACCATCTTCTTCTTTAACATGCATTAAATCTTCAAATTCTGCAAACATCGTTTGCCTAACAATAGAACCCTTAAATAAATTCATAAGGTTATCTAATATAAATAACTTTTCATTTAAATCATCAGTATTATTTATCAAATAATAAGATAAAATAAGTTCATTAACTTGTGAAGCAACCTCAGCTACAAATATTTTATAATGATGATATATATAAGGATTATTCTTATGAGAATAATAAGAATGAAGTGAATGACCAAGTTCATGCGCCAAAGTTGAAACATCAGAAAATTTACCATTAAAATTAAGTAAAACATATGGATTGGAAGTATAACATCCCCAGGAATAAGCTCCACCTTTTTTGCCTTCATTAGGATAAACATCTATCCATCTTTCAGAAAATGCTTTTTTTAAAGTATTAACATAATCCTCACCTAAAATAGATAAAGCCTTTAAAACAATATCCTTAGCCTCATCAAAAGTATAATCCTTACTAGAAGAAGCAATCAAATCTGTATAAATATCATATAAATGAAGTTCATCCAAATTCATAACTTCCTTTTTTAAAGCAAAATATTTATCCATAACATCTAAATTAGCACTGACAGTTTTAATCAAATTATCATAAATATCTAAATCAATATTGCCACCAAACAAAGCAGCTGCTTTAGCAGAATCATAACCTCTTAATTTAGCAATTTTATTATCACAAGCAACCTTATTACTATAAGCACATGCAAAGGTATTTTGTAACTTTTTATATTCTTCATGTAACAAACAAAAAGCTTGTTTTCTAACATTCCTATCAGGATCTGTAATATACACTGAATAATTAGTATTAGTAAGTTTTACCTCATTACCTTTACTATCAGTAATATTACCAAAAGTCATATCCGCATTTCTAAGATATGAAGCTATATCTTCAGATGAATTTAATACCTTAGATAAACTAGATAATATTTTTTCTTCTTCTAAAGAAAGTATATGTGGTTTCCTTCTAAGTAAAAGATCAAACTCACGTTCATATAAAGAAAGCTCTGGAAGTTCCTTCATAAAACTACTAACATCATTTTTAGAAAGTTTCATAAGTTCTGGAATAACAAATGAGCTATTTTCTGAAATCTCATAAATTAACTTTTCTATTTTTCCTTTCATCGATTGATACTTAAAATTTGTAGTATCCTCATCAAATCTTAAAGCAGCATACATAAATAAAGCATCTGCTTTTTTAGAAATTTCTTCATCAAAAACAAAATAATTATAAATATCATAAGCATTATTTAGCTTTCCTTCATACTTAAAATAATCATTTTTTTTAGATGAAACAAAGTTAAAATCTTCTTCCCATTTTGCTTCATCACTATATAAACTAGATAAATCCCACTTCAAATCTGATGGCACTTCGCATCTTTTTTTAATATTACTCATAATTTCTCCTAACTATAATGAGAAAGTTCTAGTCACCTAGAACTCCACATTATTTTTCTTCATATTCTGCATCTTTTACATCATCACTTGTAGAAGCAGTTTCTTCACCTTGATTTTCTTGAGCTTTTTTTGCTGCTTCTTCATACAATTTAGCACCAAGTGCCATTGCTGATTCATTTAATTTATCTTTTTTAGCTTTAATATCTTCAATATCATCTTTCTTTAAAGCCTCTTTTAAATCTTTAATTTCAGTTTCAGCTTTTTCTTTATCTTTCTTATCTACTTTATCCCCTAAATCCTTAAGTGATTTTTCAGTCATAAAGATAGTTTGTTCAGCTTCATTTCTAACATCAGCTTCTTCTTTACGTTTTTCATCAGCTGCCTTATTAGATTCAGCCTCCTTAACCATTTTATCGATTTCATCATCAGATAAATTAGTAGAAGAAGTAATAGTAATAGATTGTTCTTTATTAGTACCTAAATCTTTAGCTTTTACATTAACAATACCATTAGCGTCAATATCAAAAGTAACCTCAATTTGTGGTACACCTCTTGGAGCTGCTGGAATATTAGTTAATTGGAAATTACCAAGCGTTTTATTATCGGCTGCCATAGGTCTTTCACCTTGCAAAATATGAATATCAACAGCTGGTTGATTATCAGCCGCAGTTGAGAACACTTGTGATTTACTAGTAGGAATAGTAGTATTTCTTGGAATCAATACAGTACATACTCCACCTAAAGTTTCAATACCAAGTGAAAGTGGTGTTACATCAAGTAAAACGATATCATTAACATCTCCAGTAAGTACTCCACCTTGAATAGCTGCACCCATAGCAACAACTTCATCTGGATTAACACCCTTAGAAGGTTCCATTCCTAATTCTTGTTTAATAAGTTCAGCAACTTTTGGCATTCTTGTAGAACCACCAACTAATAATACTTTATCAATATCTTTCTTAGTAAGTTTAGCATCTTTTAACGCTTTTCTAACTGGTTCTAAAGTACTATCCATTAGATCATGAGTTAATTCTTCAAATTTAGCTCTAGTTAAACTCATTTCTAAATGTATTGGTCCATCTTCTCCTTGAGATAAGAATGGTAATGAAATATTAGTAGTAGTTACACCACTTAGATCTTTCTTAGCCTTTTCAGCAGCATCCTTAAGTCTTTGCATAGCCATCTTATCTTTAGTTAAATCAATACCATTTTCTTTCTTAAATTCTGAAGCTAAATAGTCAATAACTCTTTGGTCAAAATCATCTCCACCAAGTTTATTATTACCACTAGTAGATTTAACTTCAAATACACCATCACCGATTTCAAGAATAGAAACATCAAAAGTTCCTCCACCTAAATCGTATACTAAAATTTGTTCAGTTTGTTCTTGCTTATCTAAACCATAAGCTAATGCTGCAGCTGTTGGTTCATTAATAATTCTTTCAACCTCAAGTCCAGCAATCTTACCAGCATTCTTAGTTGCTTGTCTTTGTGCATCATTAAAATATGCTGGAACAGTAATAACTGCTTTATCAACAGTTTCACCCAAATATGCTTCTGCTGTTTTTTTCAAATCAGCTAAAATCATTGCACTAATTTCTTCTGGAGTATATTCTTTTCCATTAACTTTTACTTTTTCACTAGTTCCCATTAATCTTTTAATAGAAGAAACAGTATCTAAGTTAGTAACCATTTGGTTTTTAGCCGCTGTACCAACAATAATTTCTCCATTTTTAAAAGCTACTACTGAAGGAGTAGTTCTTGATCCTTCTGGATTAGCAATAACCTTAGCTTCTCCACCTTCATATACACATACACAACTATTAGTTGTACCTAAATCAATACCTATTGTTTTTCCCATATATCTTCACCTTTCCTTTATTCGCTTACCTTAACCATTGCTGGTCTAATAACTTTATCTTTAAACATATATCCTTTTTGCATAACTTCCACAACCATACCAGGATTTACCCCTTCAACTTTTTCAGTTAACACACCTTGGTGGAAATTTGGATCAAATTCTTTATTTATACCATCAATAGCCTTAACTTCATATTTTTCTAAAGTTTCAACCAAATGGCAATAAATCATCTTAAAGCCTGCTAAGAACTTTGAAAGTTCATCAGTTAAATCATTATCATCTAATTTAATTGCTCTTTCAAAATTATCAACAATTGGAAGAATATCTTTAACCATGTCTTCACTAGCAAACTTAAGCATTTTAGAAACCTCTTCATCCTTACGCTTACGATAATTAATATTATCAGCTTTCAAACGTAACAAAGCTTCCTCAAGTTCCTTTATTTTTAGGATATTTTCTTCACAATGACACTCTTCATTGCAATTACATTTACTTTCATCACAATTATGGTCATCTTTATAACATTCACATTTCTCTTCATGTAATTTCTTTTTTTTATCTTTTAGTTCATGTGTTTTTTCGTCTTTTTCTTTATTTTTTGTTTTTTCCATTTCTTCACCTATCTATCAATATTTTGTTTAATATAATTTAAAAGTGCCTCTGCTTTTGCATATTCCATTCTCTTAGGTCCTATTAAAGCAATTGTACCTTCTTCACCATCTTTGTAATAATATGTTTTAATAACTGAAACATCATCATCGATCATATTTTCACTACCAATATAAACTTTAATTTCATCATCTTCTTCTTGAATATTTTTAATAATACTTTTATCCTCAAATTTATTAAGTAATCTTCTAATCTTATTAACATCATTAAACTCTGGTTCCATAAGTAAATTATTAGTTCCACTCATAACAATATTTGATTTTGGATAAAAATCACTAAAAACATTATAAAATGCATTATATAAAGCTTCATGCTGTTTAACATACTTACCAATAATTGGTTTTACCTCAAATTCAAGGACACTACTTACCTCATTAAGAGGGACACCAACAATAAGCTTGTTAATTAGCTCAACCGCTTGCTTAATTTCAGTCAAACTAATATCCTCAGAAATAGCAATATTACGGTTTTCAACATGACCCTTATCAGTAATAATTATAGCAATCATCTTATTTTCACCAATAGGAACAACCTCTATTTTAGCAACCTTATTATCAAACGATGAATTACCTAAAACAACAGCAGTATAATTAGTAAGCTCTGATACTATTTGCATACTTTTAGAAATTGCATCGCTAAGTACTAAAGCATTATTAGAAAAAATTTGTTGAAGCTTAAGCATATCTTCTCCAGAAAGTTCTTTTGGACTCATAATATTATCAACATAATATCTATAACCCTTATCACTAGGAACCCTACCTGAAGAAATATGTGTTTTTTCAATCAAATCAAATTGTTCTAAAGCTGCCATCTCATTTCTAACAGTCGCACTAGAACAATCAAGTGTTTCACATAACGCTTTTGAGCTAACTGGCTTTGCGGACTTAATATAACTTTCCACAATTAATTTCAAAAGTTCTGTCTGTCTTTCTGTTAACATATCATCACCCTTTTAGCACTTTCAATTTGTGAATGCTATTTCATTATAACACTATGTTTTAGCACTGTCAATATATGAATGCTAATTTTATTTTATTCCTATTAAATTTTATATTTTAACCTAAATATATTTTGTCAAAAAAAGAAACTTTACATTAAAGTTTCAATTTCTTTCTTTGATAATCCTGTATATTTAGTAATTAATTCAATAGAAGCATTATCCTTAAGCATATTCTTA
>CANATJ010000009.1 GCA_947364595.1 uncultured Bacillota bacterium | reverse complement strand
CCACTTACACCAATTAATGATCCTTGAGCAGAAACATTATTTCCATCAAATACTATATTTTGTAAATTTAATGAACCGCTTGTTATATTGACAATATTACTTGTAAAGCCACTTCCTCTTATTATTGAATTAGTTTTATTTCCATAACTTTTTAAGGTTATTATTTTATTTTGATTTAATGTTATTGTACTGGTTTGAGTTATATTAGTCATTATAAATATCGTAGATTCCATAGCTGCTTCGTTATAGGCTTTAGTAATAGTTGCGTATGGTCTATCTAAAGTTCCGATTCCTTCTTCGTCATTTCCATTAGAGGAAACATATAAATGATTACTATGGCTTACATCGTCTATAGCACTTGTTTTAATTTTGTCTATAGCTATTTTTCGGTTTCCAAGTATTGCTAAAGAACTTAACATAAGCACGATAAAAAGGCTTAATATTCCGTATAATAATGCCGATGATATAAAGCCATTTTTTTTCATATTTTAAGCCTCCCCTATTCTGTTTATATTATACAATAATTATTTTTGTAAAACAAGCAATTTGTATAAATTGGGAGGAAGCCTTTTCTTTTTTTAGGTGCATGAATATATTATTATAGGTGATATTTATGCGTGGTCGTTGGTGGTGTGGACGAGGAAAATGGGTTTTGATATTTTTTGGAAGTGTGATTATTCTTTTTTATCAAATTTTGATTACTTTTTTCATTTTAACTAGATTTAATCTTTTAATGCTTTTCTTCATTTTTCTTTTGCTTTTCTGTTCATTTTTTAGACTCTTCTGGTGAAATGATTCTTTCTGTTTTATATATTTTATCTAGAGTGTGACTTATTTTTTTGCACATATTATATTCAGTATCTTGAAACTTAATAATATCGGGCAAACTAATTAGAACATAAAATAATTCTTTTTCGTCTTTTAATAAGGGATAACTTTTTTCATATTCACGCAATATATCGGAAAAATCAAAATCCAATATATGATTATTGTATAGTTTATATAAATCAAAAACTGGGTTTCCTATTTTTGCCTTATCCCAACTTATTAAATATGAATTGTTATTCCTAATAAAATGATCTAATTTCAAATTATTATGCAAAACAACGTTTCGTTGTTTTCTTTTTTCTTTAACTTGCTCATGCCATTTTTCTAGTCTTTCTTTATCTTTTTCGATTACTTGGTAAATCTTTGAGATGTTTCTAGCTAATAATAATTCACTTGGACTCATATAAACTTTACTTTCAATAGTGGTTATTAAATCTGTATAATAACCATATAAAAATTTAAGATTATTATCTAGATCTTCATAAATTTCTTCATAATCGTTAATATCTATTTCTTTATAATGGGTTGTCTTACTATGAAGCAAGGCTACTAATTTAACTAAATCCAACATTTTTTGTTCATTCGGTATGTCAAATCCATCAACATATTTACTAATTTGATAATCTTCTTCTTTTCCTATTATTTCTGGAAGATAATCAAAATTACGCGATTTTAAGTAATTTAAAATATTATCGTCTATTTTACTATCTTTATAAATATATCTTCCTTCATTGGTATTTACTATAGTAGCTTTTCCTCTTTTTTCGTATCTATTTGCTACTAAAGAATGTTTTCTTAAAGCTTCATTAATTTTGCGCATTACTAGTAGGCACAATTAATTTGTCGCCTATTTTTAATTGGGTTAATTCATTATAGTCATCTAATTGTTCTTTAGTAACTTCATATTTTTGTAAAATTGATTCAATTGTATCGTTTTCTGTTACCATGTGAACTTTATAAACTGCATATTTTTCATTTTCATCTATACCATCAAATATAGATTTTACGTTTAAATTTTCTCTTTCTTCGCTTGTATTTTCTTCTTTAAATACTTCTAGAGTTTCTTGATTTAAGTTTTCTTCTGAAAGTTCTTCTTTTGAAACTTCCTCTAAAGTTTCTTCTTTATTTTCTGCCACTTCATCTACCTCTCTTTCACTTTTTTCTTCAATTCCATCTACTGATACTTCTATATTAACACGCAATATTTTATTATTGATTAATTCATAATAAAAATCATTTATATCAACTATAACGTTTTTTGTATCATATTTTTTATCAATGCTTATATCAAATGGCAATTCATAATTAAATGGATCAACGTTAATACTACCTTGAGTCATTTTATATTGCCCGCTAACGATAAATGTACCTGAAATTAAATTATCTTCCTTCATTTGCAAGGTGTGTTCTAAAGAAATGCTGTTTATTTCAGCAATATTAGTATCTAAATCTATATCTTTATTAAATGGAACTATTTTTTTCATTATTATCCCCTCCTATATAATTATATTTATTTCATTTATTTTTATTATTGTTTTTTATTTACTATATTTTCATATTCTTTACTGGCATAATCAAAGTTGGCTTTATTCCAAAAATTATTTATATATTCATCACGATTATTTTGATATTGTAAATAATAAGCGTGCTCCCAAAGGTCAATGGTAAAAAGAGGAATTAAATTATATGATATTGGGGTTTCTTGATTAACTAAATTCATAATTGTTAATTCACCATTTTCATTAGTTACTAAAAATGTGTAACCAGAGCCAACTAAGTGTTTGGCCCTATCTACAAATATATTTTTAAATTGTTCAAAGCTTCCATATTGGCTTTTAATTTTGTCTAATAGCTTTCCTTTTGGATAACTTGGGTTTACATTCATACTATACCAATATAAATCATGGTTTAAGACACCACCAGCGTTATATAAAATTGTTCCTCTATCAGGTAGTGGGTACTCATCAATATGTTTGGGAATATTTTTCAAAGAATAATGTAAATTACTATATTTTAAGGCCTCATTTAAATTATCCACATATTTTTTATGATGTTTTGTATAATGAATGGTAACCGTTTGCTGATTGATATCTGGGCTTAATCCATCAAATGGATATGGCAATTTCATAAGTTTATACATTTTATCTCCTCCATTTAAATATATTATTGTTTTTTCTTTTAATAACTGTTTAGGTTTATATTGTAGAACAAAAGTCAAAATAAATTTTGACTACCTTACTTCACAGTAAGGTTTTTCTACTTCACAGAAATCTTTGATTTCTCCATAGACCAATATCGGATGGTCGCCACCCTAATTACTTTTATTTCAAAATTTATTAGACTTGAAGTTGCTCCATATATAACTTTATTCCTTCAAATAATATATTCTCACTGGCATTATAATCTCTATCATGTTTTGTATTACACCTCGGACATTCCCATTTCCTTATAGTTAAATCTTTTACTTTTTCATTTTTATATCCACATTTTGAACATATTTGACTACTTGGATAATATCTATCTACTTGTATTAGTTTTTTATTTTGCCACTCACTTTTATATTTTAATATCCTTATTAAGTGTCCTAGTGGAGTATTTGTAAGTGATTTAGCTATATTATGATTTTGATACATGTTTTTTATATCTAGGTTTTCTGTTATTATAATGTCATTTTCTTTTATTATTTTATTTGTTATATTATGTATTAAATGCTTTCTAGCGTTTTTTATTTTTTGATATATTCTTTGTATTTTTAATTTTATCTTATATCTATTGTTACTTCCTACTTTAGCTCTAGATAAAGCTTTTTGTAATCCTTTTAATCTTTTATTATAACTTTTTACTTTATTTTCTATTTTTTCATGATTTGATGTTATTACTAAATCTTTGATTCCTAAATCTAGTCCAACTATATTTTTAGGATTAAATATTGGTTTTATTAATTCTTCTTCTATTAATACACTTACATAGTATTTTTTAGCTTCTTTTCTTATAACGGCACTTTTTATTATTCCATTTATTTTATTTAATTTCCTATATCCTCTTATTTTTACTTCTTTTAATTTTGGTAAGATTATTATTTTATTTATTAAATCTAGTTTAATACTTTCATATTGTTTACCTTTATATATGCTTTTCATATTATTTGTTTTATAACTATTATATTTATCTTTATTTTTAAATTTAGGATAGCCTTTTCCATTATAAAAGCTTTTATATGCATCATCTAAATTAAATATACTATTTCTTAAAGCACAGCTATCACTTTGTTTAAGCCATGGATAATTTTCTATTAAAGATGGTATACATTTTATTTGATCATAAGCTGTTTTACTTTTTTTAAATTTCTTATATTCAGTTATTTTATCATTTAGAAAATAATTATATATAAATCTAGAGTTACCTATTGTTTGATTTATCATTTGTTTTTGATTATTATCTGGATATAATCTAAATACATAGGCTTTTAACATCAGTTGCATCTCCTTATCAAGTATACAAAACATAACATATGTTTGCTTTAATGTCAATATATTTTATTAGAAAAAAGCACTTTCCTTATAAATAAAAAGAGCCAAAAGTTTTTCTTTTGGTTTTTAATGTTTTTTAAATAACAATTTATTTTAAATTTTTAATTTCTTCTTCAGATAATCCTGTAACTTCTGATATAAATTTAATATCACTATTTTTAAGCAACATTTTTTTAGCGATTTCCACTTCTTTATTTTTAGATGCTGTTTCTTCAGCTTCAATTAAAGCAGATCTAAATAGTTTTTCTTCATCGTTAGGTAATGCCATTTGTTTATAAAATTCTTCATCTAGATTTAATCTTTTTACTTTATTTGTTATTTCTTCCATTAGCTTATCACCTTTACTTATTCTTTCCATTTCTTCTATACTTTCTGCCACTAAAAGTTTTATAAACCTTTTTTCTCCTTCATTATAACACTTATTTTTATAATAATCCATATTATACATGTATATTTTGAAATAATCACTTAGTGAAAAATCTAATGTTTTTTCCATTACTTCATACGTTAATTTTTCTATATTGCTAATGTCATTTTTAATATATTTTTGCAAGTTCCATGTTAAATTTAATTGAATATGATTTATTATGTTTATATAACTATCGTTTTTATTTACAGAGCTTCCTATTAGTTTACAAAAGTATAAAAAGTTTCTATTTTTAAGACCTTGATGATAATCATTATTTACTTCTATATTTATTATTCCTTTATCTGTTTCTACTATTAAATCTAAAATTTTCTTTTTTTCCTTTATTGTTTCTACATTTAGTTCTGTGTTTGATGAATATATTTTATCTACTTTTAACCCTAGTGTTTCTTCTAGCAATCTTTTCATAGCTTTTTCTTCACTAAAAATCGTTTTAAATACTAAATCACTATTTAATAAATACATTTTTTTATTTTTCACTAATACCCTCCTTATAAGAAAGATACTATATTTATTTTGTTTTTCCTTTTTATTTCAGAAAAAAAGAAGATAAAAATCTTCTTTATGAATTAAAATCATCTAGGAAATCATCGATAGTCATTATTTGCTCATCAATTTTGTCTAAAGTTAGTTCTTCTTCAATTTCTTTAACTTCCTCTTTTTCATCTATTTCTTTTTTTATAAATGTTTCTTTAATTTCCTCTTTCGTTAATTGCAATCCTGTTTGATATCTATCACAAATTGGAAATTCAGTTACTTTATGATAACTTAACTCACTTGTAAAAATACCAAGTTCTTGTTTATTATTAATAATAAATGAATTTAGAATGTGGTATGGATTTGTTTTAACATCTCTAACAACTAAAACGCCTTTTCTAGCTCTTGATGTTATTTCAAATTCATCTATTTTAATTCTTTTAATTGTTCCTTTATCAGTAATAATTATAATTAAATTATCATCATTAAAACTACGTCCTGAGATAACATAATCATTTTTTAAAGTAATTGCTTTTACGCCACTACCTTTTATTCCAGTAACAGGTATTTCTTCTGTTAAGTATCTTAATCCAAAGCCGTTATTTGTTGTAATAAATACTTCTTTTTTGGCTATTTCGATAGAAACCATTTCATCATCTTTTTTTAATTTCATTAAATTAATTGGTTTTGAATATCTTTGAACTTTTAAGTCACTTAATGTTGTTTGTTTTACCATGCCATTTTTAGTAAATGATACAAAGTTTATTTTTTCATTAAAGTTATTTACTAAATATGATCCAATAATTTTTTCATCAGAACTTATTTTTATTATATTACTAATATGTTTTCCTAAGTCTTTCCATTTCAAATCAGGTAGTTCATAAACTGGGACATATAGGAAGTTCCCTAGATTAGTAAACAAAATTAAGGTATCCATTGTATTTGCTTTATAAATGCCTATTGGATAATCTGTTTCTTTTAGTCCTGTTTCTTCATTATTACTTGCGGTATAACTTCTTTGAGAAACTCTTTTTACATATCCCTCATTAGTAACTACTGTTATACAGTTTTCTTTTGGGATTAATGAAGCTGTATCTATTTTTATTTCAGTTACTTCATCTTTAATTTCTGTTTTTCTTTCAGTTGCATATTCTTTTTTGATATATTTTAATTCTGTTTTCATAACATGTTTTAAAGCGTCTTCGTTTTCTAAAATTTGTGTCCAGACAGCTATTTCTTGCTCTTTTATTTCCATTTCTTTTTCAAGTTCAGTAACATCTGTGTTGGTAAGTTTATATAATTGTAAATTAACTATTGCTTCTGCTTGTTTTTCGGTAAAATCAAATTCAATTTGTAAGTTTTTTATAGCATCTGATTTATTTTTAGATGATCTAATTACTTTTATGACTTCATCTAAAATGGATAAAGCTTTTATTAGACCTTCTAATATATGCATTCTAGCTTGGGCAACTTTTAAATCGAATTTAGTTCTTCTTGTGATTACATCTTTTTGGTGAGCAATATAGGCATCCAATATTTCTAGAATTCCTAATGTCATTGGTCTTCTATTTACGATAGCAACCATATTATAGTTATAACTAACCATCATGTCGGTATTTTTAAGTAAATAGTTAATAATTAGTTCTTCATTGGCGTCTTTTTTTAAGTCGATGGCTATTTGAAGACCGTTTCTATCTGATTCATCTCTTACTTCACTTATACCTTCTACTTTTTTTTCGATTCTAATATCATCTATTTTTTTTACTAAACTGGCTTTATTTACTTCATAAGGTATTTCACTTATGATTATTTGTCTTTTATTGGCTTTTCCTATAATTTCATATTTACATCTAACGTTGACTTTACCTTTTCCTTTAGTAAAGGCTTCTTTTATTCCTTTAATTCCTTCGGCAACTCCACCGGTTGGAAAATCTGGACCTTTGATGATATCTAAAATTGTATCTAATTTACAATTAGGACTATCAATTCTTTTGATAGTAGCATCTACTACTTCGCCTAAATTGTGGGGTGGTATATTTGTTGCATAACCTGCACTGATACCTGTTGCTCCATTAACTAAAAGGTTGGGAAATTTAGCTGGTAATACTGTTGGTTCTAGTAATGTATCATCGTAGTTTAAACTCATTAAGACTGTATCTTTATTAATATCTTTTAGTAATTCACCAGCAACTTTTGAAAGTCTAGCTTCAGTATAACGCATGGCAGCTGCGCCATCACCATCCATGGAACCATTATTTCCTTGCATTTCAACATAGCATAAATTATTTTTCCACCATTGGCTCATACGTACTAAAGCGTCATAAATACTTGAGTCTCCATGGGGATGATAAAATCCCATGATATTTCCTACAGCTTTAGCTGATTTTTTTGTGGCTTTATCATAAGTATTACCATCTTTATACATTCCATATAATATTCTTCTTTGAACGGGCTTTAGTCCATCTCTAACATCGGGTAAAGCTCTATCTTGAATAATGGTTTTAGCATATCTTCCAAAGCTTTCACCCATAATGTCTTCCAAAGAGTAATCATATATTTTCTTTACTATATTTTCCATATTATCCCCTACATTTCAAAATTATCTTCTAATGTAAACTCAATATTTTCTTCGATCCAATCTTTTCTTGGTTCTACACTATCACCCATTAAAACGCTGACTCTTTTTTCAGCTAAAGATGCATCGTTTAAGTTAACTTTTATTAAACTTCTTTTTTCAGGATCCATAGTTGTTTCCCATAATTGTGTGGCGTCCATTTCTCCTAACCCTTTATATCTTTGTTTTTCTAATTTTACTTTATTGGCTTTTCTTATTTCTTCAGCTTCTTTATCGTCCCATGCGTATCCATATATTTTATTACCATTTTTAAGAGCATATAAAGGTGGCATGGCTATATATAAATGTCCGTGCTCGATTAATGGTTTCATATAACGATAGAAGAATGTTAATAATAATATTTGAATATGTGCGCCATCATCATCGGCATCGGTCATGATTATGACTTTATCATAGTTAATATCTTTTATTTCAAAATCACTACCAATACCAGCACCGATGGTATGAATCATGGTATTTATTTCATTATTAGCTAAAACGTCAGTTAAACTAGCTTTTTCGGTATTAATTACTTTACCTCTTAGAGGCAAGATTGCTTGGAATTTTCTATCTCTTCCTTGCTTTGCTGAACCTCCAGCTGAATCTCCTTCGACTAAGAATAGTTCATTTATTTTGGCATTTTTGGTTTGGGCTGGAGTAAATTTATCACTAATTGATTTTTCTTTTCTTCCTTTTCCTTTACCATTTCTAGCTTCATCTCTAGCTTTTCTAGCTGCTTCTCTGACTTGTTTTGATTTAACCATTTTTTGTAATATTTTTGTAGCTATTTCTTTGTTTTCTTCTAAGAAAAATTGCATTTTTTCATATGTTATATTATCAACTATTGATCTAGCTATTGGCGTTCCTAATTTACCTTTTGTTTGTCCTTCAAATTGTAATAATTTTTCTGGTATTTGAAGGCTTATTATAGCTGTAAGACCTTCTCTTGTATCTGGACCTTCAAAATTTTTATCTTTGCTTTTTAAATATCCATTATTTCTAGCGTAATCATTAAAAGCTCTTGTGATGGCTGTTTTTAATCCGACTTCGTGAGTTCCTCCATCACCTGTTTTTACGTTATTAACAAATGATATGATATTTTCTGAATAAGTTTCTGTGTATTGGAAAGCAACTTCTACATTGATTCCTTCTTTCATACCGTTAAAATCTACTGGATTATGTAATACTTTTTTGTCAGCATCTAAGTATTCAACAAATGAATTTAAACCATTATCATAATGGAATATTTCGTGTTTTTCATCAGCTTCATCGATAACTTCAATGGTTAAATTTTTCAGTAAAAAAGCACTTTCTTGCATTCTTTCACAAATGTTTGTAAAAGAAAATGTTGTTGTTGAAAATATTGTATCGTCTGGCATAAAGTGCACTTTAGTTCCAGTTTTATTTGTTGTTTTTATTTTTTTTAATGGAATGGTTGTATGTCCTCCGTTTTCAAAGCGAATGAAATGCTCAAAACCATCTCTTTTTATGGTTACTTCCATCCATTTACTTAACGCGTTTACTACTGATCCTCCAACGCCATGAAGTCCACCAGATACTTTATATCCTGATGTTTCGAATTTTCCACCAGCATGAAGTATTGTATAAATGACTTCTGGGGTACTTTTACCACTAGCGTGCATGCCTACTGGCACTCCACGACCCATATCTTCTACGCTTACACTTCCATCTTTATGAATTGTTACTTTAATTTTATCTCCGTATCCATTTATTACTTCATCTATACTATTATCGACTATTTCCCACACTAGGTGGTGAAGTCCTCTTTTATCAGTTGAACCAATATACATACCAGGTCTTTTCCTAACTGCTTCTAAACCTTCTAGTATTTTTATTGAGTTTTCATCGTATTTTACCATGTTATCACCATAATAATTATAGCAAAAAAGCCTTTTAAAAACAAATGTTTACGTAAAGTTTTGTCTAGTAAATGTGGTTTTTTGTAAAAGAAAAAACCAATTATTCTTTTAATTGATTTTTTAATAATTTATTAATTTTTTTATAATCTCTTTTAAATAATTTAAATAGTCTTTTTTATTTTGCTTTTTATTCATCAAGTAAAAATGCATCATGCCATTTATTAAACACCATTTTAATTTGTTTTCATCATAGTTGCCAATACTTTTATAGCCTTTTAAAAATGATTCTAAGTGTTCTTTTTTATTCATAAATTGTTGCCCAGGTCTTAAAATTAAGGCCCACGCTATATCTTGTTCTTTAAAACCTTTACCTGCATATTCCCAATCTAGAATTCCAGTTATTTCATAATTATCCCACAGTATATTTCCATAGTGAAAATCACCATGAATAAATGTATTATAGTTAATCATTGGTTTTGTTTCTTTTAAATAGTCAATTACTTCTAATTCCCAATCATTTAGATCACTATAGCAATCTGTTTTAGGGTAATCATTAATTGGACGCATTTTTGCTGTTTTCCAATCTATATCTAATTTATGAATTTGCGCTAAAGCTTTTCCATATAGATATAAATATTTGTTTTGATCTGCTTTTAAATCTTCTTTAAATATATCAGAAAGTTTTTCACCTTCAATTTTTGAAAGTACTATATAGGTATATTCATTAATTTTGCCACTTTCTAAAACTGTTGGTACAGGAAATTTATCATTCATTGCATTTAAAACGTCTACTTCATTGGAAAAATTTGCAAACTTCCCTCTTTCGCTTTTGAAAATAAAATTAATCTTTTGATTTTTATATGTTCCGATACATTCAAAAACATCATTACCTGCAGGTGGATAGCTAATTATTTTTTCAAACTTTATATTTTTAAAATTTACATCATTTATATCAGTTAAGCTTTCACGCCATTTTTCTTGTATTTTTGCCATTTCTTTTCCTCTCTTTAATAACTCTGTATTATAATTTTATCCTTGCTACAAGCATATCTTAATTTTAAACAAAAATCAAGTTTTGAAACATTCAAAACTTGTTATTCTTTTAATTGATTTTCTAATGATTTTATCGCATAACCTTTAGAGATAATATAATTTACTATGGCTTCTATTTGAGTATTTAATTCTTGATTAACTTCTAAGGAGATTATGCCACCTGCCTTTAAATTCTTTTTTACTTTAGTAAGAAAGTTATGATTTATAACTGCTGTTGGAATAATGGTATATGAATCTTGAATTTGACATGTTTTTAAAACTTTTTTCTGTGGTTTTACTGTATAACAGTAGTTATATTTTTGATTTCCTATATTGGTAATTATTGTTTTCATCCAAACAAAGTCACTATCTTCATAGTCTTCATTTTTGCTTAGATTACCAACTGTATGACCATTTTGAACTAATTTTATTATTTTATTATGGTTATTTTCTAAATAACTACTATCGATGAAAAAGGTCCCTTTTACATTTTTTTGATCAAGTATTTTTACTATGTTATTAATGTTATCTTTATTTTTGGTTTTAAATATTAAGCTTACTTCTTTTCTAACGTTACTACCTCCGATTATATATTTATCTTTGTTTTTATCTAATATTTCTTCTACTTCTAACGTTTTATATACTAAAAGTTTATCATCAAAATATCCAATTTTACTCATTTGTTTATAGCTTTTATTAACATCAACTTCTTTTCCATTAACTCCAGGAATTATTGTATTATCTTTGATTATTGGTTCTATAGCATTTTCTTTATATCCATCTTTTTTACTTTTTATTTCTGTTAATAATTCATCACTGAGTTTGGCTGTTGTTCCTACTTTTTCTGTAAAGACAAAACTTCCAATTAATAATGTGGTTATACCGATAATTTGAAAAAACTTTTTCATATAATCACCCTACAACCATTATATGTTTATTTTTGAGATTTTATTTTTATAATTTTGCTATTCTCACTATTTTTGTATCCTTTCATATTATATGATGAAAGGGGGATCTTATATGAATTCACAATTATATGGTTATAGCAATTTTAATAGACCAGGTAATTTTAGACCTAATATGAATCAAAATAGAATAGTTGGCGGCGGCTTCCTTGGACCATTTATATTAGGCGGTCTTACTGGCGGCTTAGTAGCTCCATTTTTTTATGGTGGTTATAGGCCAAATTATTATTATCCACCATATTACTATCCATATTATAGACCATATTAAAATAAAGCCTCTTAATTTGAGGCTTTTTCTAAGTATTCTTTTGTAACTAAATCTAAATCGTAAATTAATGAATCCATTTCTTCATCAGTTTTTAATCGGGCACCACTTGCATAAATATGGCCTCCGCCTCCATGACGGGCTAAAACCTCATTTATTATTGGTCCTCTTGATCTTACTGATACTCTATATGAACCTAGCTCTTTATCTTCGGTAAAGGTTACCCATACTAGCATTTCATTTATATGATTAAAGTTATTAATCATATTACCTGGCATAGCGGCATCAACGTTATATTTTTTTAATGTTTCATCGTTTATTTTAATATATCCAACGTTATTTTCGGTAATAATAAAGTTTTCGGATAGGTATCCTTGAAATTTTATTTCTTTATAAGGTCTTTTATATAAATTTTCATATGTTTTTGTTATATCAATATTAGTTGTTTTTATTAGCTTACTTACTAATTCAAAAGTTTTTGGAGTTGAATTGGCAAATAGAAATCTATTAGTATCGGCAATTAACCCAGCATATAATTTTTCAGCGGCTTCTTTGGTAAATTGTAATCTAGTTTTAAAGACAAATTCTAGTATCATTTGTGAAGCACTTGAAGCAGTATCATCTATCCATTCTATTTGGCACATTTGTTCTACAAATGGATGATGATCTATTTTTATTGAACGGTTAAATCTTCTAGGATCTACACCATCTACTCTTCGGTGATCTGGTGTATCTGTAACTATTAGTAAAGCATTTTTATATAATTCATCATAATTTTCAGGAAGTTTGTCTAAATCTCCAATAAATCTAAATCTAGCAGCTGGTGAGCCTATTACATATATCTTTTTATTTGGAAAATTATCTAGTATCACTTGTTTTAATCCTAAAGAACTTCCTAAGGCATCTGGATCTGCCCCAACATGACGAGCAATTACTATTGTTTTTGCTTTTTTTATTTCTCTATATATTTTTTTATAGATGTTCATTTACATCACACTTTCTATACTTTTATTTTACCACATTATTATAATCTTCTAAAAAACTTTTATACTTTCCGTCTTTTTTCGTTCCCAAAATGCAATTTAAATTTACATTATCTAAAGCTTTAAATATATTATGATCGACATTTTTGTTAACTTTTCTTAATTCTTTGATAAGATTTTTTATTTCTTTTCTTTTACTATTTCCTTCATTATTGTTATTTTTTTCAGTAAATTTGCAAGCGCAATTTAAGAATGTTAATTCATTAAAGTTTTTCCATGATATTATTGATTGTTCTTTTACTAAATATAAAGGTCTTATTAATTCTAAGCCTTTAAAGTTATCACTTTTTAATTTTGGCATCATTGTTTTTATTTCTGATGAATAAAACATTGAAAGTAAGGTTGTTTCTATAACATCGTCAAAGTGATGACCTAAGGCTATTTTGTTACATCCTAGTTCTTTAGCTTTACTATATAAGTGCCCTCTTCTCATTCTGGCACACATATAACAAGGACTTTTTTCATTTAATTTAGTGGCAACTTCAAATATATCATTTTTAAATATTTCTAAATCAATATTTAATAGTTTAGCATTTTCTATTATCATTTTTTGATTGGTTTTATTATAACCTGGATCCATAACTACGTAATGGGCTGTAAATGGTATTTTACCATGTTTTTGAAGTTCTTCTATACATTTGGCTAGTAAAAATGAATCTTTACCCCCACTTATACATACCATGATTTTATCATTGGGTTTAATTAATTCATAATCTGCTACAGCTTTTACAAATTTACTCCAAATATCTTTACGATATTTTTTTATGATACTTTTTTCTATTTCTTTATATTTTTCCATTTTTACTCCTAAATTTGATTTATGATGTTTATAAATTCTTCTTTTGTTTTAGTTTTAAATATTTCTTGTTTTATGCTTGAACTACCTTTTATACCTTTTAAGTAATAACTAGCATGGGTACGCATTTCTAATAAGGCAACTTTTTCTGGTTTGATTTCTAAAAGATAATCTAAATGTTTTTTTATCATTTTAATTTTTTCTTCTTTAGTAGGCTTTTCTAATAATTTGCCTGTTTGTAGATAATAGTTAATTTCTTTTATTAACCATGGATTTCCTAAAGCTGCTCTTCCAATCATAACGGCATCACAACCTGTTTGATCAAGCATTTTTTTTGCATCTATTGGTGATTTAATATCACCGTTACCAATAACGGGGATGCTTACACTTTCTTTTACTTGTTTTATTATATTCCAATCAGCGTTGCCACTATAGCCTTGACTTCTTGTACGACCATGAATAGCTATTGCACTGGCTCCTGCTTTTTCGCAGACTTTAGCAACTTCTTTAGCGTTTATGTGATTACTATCCCAGCCACTTCTAATTTTGACAGTTACTGGAACGTTAACTGTTTCAACAACACTTTTAACTATTTGATATATTTTGTCTGGATCTTTTAATAAGGCACTTCCAGCTTGGGCAGATACGGCAACTTTGGGAACAGGACACCCCATATTTATATCGATTATGTCTGGTTTCATGTTTTCTTGAATATATTGAGCTGCCTTTTTAAATGATTCTACATCACTTCCAAAAATTTGTTGTGAAAGTGGTCTTTCAAAATCAGTCATGTAAAGCATATCTATGGTCTTTTTACTACCATAGCAAATTGCTTTGTCACTAACCATTTCGGCGACGATTAATCCGCAACCCATTTCTTTTACAATTCTTCTATAGGCACTATTGGATATTCCGGCCATTGGTGCTAAAACGACTTGATTATCAATTTCTACATTTCCTATTTTCCATTTCATTTATATACACCTTCTAGATTTCTTTGACATCACGGTATTAATTATATTATATATGCTGTTTTTTTTCAAGAAAAAAAGTACCTTAGTACTTTTAACATTTAGAGTTGGTATTTACTTGGATATATTCATATAAGTATTTTTTAGAATTACTTGTTACTTTAACATAATCATCTAAATACTCACAATTTTTATCGGTACTTAGTTTTGCGTCACTGATGTATCCATATTCTAATAACTTTTCACCTGTTAAATTTCCGCTTGTGCCATATGATTTTACCGATTGATTTTCTAGCGCCTTAGGAAAATCATCAACGTGGTCATCAACATACTGGCTAGCAGCACTGATCATAAGGTCTTGCATAGCTTTATCCATTTTACTATTTGAACTATTTAAAAGATTTAAAACGGCGGGAAAAGCTATTAACGATATTGTAGCTAAAATTATTATTGTGGCTAAAATTTCTATTAATGTAAATCCATTTTTTTTCATATAAGCACCTACCTTATTTTAATTTTATCATATACTTTTTTAAAAATCAAAATATAAGTTAACAAAAACATTTGATTTTAAGTCAAATGCTTTATCCTACTTTATGAAAATCTAATCTTAATTTATCAGCAATGGTAACCATAAATTCTGAGTTTGTTGGTTTTGCTTTATCTATATCAACACTATAGCCAAATAATTCTTCCATGAAGTCTAGGTTTCCGCGATTCCAACTTACTTCAATGGCGTGTCTGATGGCTCTTTCTACTCTAGATACTGTTGTATCAAATTTTGAAGCTAATTCTGGATATAATTCTTTAGTAATACCACCAATTATATCTGGTTTATCAAAAATAATTCCTACAGCTTCTCTTATATATTGATATCCTTTAATATGTGATGGTATTCCAAGTTCGTGCAACATTTTGGTAATTGATACTTGAAGATTACTATTATAAAAATCTATATTTTGATTATTAATTTGTTTGCTTGTAATATCACATATTCTATTTTCTAATGTAGTTAGATCAAATGGTTTTAATACATAGTAACTAACTCCATATTCTGATACTTCACGAATTACTTCAGCTGCGTTATAACTTGTTGCGACTATAACTTTTTTATTTATACCTCTTTTTTTCATTTCTTTTAAAACATAAAATCCATCTTGTTTTGGCATTATTAAGTCTAAAATAATTAAATCTATTTTGTCTTGATTATTGGTAATAACTTCAATACCTTCTTGTCCATCATGAGCTTCTAAAGCAATATTTATATCATTATTATCTTTGAAATATTCTTTTACCATTTCTATTAAATTTACATTGTCATCGATCATTAAAACGTTTATCTTTTCCATATACTATCTCCTTTACTATATTAAAATTATACAAAATCTTTACATACTTTTCTAGAGTAAAAAATAGCTAATTTTGTCGAAAAGCTTTTCAAAAAATAAAAAGAAGTTATTATTTAACAACTTCTAATATTTTTATCATTTGCTTAGCATCGGTACTAGCTTTACCTATTAAATACCCATCTAAGTCTTCTATTTTGTTTAATATATCAATGTTTTTTGGGCTAACGCTACCACCATATAAAACTTTTACTTTATAATTAAATAGGCTTTTGATATATTTAACTCTTGTTATTATATCATCATTTGTTGGGGTAAGTCCAGTACCTATAGACCAAATTGGTTCATAGGCAATTATTACTTCTTGATTTATATTTTTTAAATCTTCTAATATTTGATTTTTAATAATTTCTTTAGCTTGTCCATTTTCGTGTTGGTGCTTTGTTTCTCCTATACAAAGTATTACTTTTAAATCATTTTTCAAAGCTATTTTTATTTTGTTATTTATTTGCGCGCTTGTTTCGCCTAATTTAGTTCTTACTTCACTATGCCCTATTAAGGCATATTTGCCATTTAAATTTTTTACACCTTTGGCTGATATTTCCCCTGTAAAGGCTCCATTATCATTTTCAGAAATATTTTGTGCTCCAAAGATAAAATTACTATTTGAAAATTCATTTAAATATAGAAATGATGGCAAAACTATTATTTTATCTTTATAGTTTTGTAATTGTTTTTTATATTCTTTAATTTTTTCTAAACTATCTATATACATTTTGTGATTGGCAACTATTATTTTTTCCATGAGCAGGCTCCTTTAAAAAACTTTGTTATTTTTTCTTTATAACTAGGTTTTCTATTTTTGATGGCTAGTTTATAAACGTCAAATACTTTTTCGGCGAAATATTTAGATGAGTGCATTTCGGCACTTGTTTTAGCTCCTTTGCTTAAAGAAGTTTGTAATTTTTTATCATTCATTATTTTTAATACTATTTCTTTAGCCTCTTCTTCGGAATTGAAAAGATAACCATTTAATCCATCGATTACAGTATTTACAAAGCTTTCATCATTTATACATAAGGCTGGTAAACCTGCGGCCATAGCTTCAATTATTGTAAGTCCTTGAGTTTCAGTAGTTGAAGCAGACATAAATATATCTCCTAGATGATAGTAGCTAGGTACATCATCCCATGGAACTTTTCCTGTAAAAATAATGTTATTTTCACAATGTTTTTTTATAACCATATTTTCATATTTTTCTTTATCTGGTCCATCACCAATTATTAAAAGCTTCATATTTGGTTTTTCTTTAATTATTTTTTCTGTTACATTAATAATAAATGGGATGTTCTTTTCTTCAGCTATACGGCCAACGAAAACACAAATAAAATCTTTATGACTAAATTTATATTGCTTTTTTAACTTAAATATTTGTTTTTGGTTTTTATTTTCTTCATAAAATCTATCTACTTCTATTCCGGTTGGAATAATATGAATATTTCTTTCTACATTATATTTTTCTTTGAATAGGTCATAAGCTTTTTTTGTTGGAACTATTAATTCATTAATTGTTTTATCGCAATAAAATTTTGTTAAGTATTCTAATAATTTTTTACTTGATTTATCAAAGTATCCTTTAGTGATATAGTAGACATAATCTTCATACATTGTATGATATGTGTGAACTATTGGTATGTTATATTGTTTAGCAAATAGTCTTGCGAATGTTCCTATGGCAAATTCTGTTTGGCAGTGAATAACATCCAATTTCCAACTTCTAATTTTATTGACTGCTTGAATAGGATAAATGCTTGTTAATCTTGAATCATATATTCCTGTTGGTATTCCTGGTATTCTAAGGACTTTTTCTTTTTTATCATAATCATAATGAAAATCTTTTAAATTAGCAGTTACTACATATACTTCATGTCCTTTTTTTTCTAAGGCATTTTTAAGCATTAATTCACTGGTAACTAATCCACTAATATATGGTGTATAAGTTTCTGTAAATATTCCTATTCTCATTTTTTATCCTCCTTATGAAAATTTAAGGTAAAGGCTCCTACGATTAATCCAAAATAATATGTAACTAAACGCCAAACAATCATGACGATTGATAGTTTAGTTCCTTTAATAAAGTTTCCAAAAAAGGCAGTAAAACTATATTCTAGGCCTCCTGTTCCTCCTGGAATTGGAACCATTGATCCTATTAACATAACATACGCTGATGAGACTATAACAATTAATGGGTTTACATATATATTAAGTCCTTTTAATAGCATAAAGGGAACTAAATATAAAATTATTAAAGCAACAAAATTTAAGAAAATGGTTTTTATAAAATTCAATTTATCTTCCATTAACATTTGGGCGCCTGCATGAAAATTTTTAATAAATATTGATGATTTTTCTAATAGTTTATCTTTTGCTTTAATTAATTTTAATTTGTCTAACAATTTTATAACTGTATTAATGATTTTTTTATTCCATTTTTCACTAAAAGCTACGACAAATAGTATTATGATTACTAAGGTATTTATAATAAATCCAATGGTAACTAAGTTTTTTAAAATTGAATTATTTGGAAAAATGTGAAATATATAATTTGAAGCAACGGCAATAATTCCTAATAATACTAAGGCAATTTGATATACTATGAAATCTTGAATGATGACATTTGTGCTTTTTCCAAGCGATAGACCATCTTTTTTTAATCTATATATTTGATATGGTTGTCCACCTGATGAAAATGGGGTAATAGCATTAAAAAATTGAGTATTTACTATCATATGTAGCCCTTGTTTTATTGTATAATTTTTATCTAGTTTATTAATTAAATAATATAATACTAAACCTTTTAAAAACCAATAAACAATAACTAAAATTAATCCGCATAGCAACCATTTGGGATCAAATGACATAAGATATTTTATTTTTGTAGTAAAATCATCTTTTAGTGCGAAATATAGTACAACAGCAGTAAGCAAAAATATTATTATGAAATTTCGTTTATTCTTGTTCATCGATTACCTCTAAAGCTGCTAATTTACTACCTTGAAGGAATTCTAAGCTTGCTCCACCGCCAGTTGATATATGTTTCATTTTATCTTTATATCCCATTTCGATAACTGCACGTGCTGTATCACCGCCACCAATAATTGTATTAGCGTTAGTTGCGGCTATTATTTTACATAGATTTTTTGTTCCACTAGCAAATTTTTCTATTTCAAAATAACCCATTGGTCCATTCCAAAAAATTGTTTTACTATCATCTAGATATTGTTTAAATACTTTTACTGTTTTTGGCCCTATATCAAGTCCAATTTCGTCATCTTCTATTTCTCCTAAAAATCTTTCTTTTGTTTTTTCATCATTGATACTAGTTGCAGTTATAATATCAATAGGTAAAACTATTTTATCAGGATAATCATTTAATAATTTTGCACAAAAAGATATTTGATCTTTTTCTAAAAGTGAACAACCGATATTAAATCCAGCGGCTTTTAAGAAGGTAAAGGCCATACCTCCACCTATTAAAAGATAATCGGCTTTTGTTATTAAATTGCCTATTAAATTTATTTTGTCACTAACCTTAGAACCGCCTAAAATTATTACATATGGTTTTTTAGGTTTATTTATTAATTTATTTAAATTTTTTATTTCTTTTTCTACAAGAAAACCTACTGCGCTTTTAATATTTGAAGCAATACCTACATTGGATGCATGATTTCTATGAATTGTTCCGAAGGCATCATTTATATATATATCGGCTAAACTTGCCCAGTATTTTCCTAAATCTTTATCATTATTACTTTCTTTTTTGCCTTCTAAATCTTCAAATCTAGTATTTTCTAATAATATGACATCTCTTTCTTTCATTTCTGAAATAGCTTCTTCTACTTCTTTTCCTCGTGTTTGGTTTATGAATTTTACTTTTTTTCTAAGTAGCTGTGAAAGTCTTTGCGCTACTGGCTTTAAGGTATATTTTTCTTTATCTTCAAGACTTTTAATTCTCCCTAAATGTGATAATAGAATTACTTTAGCTCCATTTTTTCTTGCATATCTAATTGTTTTTAAACTTTCTTTTATACGATTATCATCCATGATAATTCCGTTTTGAATTGGAACATTGAAATCGCATCTAATAATTACTTTTTTGTTTTTTAAGTTAAAATCTTTGATTGTTTTTTTCATAGTAAATCCTTTCGTGATTATTCATTATATGTATATTTTATCATTCCATTTTGATTAACTGCTGATACACTACCATCTGCTGGTTGGTTTGTTTTTGGGTTTTTTAAATTTTCTTTTAGTACTCCTGCACCTTTTAATTCTGATAATTGGATTGTGGCTGTTACGCCATTATTGTTTTTAAGATCTGCATATGTATCATCACTTGTTTCAACATATACTTCGGCAGCATTTTCTATTGTTTTTTTATATTCATTATATTCTCTTTCTTTTGATTGTTTATTATCGTTAGCTATATTAGGAACAGCGACTAATAAAAGTACTCCTAATAAGGCCATTATGGCAAGTAGTTCTACTAAAGTAAATCCTTTTCTCATTTTGATCACCTATTATTATTTTATACCAATTTTCTAATAATAACAAGTTTTTTGCCAATGAAAAAGGCAAGCACTTTAGCTTACCTTTTCGTTTTCATTTTTTTCTTCTAAATTTGATTCTTGATTTTGATTATCTTTGTTTTCATCTGCTTTTTGTTTTGTAATGGTTAGTGTTACTACAGTGTTTTTAGATATTTTTTTATCACTATTTATGCTTTGTTTTAAAACTATACCAAAATTATCGCTTGTTTCTTTATATATTATTTGATATTTAATGCCTAGTTTATTTAATTTTTCTAAAGCCTGGTCTACTTTTAGACTTGTTACTTTTGGCATTACTACTGTATCGTCATATACACCAACAGTAAGTTTTATTAATGTTTTTTCTGATGTTTTTAATCCAGCTTTTTTACTTTGTTTTAAAACTATTCCTTCTTCATCTTTATCTGTAGTTAATTTTTCTTCTTTAACGTAGTTTAGTTTGGCTTCTTTTAATTTATTAGCTGCATTTTGATAATCTAGTCCTGTTACTTCTGGAACTTCAATATTTTGATTTTGATATATTTTATATCCTATATATCCTAAGGCGGTTGCTAAAGTGATTGATAGAACTATTAGGAAAAACATGCAGAATTTTTGAAAGAAGTTCATTCTTCCTTTTTCACGTTTATCATAAACTTGTTTTTTTGTTTTGTTATGATTTTTAACTTTGGTTTTTCTTTTGATTTTATTTTTTTGCCTTGTTTTTAAATTATTTTCTTCTTTATATTCAGAATTTAATGGCTTTCCACATTTTTTACAATATAATGCATCTTCATCATTTTCTTCCATGCAATATCCACAGTATTTCAATTTATCACTTCCTTTTCTATTAATTATAACTTTTTTTGAAATTTTTTCAAATTGAGAAAAAAACCACTAGTTGTGGTCTTTAAATAAGTATTTTGCAGTTCTTACCATTTGGGCTGTATAACTCATTTCGTTATCATACCAAGCAACAACTTTTACTAATTGTTTTCCTTCTGTTTCTAAAACGTTTGTAAGTAAGCTATCAACTACTGCTCCATGTCTATTACCAATAATATCACTTGAAACTATTGGATCTTCTGTATAGCCTAATGTTTCATTTGTATTGTTTTTTAAAACATTATTTACTTCTTCTTTAGTAACGTTTTGATTTAATTCTAAGGTTAAGTCTACTACTGAACCAGTAGTTACTGGAACTCTTAAGGCGCTTCCATCTAGTTTTCCCTCTAATGATGGGATTACTTTTCCTAAGGCACTAGCAGCACCTGTTGTTGCTGGTATTATGTTAGCTGCCGCTGCTCTTCCTCTTCTTGATTTTGCCCCTTTTTTATGGGCAACATCTAGAACTGATTGATCATTTGTATATGCATGAACAGTTGTCATAAAACCTTTTTTTATTCCAAAGGAATTATTAAGAACATTAACAACTGGCGCTAAACAGTTTGTGGTACATGAAGCGGCACTGATTACTTGTTCATTTCCATCTAATGTTTCTTCGTTTACTCCATAAACGATTGTTTTTAAATCGCCTTTAGCTGGTGCAGAAATTATAACTTTTTTGGCTCCTGCTTTTATATGTGCTTCGGCTTTTTCTTTATCGGTAAATTTACCAGTGCATTCGAATACTAAGTCAACATTTAAATCTTTCCATGGTAAATTGGTTGGATCCATTTCGGCAAATACTGTAATTTCTTTATTTTTTACGATAATACTATTTTCGTTATATGATATTTCTTCTGTTAAATAATTGCGATGAGAAGTATCATATTTTAATAAATATGCTAATTGTTCTGGATCAGTTAAATCATTTATGGCTACTACTTCGATATTGGGATCTTCTTCTATTAATCTTAATACTAATCTTCCAATTCTTCCAAATCCGTTTATTGCTACTTTTATCATTTTCATCATTTCCTTCCTTTAATCTTCGAATATTCCTCCACCAATAAATTCTCTTAATATTGAGTCTTTTGGAACTACTTCACTGGTTATTGGCAAAAAGTTTTTAAGTAAGTTTATAAGTCTCATAGCTTCTGGATATTCAGGGCTATCGCTAGGTATACCATATAATAATGGCTCAGCATAAATTCTTAAAACACTTAATTCATATCCTAATGATGAATTAATCATTCCATCGGCATCATCTTGATAAGGATAAATGTTATTTTTTGCTTCTTTATCAACATTTGGCCATACCATTAATGTACCTTCTGCTGAAGTTCCTCTTGTTCTACTATCTCTAACTATTCTTCTTATTTTTCTAAGGTCAGTTGTATGAACACGGTTGTGATTATCTAATTTTAAATGTATTAAAGGACTCATAAATATTTTAAATTTATTTTCTCTTGGTATTGTACTAGTAAGGGCATCATTTAATGTATGTATTCCTTCTATTATTAAGATATCATCATCTTGTAATTGTAAATAATCTCCTCTATATTCTTTTTTTCCTAATATAAAGTTATAACGTGGCATTGATATACGTTGTCCATTTAATAATTGATTTAATTGTTTATTAAATAGTTTAACATCGGTTGCTCCGATACTAGCATAATCATATTTACCATCTTCATCTAATGGAGTATCTTCTCTATTAACGAAATAATCGTCTAAGGATATTTTATGCGGTTTTAATCCTTTTACTCTTAAATAAAGAGCTAATTTTTTAGCGGTGGTTGTTTTACCACTTGATGATGGACCGGCTAATAAGACTAATTTTACTTTATCTTTTCTTTTATATATTTGTTCAGCTAAGGATGCTAATTGATCTTCATAATGTGATTCAAAAAGTTCAATTACATCAGTATACTCATGCTTTGTACACAATTCATTTAAATCATTTGTGGTACTAAGTCCAACGGTTCTTCCCCATTTTTGATATTCTTTATACACATCAAATGTCATTTTATGATGAATATATTGTTCTACTTCATATGGATTATGTCTTGTTGGATAAGTAATTATGAAGCTATTTTCTTTTAAATATATCATTTTAAAATTTTGAATTATTCCTGTATTATATACTAATGGTCCATAGAAGTAATCATAAACATTGTCTAATGAATGTAAAGTGATTGTTTTATTTGTCATATATTTTAGGTTATTTACTTTATCTTGTTGATTATGGTTTTCAAAGTATTTAATAGCTTCAAATCTTTCAACATTCATATGATAAAAAGGCATTTGATTTTCAACCATTTTTCGCATTTGGTTTTCTATATTTTGCGCAGTCACTTTGGTTATTCTTTGACCAACAACTTCGCAATATATACCGTTTTCTAATGAATAGTTAATTAAGACATCTGATTGTTTATCTAATACTTTTTTGGCAGCTACAGTTACTAAAAACTCTAAACTTCTTGCATATACTTTATTACCTATTGAGGTTGATAAGTCAAAAAATTCTACTTTACTATCTTTTGTAACTGGAGTATTTAATCCAACTAAAAATTCTCCTAATCTTGCGACAACAATAGGATATTGATATTCACTTTTTACTTGTTTACTGATTTGATATAAAGTTGTTCCTGGCACAATATCTTCAATATATCTATTTTTATATTTTAATTTTATGTTTTGCACGATGCTCACCTTTTCTATATATAATTTTATATTATCAAAAATATATAATTTTGTCACTTTTTTTGATGCATAATTTTTACCCTTTACATCTATTATAATTAATGGAAGGTGAAAAATATGACTTTAATTCCTAATGTTGTAGAAAAAACGAATGATGGTGAACGTGTTTATGATATTTATTCTAGACTTTTAAAGGACCGTATTATTATTCTTAGTGGTGAAATTAATGATAATTTGGCTAATTCTATAGTTGCACAATTGCTTTATTTGGATTCACTTAATCATGATCCTATTAATTTATATATTAATTCTCCTGGAGGTAGCATTACTTCGGGAATGGCAATTTACGATACGATGAATTATTTAAAAAGTAAGGTTTCAACTATTTGTATTGGCATGGCTGCTAGTATGGCTGCATTTTTATTATCATGTGGTGAAAAAAATATGAGATTTGCTTTACCTAATAGTGAAATTATGATTCATCAACCACTTGGTGGAGCACAAGGTCAAGCTACTGAAATTAAAATTGCGGCTGAACGTATTTTAAAACTTAAAAAGAAACTTAACAAAATTTTAAGTGAAAATACTGGTCAAAATATTGAAAAAGTAGAAAATGATACTGAAAGAGATTATTTCTTATCTGCTGATGAAGCTTTAGATTATGGAATTATCGATAAAATTCTTTAAAACAACTTTAGTTGTTTTTTTTCATAATAAAAGGATGATATTTATCATCCCGTTACTATTTGTATCAAGTTTGTATTCATCAACTTTATTATTAGTTAATTTTAACTATTTTGTATAATGAGAACCTGAAAGTTGTTGTTGACCCATTTGTACAAGTCTTTTAGTAATTTCTCCACCTACAGAACCATTAGCTCTACTAGTTGCATCTGGCCCCATGTTAACACCTAATTCGTTAGCAATTTCGTATTTCATTTGTTCGATTGCTTGTTTAGCTCCTGGAGCTACTAAACGATTACTATTGTTAGCCATACATTTTCACCTCCTGTACATTAATATGGTGTGTACATTCGGTAATTTAATACATTTTTTTATTTGGTAATTTTTGCCTAAAGTAATTCTTCAAATGTTTCTTCTTTTAAATCACTAATTATTTTTATGTTATCTATAGTTTCATTTATTAATGTTTGATAATCAAAACTATTTTCATATGTAATACATTTATTTAAATCTGGTTTTATTACTGGATGTTTTGGAACAAAGATTGTACAGCAATCTTCATATGGTAATATGCTTGTTTCATATGTTTTTATTTTCTTAGCAATGTCGATTATTTCTAATTTATCTAAACATGCGACTGGTCTAATTACTGGCATGTTTGTTACTTCATTTATACATCTTATACTGTCTAAAGTTTGACTGGCAACTTGTCCAATACTTTCGCCATTTACCAAAATTTTCGCACCTATTTTTTCCGCATAAATTTCTGATATACGATACATCATTCTTCTCATTATGGTTATCATATAAGTGTCAGGACAATTTTTAAAAATTGCTTCCTGCATCTTTGTAAATGGAACGACGTGGACTTTTACTTTTCCAGAATACTCATTAATTATTCTAGCTAATTTTATTACTTTATTTTTAGCTTCAATACTTGTGTGAGGTGGTGAATCAAAGTATAAACACTCAACATTCACTCCTCTTTTTAAAGTAAGATATCCAGCGACTGGACTATCAATTCCACCACTTAACATTAAAAGTCCAGTACCTTGAACGCCAACTGGATAACCACCAGCTCCAGCTATTTCTGTAGCATAAACATAAGCGTAATCTCTTAATTCTACGTTTAATGTTATATCAGGATTATGTACATCTACTTTAAAATTACTATTTTTTAAAATTAATCCACCTAATTTTCTACTATACTCCATAGATGGTATCGGAAATCTTTTATCAGCTCTTTTAGTTACTACTTTAAATGTTTTTTTATTTTTATCCATGATTTCTAAAGCTTTTTTTAAGACTTCTTCTATATTATTATTTACCTTATAAGCTATTACTATACTGTATATACCAAATACTTTTTGTAATTTTTGCGCTATGTGTTTAGCGTTATCGCACTCTATATACATCCTAACACGATTTTTAGTTATAATAACATTTTCACCTTTTAACATTCTTTCTATATTTTGCGTTAAAATATTTATAAAAACTTTACGGTTAGCTTTTTTAGTTGTTAATTCACCATATTTTATCATTATTAATTCTTTCATGCTTTTTCCTCATTTCCTTTAGTAATTATACTATATTTTATTAATTTTTAAAAGAAAAAACGGTTTTATCCGTTTTTTTGTTCTTCGTTTTTTCCACCATAAAATTGTAACAACTTATCGTAAATTCCTGGTTCAATTTTGTTTAAAGAATTAATTGTTAATTCTAATGATTTTTGATATTCACCTTTATTAAATAGTACTTCAGAATAAGATAAGTTTCTATCTAAATCTTTTTCAGACGATCTATATCTATTACCATATACAATGGCCATTTCGGCAAACATCGCTGTTTTAATCATTTCTTTTGTTTTTCCAAATAGTTTTAAAGCTAAATCTCTAGCTGTATCTACTCTGGTATTCAAAGTTTCAATTGTTATTGGCTTTTTTTCTAATTCTTTTACTATTTCGCTCATGGCTTCTTTTGCTTCTTTTAACTCTACATAATAGTTATTAGGAATTACTGGCAAATTAAATGTTCTAAGTTGACTTTGGGCATTTTTTAATAGAGTTTTTACTTCATCTAATTGTTCTCGTGCTCGCATTTCATCTTCATGCATATTTCCTATAACATTTAAGCATTCATCTAGTTTATTTTCAATTTCTGTAAATCTTATAACTAAGTTTTCTACTTCTTCGGTTAATTTTGAAAAAGCAAAGTTGTTATTACTTGTATGACTATTTAAAATGTTATAATCTTTAGTTAAATTATCTAAATCTGATTTTACTTCATATAATTTTTTTAAGTCTTCTTCGGATAAACTGTATAGTTTTTTTAAGTCATCCATTTGATTAAACATGTCAGTTACTAATTTATTTGTTTTATTTAATTTTGTTTTTAATGTTACATTTGCTGTTTCATAATCAGCTTTTATAACTTTTTCTTTTTCAAAATCTGTAAATAGATTTTCAAAATATTCTGTTAAAACTTTTAAATCAAATAAGCTGTCTTCTAAATTTAAAACTTTGGCTCTATCAAGAATATCGCCTATTTTATTTTTGGCTTCTTCAATATTATATTCGACATTTAGATATCCTAAGGCATATCCTTCATCAGTCATTTTTTGATATATTTGATTTACTTCTTTTATTTTTTTAGGTAAAATTCCTTGGGCAATTAAAACAATTGATGGCAATTCTTCTATTACTACTTCCATATGTTTTAACATTTCGGCTGTAGCTTTTAATATTGTTGGTACTTCTGTATATTCATTTTTTTCCATTAATATTTCAAAGTCTTCAAACCTTTTGGCAATATTCTCAAATTGTAAGGCTACAACACTAGCAAATTCACCAAATTCCGGTTTTGTTTCTTCAAATTTTTCTATTAGTTTTCGATATTTGGCTTTTAATTTTGTAATACTCCCTCTATTTCTTTCTTCACTATTTGTAATTTCTTTAATTTCGTCTAATAAAAATTCTGAACTAGTTCTGACTTTATAAAGTTCCATTTCTAATTTGGCGATTTTATACATTGTACTTTTATAGTCCATTTGTGAAAGTGAGTATTCTGCTTCAATTAACATATCAGTTATTTTTGGTATTTTTATGTTTTTTATGTCATTAAGTCTTTCTTTCCAATTTTGATACAATAAATCTAGTTTTTCATTATTAACATAGCTTTTTAATTTTACTAATTCTGGTCCTACTGGGGATGTATCAAGTTCATTTTTTTGATAATCTAGTTTATCAATTATTTTTTTATATTTTTTGTTTTTTGAGCTTTGCATTACATTTAATACAACTATTATAGCTATGGCTGCAACAATGAATGCTACTGATATTATCAATAATATATTGTCCATACTTCTCCTCCACGTATTTTATTTACTTGCTAGTATAATTTTATCATATTTTGACGTTTTTTGTAAATTGTTGGCTATATTTTTATTAATTATTTTTTATTATTGATTATTTATGGTATATATTGGTTATTTTTGCTATATTTGTCATAAAAAAATTTAAAATGCATTGACTTTACTTGAAAAACATAATATAATTATTGAAGCGTGCAATGCAGCGTTATTTTGTGAATTATAATGTGTTTATTCCCTATAGGGGTTATCAGATTTATCGCTGCTAAATTTGATATTGATATAATACACCCTATAATTTGGCAAAATAACCTTTCGCGCGACGAAGGGAGGATATATATGGCAAGATATACTGGACCAATGTATAAAAAATCTAGACGTTTAGGTTTTTCTGTTTTAGAAAGCGGTAAAGAATTAGCTAAGAAGCCTTACGTTCCTGGTCAACATGGTCAAGACAGAAGAAAAAAATTATCTAACTATGGTATTCAATTACAAGAAAAACAAAAAGTTAGATTCATGTACGGACTTAGTGAAAAACAATTTGAAAAAGTTTTCCATAAAGCTGTAAAGATGAAAGGTGTTAACGGTGAAAACTTACTTAAGTTATTAGAAAGCCGTTTAGACAACTTAGTATATCGTGTAGGATTTGCTACTACAAGAAGAGGTGCTAGACAATTAGTTAACCATGGACATATTACTGTTAATGGTAAAAAAGTTGATATTCCATCTTATCAAGTTAAGGTTGGAGATGTTATTAGCTTAGCTGAAAACGATAAAGAGCTTGCAGTTGTTAAAGCTTCTTTAGAAGCACTTCAAAACAGAGTTGAATTCATTTCTTATGATGATAAGAAAATGGAAGGTACTTATGTTAGAATGCCTGAACGTAGCGAATTAAATGCTGATATTGATGAAGCTTTAATTATCGAATACTACAACAGATAATATTAAAACGATATTTTTTGAAATATCGTTTTTTTATGTTTTATTTTATAAA
>CANATJ010000008.1 GCA_947364595.1 uncultured Bacillota bacterium | reverse complement strand
GTGAACTTTATAAAAATAAGAAATTAATTGAAAAGACAAATGAAGATCATTCTAAATTTATGTTCAGAATGACTCAAGATATTAAAAAACCAGTTAAGGATATTGTTGATATTAGTGATAGAATGGTTAGTATGAAAGATTCTAAGGAATTATTATCTGCTAGTAAATCTATTAATAATTATGGAAAACAAGTAGATTATTTAATTAATAAGGCTTTAAACATATCAAATATGGATACACAAAAGATAAAAGTATTTGATAGTAGATATAATATTAATAATGTATTTAAAGAGGTAACTTTTAGAGCGAAAGAGGTTATAAAAGAGGGAATTAAGTTTGATTTTAGTATTGGTAGTAGTATTCCAACTTACTTATATGGTGATTCAATTAAATTAAAACAAATTATTTCATCTTTAATTAATATTTCTAATGATTTTACTAAAGAGGGCTTTATTTCATTAGATATAAGTAGTATTGAAAGATATGGAATTTGTAGATTAATTATTACAGTTGAAGATTCAGGTAAGGGAATAAGCATTGATAGAATAAATGAAATATTAAGCTTAAGTGGTGAAGATTTATCTAAGATAGATGTAACTGATATTGAAAATAGAAATTTAGATATATTTGCAGTTAAGAAATTGGTTAATATGCTTGGTGGAACTTTGATGATAAAAAGCGAAGAAGGCGTAGGGACTTCAGTAACAGTTATATTAGAACAAAAGATAGTAGAAACTACTAAAACAGAAATAACTAAAAAATTAGAAAGTTATGAACATTCTATTTATGGAGAAAAGCAAATACTAGTTATTGATGATGACGAAAGAGAACTTAAGGAAATCGAAAAGCAAATCCAAGAAGATGGCATTATGGTTAGTACATCTGTATATGGAAGAGATGCGATAGAAAAAGCTAGAACTAAGATTAAGTATGATTTAATTATATTAGATGATGAGATGGATACTTATAGTGCCTATGAGGTTTTAAAAGCACTTAAGAAGGTAAAAGATTTTAAAACACCAGTAGTAGTTATGATAAATGATAATAAAGAAGGAATAAAACTTCATTATTTAAAAGATGGATTTGCTGATGTAATAAGCAAATCAAAACTTGAATCTGAAATTGAAAGAGTATTGAAAAGATTTTAACCTTAATAAAAAAATAAGTAGAGTTTTTAATATGCTACTTATTTTTTATATATAAATTTAAATATTGATCTAACAAGTGGTTGAATGAAGAATAGTTGTCCTAATAGGGCGAACGGAAAGTTTTGTATAAAACTTTGTAAAAAAATTGGAATAAAATTTATGAAGAAATTTATTAATGTAAAGCTACTATCTTTAAATATTAATGCTGGGAAAATTCCTTGATATAAGATGGTAGCTAAAAATGTCATTAATGGACACATAATGCATGCGGTTGCACATACTATAGCTGTTTCTACAATTTTCGGCTTATAATCTTTAGGGGGTACAGCTTTAAGGGCTAATTTAATAGCTAGTGGACTTCCAATTTTTGTTGCGCAAATATATGCTAATACTAATTCTATTGGTATTAAGACTAATCCAAATAAAGGATCAACATTTAATAGCCTTCCGTTTTCAATACTTAAACAATAAAATACAAAACAAGGTACTGTTATAATAACTGTTATAAGAGCAAATATTCTTTTTTGATTTTTTGTTTCTGGCATGATAAAACCTCCTTCCTAAATTTTATAACAAAAAGACTTGTAAATCGATTTGGTAATAGTTGTACCGTAATCAGATTTACAAGTCTTATGACTATACATGTGTCGTTACTATTTGTTATAAAACATTTAATATTTTATCAAAAAAAATTTTATTTTTCAAACAGTTTTTAAAGATTAATTTATAAATTATATAAATTGTTAGTTTATAAGATTACAAATTTTTATTTTTTATAGATGAAAATTTATAATTCAGGAAAAATTCAATATGAAAGTTCCAAATTATATATTTGCATTATTTTTATCATAAGTGTATATTGTTTTTCAGGAAACGTTGTAACAATTATTGGTGTCTGCCTTCCAAGTCATTAGACTAGAGTGGAGGTTTTATGATTATGAATAAAAAAGATTTTTTAGTCTTGTTATTAATTATAATTATAATTTTGTTAATTTTAAATCAGGGGGTTTAGGATAAATAAAAAAGACACCAAGCATTAGCTTAGTGTCACCCACAAATAAGGTAGACACTGATAAGTTACAGTGTTTCCTTTTTTATGAGGTTTCCCTCACTAATTAGAATATACCATATTATTATAAAATATACAATAGCAATAGCTATTGAAAGATAAATATTTATGAGATATAATTAAATGGTAAATGATATTAGGAGTGGTAATGTGATTTTAAATATAGATTTATGTAGAAGAATATTTGAAGAAGATGTTAATCATTATGATTTTAATAATCAAAGAATAAATCAACGCTAT
The DNA here is from genome assembly GCA_947364595.1 of uncultured Bacillota bacterium. Taxonomy (GTDB): domain Bacteria; phylum Bacillota_I; class Bacilli_A; order RF39; family UBA660; genus Coprosoma. Next base: position 32,004 of record CANATJ010000008.1, on the reverse strand, counting down.
TTTCATTCTATAAGAGTTATGGATAATTGTGAAAGTTTAGCTATAGATTTAGGATTAGATGATGAAAAAATAAGTATTGCTAGATTAGTTGGTTTACTTCATGATTATGGTAGATTTTATCAATTAAGTAAATTAGGAACACTTAGTGATAAGAAAATGGATCATGCTTTAATAGGGGCTAAGCTTTTATTTGAAGATGGTTTAATAAATAAATATACAACTGATAAAAGAGTACAAAATATTATTTTAAAGGCTATTTTAAATCATAATACTTTATTAATTGATGAAAACTCTTGTAATGAAGAAGAATTATTGTTCTGTAAATTGTTAAGAGATTGTGATAAGTTAGATATTTTGTATTTGATTGGTAATGATGAAAGTGAGCTAAATTTTCCAATGGAAAAGGCTAGTGAAAAAGTTTTAAATGACTGTAAAAATCAGCAAATGATAAAGTATGAAGACATCAAAACTAATGGGGATAAATTACTTGTTCAATTGTGTAGAATTTATGATTTGAATTTTGATTATTCATTTAAAAAAATAAAAAAAGATAAATTGGTAGATACAATTTATAATAAATTAGATAATAAAGATATTGTAAAAGAATATTTTGATATTATAAATGGATATATTGATGAAAAACAAAATTAAATGATTATAGATATTTTAAATATCTATTTTTTTGTATAAAAAAGCAGAAAATATTCCATAACAAAGTAAGAGGTGAAATTAATGAAACAAAAATCAATTTGGCTAAATGAAATTAGTAATCCTTCTTCAGATAGTTTAGATAAAGATATTACTTGTAATATTTTAATTATAGGTGGTGGAATGGCTGGAATGAATGTTGCTTTAAATTTAACTGATGAAGACGATGTTGTTTTAATTGATAAGGGTGAGGTAGGATATGGTGTTACATCACATACTACTGGTAAACTTACATATCTTCAAGGAACTATATATAGAGATATAATGAAAGCTTATGATTTTGATGTTGCTAGAGATTATTTAAGCTCACAAAAAGAGGCTATTGATATAGCTTTATCGAATATAGAAAAATATAATATTGATTGTGATTTAGAAAAAAGTGATTCATTTTTATTTACAACTTCAGATAATGGTGATTTAAATAAAGAAAGAGATTTTTTGACTAAATGTAATATTAAGTATGAAGATGCGAAGTTGCCTATTAAAATTCCTTGTGTAGATTGTTTTAAGGTAACTGATACTTATGTTTTTCATCCACTTAAGTATATAATGGCATTAAAGAGTGTAGTAGAAGATAAGATTAAAATATATGAAAATACTAGAGCGATTGATTTAGATATTTATGAGGATTATTATTTAATAAAAACGGAAAAGGGAAATATTAAAACTAAAAAATTAGTCATTGCAACTCATTATCCATTTTTTATAATTCCAGGATTATTACCAATAAAATTGGGGTTGGAGCAGTCATATGCTATGGCAGCTAAACACATTAATGGTAAATTTAATGCAATTAATATTGACAAAGAAGTTTATTCTATAAGGTTTTATAAGGATAATATAATAGTTGGTGGTTTTTCTCATGCTTTATCAGAAAATATTGATTATAAAGGTGAAGAGGATAAACTATTGAATTTTTATAATACTTACTTTGAAAATCCAATAGATGAGGTTTGGATGACACATGATTTAAAAGCTCATGATTATCTTCCAATGATAGGTAGGTTTGATAATCATCCTAATTTATTTCTTGCGACTGCATTTAATAAATGGGGAATGACAAATGGAATTTTATCAGGGAAGATTTTATCTGATTTAATAAAAGGTAAAGAAAATAAATATGAATCACTTTTTAAAATTAATAGACCTTTTTCTTTGGAAAAAGCTAAAAATTTTACTACTGATAATTTTAAAATAGGTAAGGTTTATGTGGAGTCTAAGTTAAATAAAAATAAAGAATTTTATAACAAGGTATATGTAAAAGATATAGATGGTATATCTTGTGGTATATATGTAGATGAAGAAGGAAACAAACATATTGTTAAGAATACTTGTCCACATTTTAAATGTTCTTTAATTTTTAATAATGCGGATAAAACATGGGATTGTCCTTGTCATGGCTCAAGATTTGATATTGATGGTAATTTAATAGAAGGGCCTTCGGTATTTTCAATAAAAATAAATGATGACTAAAAGACAAATTATTTTTATAATTTGTTTTTTTTGATATAAGTAAAAATTGTTAAACTTGTTGAAATTATGTAAACACTGTATAATTACTTTAATAAATAAACAACAAATTGTCATTAAGATTAAATTTTCTATTATAAAAATCGAAGGAGGAAACAAAGTGATTGAAATTGTAGAATATAAAAATGAATATGCTAAAGCATTATCTGAAATAATATTAAGTAATATGTATAAAATTAATATTAAAGAACATGGGAAAGACGTAATTGATAAAATTTCAAAACATTTTACAGAAGATGAAATAAAGAAAAACTTTCCTAATAGAACTAAATGTTTAATTGCGCTAAAGGATAATAAAGTTGTTGGTACAGCAAGTATTGACAAATATAGAGGTGATGAAACAGGGGAAAAATATATTATATTAACCGTGTTTGTAAAAATGCAAAATCATCACCAAGGAATAGGAAGAAAATTAATTGCAAAAATTGAAGATATTGCAATAAATATTGGTTGTAAGGAATTAGTAATACCTTCTTCTGTTTATGCTTGTGGATTTTATCGTAAATTTGGATTTGATTATTTAGATGGCAAAAAAATTCAAAACGAAGATAAGGAATATATTTTAATAAAGAGGTATTAATAATTGTAAATATAATTATATTAAAAAAAGGAAATTTTATATTCCTTTGATATCTTAATATTAAATTAAGCTTTCATTAACATATATATAACATTCATGGGTAGTTGTACATAATAATATTTTATTTTGATTATTATAAAATGCAATATCATCCCAACCAAAATCAGTATCTTCTTGAATCCAAGTTTCTTTTCCTTCAAAATCTCTTCCCCAATAAAACTTACAGAAAGTTTCATACTTTTTTAGAAATTTAAACATTTCTTTTGAAAATTTTAATTTGAATAATTTTCTTTTTTCAACAGTTTTTGTACCCCACCATTCGGAAACTATTTTAGTTGAAATAATATCTTCTTCGAAATGTTCAACTATTTCATTTAGTTTTGTATTATCTCTAAGTACTATTTCAATATACGCAGTTTTATCTTGTAATCTTTCTAGCATATTTAAATAACTTTTATGATCATTTAGTTTTCCAGTATAATCTTCCCATTCCATTTTTACACCTATTCATCATCTATATTTTTTGTTTCAATTATAAACTTGTCAAAATCTGATTCAAATAATTTATCTTGAATAACTCTATATTTTTCAAATTCAGATAATGCTTTTTCAGTTGCAATTTGATGAGATATTTTACCAGCATCTTTTAATACATCTAAATCGTCACTTAATAAGAATTTATCTATTCTTGCACTCCAATCTTCCATTGTCATTGGTATGTGTCTTCTAGCTCTATTTTCGGCTAAATCTAGAAAGGCTGATACAATAAGTTCTAAACTTTTTAGTTCGTCTTTGGATAAATAGTTTTTGGCAATTACAACATCAGTTTCTAAAATTTTCCCTTTTGGAGAGTTTTTCCAAGATTTTAATCCCATATTTGTTTTATCAGCATCGGCTCTATCATAAATAATTTCCGCAGCAGTCTTGTGTGAAACAGCATAATGCATTTTATTTTGAACTTTTTTAAAAAACTTAATTGTAGTTGGCGATTTAGAATCATAATCTACACTAGTTGCATAAATATCTGTAATCTTTTGATAAAATCTTCTTTCTGATAATCTTATTTCTCTAATTTCAGCAAGTAAAGAATCATAATAATCTTCATCGAAAAATGCACCATTTGCCATTCTTTTTTTGTCTATTATATAACCTTTTTTAGAAAACTCCTTTAATATATAAGTAGCCCATCTTCTGAATTGTATAGCCCTTTCGGAATTAACTCTATACCCAACAGAGATAACAGCATCTAAATTATAATATTTAACATTTCTAGTTACTTCACGATTACCTTCCTTTTGAACTAGTGCAAAATTTGCACTAGTTGCTTTTTCTTCCAATTCATATTCTTTATAAATGTTTTTTAAATGCTTAGTTATAACAGTTCTATCAACATTATATAACATTGATATGGAATTTTGGGTAAGCCATAAGTCCCCATTTTCGAATCTTACTTGAATTCCTTTTTCATGGGTTTGTCTTTCAAAAATCAAAAATTCTGCACTGCTACTTCTAATCATTAAATCTTTAGTCATTTTTGCCACCTCATTTTCTATACATCACCATTGTACATAATCTATAATTATTATACCATATTATAGCCCTTGACAATTAAAAATCAATAAAAAAATCGAACTAAAAAGTTCGAATAAAATCAAATGGAGCGAGTGTCGTAGTTATCTACAACTCTTTTCCAATAACGAAAGAATACATATAATCTTCCGTTGCTAGTAATAATATATCATGTTTTGAGTGTTTATGGAATAGAATTTTATCATCTTTCGTATAAATTGTAATTTGATTCACTTTTTTAATTCGATTAAGTTTTGCTTTTTCATTAAACAAATAAAGTATAATGATATTATAATTGCAGGCAACATACTAATAATCATTGGAAATATAGATGTATAATACCAACTATCTTTGTATACTAAAATTATCGGAAATAAATTTAATAATATATGTAATAAGCAAATAGGGAATAAAGATTTGCTCTTTTTAAAAAGATAAACCATCACAAAAGATAAAAGTATATTTGAGACTGTTAATTCAATTAATCCATGTATTGGAAAATCTCTAACTATTATAATTCCAAAATGATAAAGACCTCTAATTATACCAAGTATAATACAAGCTAAAATAGTGCCATTGTTTTTTTCCAATTTAGGATACAAATAACCAATCCAACCAATTTCTTCTCCCATCATTTCAATAGAGGATATTGCCCCTATAATTGGCGTTAAAAATAACATCATAAGTGTTTCCTGCGTAAAATCTACTGATACTTTTCCATTAAATATTAATAACATTAACGGAGTTGCAACATAAGATAATAATACTGAAATTATAAATGACAACAAATATATTTTCCAGGATTTTTTCAAATTAAGCCTAAATCCTAATTCTTTATAATTGCCTCTAAAAATTTTAATAAAAATAAGTGCTAAAATCATAGGTATAAAACTACCAAGCATCATAGCTATAACACCTATTGTGTCATTCATATAATTATAAGCAAAGTACCAAAAAACATTGGCTAATAGTAAACAAATTATAACATATAATATAATTTCTAATTTTTTATTTTTCATATATACCTCCAGTACTTAATTTCAGAATATTTAAATCAATTTAATCCATACTATAACCTTACTTTCAAATTGCTATTTGTGTATCTTTGATAATCTAATTATACTACTTTTCAAAGCACTTTAATAGTGTTTAAGAGCAAAAAAAGAGAACTACTTATAAAGTAATTCATTTCTTGTAAGTGTTTATTGTCACTTTTTAACTCTTTAATCTCTTTGTTTTTATTATCAATATTTTTAGATAGAGTATCAACTTTAAGTGATAATGCTTTATTGTTTTCATTTAGTATTTTAATTTTTTCTCTGTTTTCTTGAAGTTCAGTATCTACATTATTTAAGGTTACTGATAACATTTCAGTATTTTTAAAATCTTTGTTAATATCTTCGACCATACCAACATATTAAATGATTTTATTTCTATTACTCTCTGAAATAGTGTTGGTGTTTTTAGCTATGAAAAAATCGAACCTCAAAAGTTCGACTAAAAACCAATCTGGAGCAAGTGACCGGAATCGAACCGGCATCTTAGCCTTGGCAAGGCCATATACTAACCGTTGTACTACACCTGCAAGCACATTACAATTATATAATATTTTATTTTTCTTGTAAAGTAATATTCTTAAAATTGCTTAAAATATGGGAAAATATGTAGTTTTGTTTAAACTTTATATGATTTGTGATAGAATTGTAATTAGGGTGGAATAATATGGAAAAAATAAAAGGACTTACTAAAGAAGAAGTAAAAGTTTTAATTGAAAAGGGACTTGTTAATTATAAATCTGAAGTAAAGACTAAATCTATAGGACAAATAATTATGACTAATTTTTTGACTCCATTCAATTTTTTAAATTTATGTTTGGCGTTGGCTATTTTTTTGGTTGGTTCATATAAGAATTTACTATTTTTAGGTGTTGTTATATGTAATACTTTAATTAGTACTTTTCAAGAAATTAGAAGTAAATTAGTTATAGATAAACTTTCATTACTTAATGAAACTAAAGCTATTGTAATTAGAGAAGGAATGGAAAAACAAATTTCTATTCATGATATAGTACTTGGTGATGTTTTAAAACTTAAATCTGGAAATCAAATTGTTACAGATTGTGAGATTTTAGATGGTGAAATACTTGTTAATGAATCACTTATTACTGGTGAATCTGAATCGGTTATTAAAAAAAATGGCAGTGAACTTTTATCTGGTAGTTTTGTAGTAAGTGGTAGATGTTATGCTAAAGCGGTTCATGTTGGAGCTGATAATTATGCAGCTAAGATTTCAGCTGAGGCTAAATATTTAAAAAAAGTTAATTCTGAAATTATGAATTTTATAAATAAAGTTATTAAATATATTTCTATTTCTATTATTCCTATTGGAACTTTACTTTTTATGAGTCAATTAAAAGAGGCTTCAACATTTTCCGATGCGGTTGTTTCAACGGTCGCTGCTTTAATTGGAATGATTCCAGAAGGTTTAGTTTTACTTTCTAGTACTGTTTTAGCTATTAGTGTTATTAGACTTTCTAAATATAACGTTTTAATTCAAGAACTATTTTGTATTGAATCATTAGCTAGAGTTGATACTGTTTGTTTAGATAAAACAGGAACTATTACAGAAGGTGATATGGAGGTAACTAAGTTAGTACCACTTAATGGAACTTTGATGAGTGATATTACTGATGCTTTAGGTTTATTAGGATATCATATGGAAAATGATACTCAAACTATGGAAGCAATTACTAAAAAATATGCAAGAAAAAATGATTATAGAGTGGTTAAAAAAATACCATTTTCATCACAAACTAAATGGTCAGGAATTTCTTTTGAAAACGAAAGTTATATTATTGGTGCACCTGAGGTGGTTTTAAAGGATACTTCTAAAATAGATAAGGAACTTAGAAATTATGTTAATAGTAATAGGGTAGTTCTTTTGGCAAAAACTAATGAAGAGTTAAATAAAAATTTAACTGGTAAAATTAGTCCTATGGCATTAATTGTTATAACTGATAAAATTAGAAAAGAAGCAAAAGCTACTTTGGAATATTTTAAGGAGCAAAATGTTGATATAAAGTTGATTTCTGGAGATAATCCGCAAACAGTAGCAGGAGTAGCTAGTAAGGTTGGCCTTGAAAATATTAAATATGTAGATATGAGCGTTAATAAAATAGATATTATTGATTTGGTTGATGAATATAATGTTTTTGGTAGAGTAAAACCAAATCAAAAGAAAGAGATTATTTTAGCTTTAAAAGCTAAAGGCCATACAGTTGCAATGACGGGTGATGGTATTAACGATGTTTTAGCTTTAAAAGAAGCTGATTGTAGTGTGGCTATGAATAGTGGTAGTGATGCAGCTCGTAATGTAGCGCAGTTAGTTTTACTTGATTCCAATTTTTCTTCAATGCCAAAGGTTGTGGCTGAAGGAAGAAGAAGTATAAATAATATTCAAAGATCTTCGACTTTGTTTTTATGCAAAACTATTTATGCTACTTTACTGGCCATAATTTTTACTTTTTTAGGTAGGTCATATCCATTTGTACCAATTCAACTAACTTTAACAAGCATGGTAACAATTGGTATTCCATCATTTATTTTAGCTTTTGAATCTAATAATGATAGAATTAATGGCAAAATATTTATTAATGTTTTAAAAAAATCAGTTCCTACTGCGTTAACAATTGTAGCTAATATTTTAATGATTATGGTTTTACCATCTTTAATTAAAATTTCTCAAGATCAAATTTCAACTTTGTGTGTAATTTTGACAGCTTTAACAGGGTTTATGCTTTTATATAAAATTAGTGTTCCTTTTAATACTTTGAGAAAATGTTTGTTTGGTGGATTAATTTTATTATTTGTTTTTGAAACTACAATGCTTAAAGGTTTATTCTCACTTACATTTTTACCAATTAATTTAGTTATAATAGCAGCTATATTATTTATGATTGCGATTATGCTTTTTAATATGTTTAGTGAGTTGTTTGATAAAATTGCTAAAAAAATAAAATTTTAATGAGAATGTTTATAAAATATTCTCTTTTTTGTTTACAATTATTGACACAAAATGTAAAGAGGTTGTATAATTGAAATATATGTATATAATTGCGCACATATAATTAGAATGGGGTGTGGGATATGATATCACACGATAGGAATGGGGCTAATCAAACAAATAAAATTAATATAGTTTTGCCTGTCCACATTGGATGGATAAAAGTACAACTTCGTAACAGAAATTTTGTTGATTATAATTCTGCTGCTCGTGAAGTTTATATTAATAGACCAAACGAAAATTCTAAGAATATAGTAAATATTCCACCTAGGGAGGATAGTGCTTATCCACAAGCGTGGGCTAATGTATATAATTATGCACTAGCATTTTTAGAAGACAGTTTAGTACAATCTTTATTGGAAAAAAGATTTGTTACTGTTGGCGATAATAATTCTATAATTGTCAATGACAAACAATTTGTTGTGCCAAAATTTGATGAAAAAACGGTTGAATATGTAACTGTTTTGGAACAAATTTGGAATGAGTATCAAATTGTGAAGAAAAAATCTAATAATATTAAAAATAATGATATAGATGCTATTAGAGTATCTCAAAGCAGTGTGACTATTGGTGATGTTGAAAAACCAGTTAAGCCTGTTGAATCAGTTGCACCTGTCAAACCGGTTGAACCAGTTAAGCCTGTCAAACCAGTTGAGCCTGTCAAACCGGTTAAACCAGTTGAACCAGTTAGACCAACAGTTTTACCTTCAGTTGATGTTATAACTGAATCTCAAGTTGAGGAACTTTCTTTAAAACAAGCATTTAATGATATTCAAGTAACTGATAATAATACAGAAAATGATTTAGTGGGTCAAAAAATTTCTGATGGTGATATTTTAACTGATATGGATTTTAGTGAACTTAGAGATAATGAAACATCTATTGTTTTTGTAACTTGTCAAAATGTTGGCCGTATTAGAGAAGAAGATATTTTTATGGAAAATGCTATGCACTGTCAAGAAGAAAATTTTCCTATAGGAGCATTTATATATGGTAAAGCTTTTAATCAAAATAGTGGTGTTACTGAATTGAAGAAGATGTTAAAACTTTTATATAAATGTGGCGATAATTTTGTTAATTCAGTTATTTATTCTATAAATAATGACTATGTTTTAGAAAATCAAAAGAATGAAGAAAAACTTTTGGATTTTATAAATACATATAATGGAATTGCTGATGGATTATCAACTGCTGGATATCAAGTAATGATTTCTATGAGTGTTGATAGTGGAAAAATTCTTAATGAATTAAAGAAAGAAAAAAATATTGAAGATAGATATGAAACAAATTACATGGTTTTAGTTAGAGAAGTGGATTCTGTTGATAAGAATGTTTCAAATATTTTAGTTGATCCATGGAATAATTATGATACAGTAACTATTAAAGATTCTAAATTTAAAAATAAGGAAATTCTTTCTGAAAAGATTAATAGTAAAAAAAGTGAAAAACGCTTAATTGCTTAAGCGTTTTTTGTTTATATGTTGTATTTTTTTGGTATAATAAATTATAGGTGATAACATGGATTTTAAATTGAGTAAAGTTATTGAAATTTTAACTTTGAAAAAGAAAACACTTAGTACAATGGAATCATGTACAGGAGGATTTATTGTAAGTTCTTTTACTAACGTTGATGGTGCTAGTAACGTTATTAAGTATAGTGCTGTTACATATTGTAATGATTTTAAAATCAAAATGGGGGTTCCAGCTGATATTATTGATAAATATACTGTGTATAGTAAAGAAACTGCTAGGGCAATGGCCTGTGCAATAAGTAATTTTTCATCTAGTGATTATGGTGTTGGTATTACTGGTAAATTAGGAACTATTGATAAGAATAATAAAACTGGTGACGATAATGAGGTGTTTGTATCTATATATGATAAAGCTAATGATAATTATTTAGATTTGGATATTTTTGTAAACGGTTTAAGTAGAAAAGAATGTAAAAATCAGATTTTAGGTGTTATTGTTGATAAGTTTTTAGAAATTATATAATAAAAAAGCCCTTTTGGGCTTTAAAGTCAAATGGTGTCCCCTCAGGGGCTCGAACCCTGGACCCACAGATTAAGAGTCTGTTGCTCTACCAACTGAGCTAAGGAGACAATTACATAAATAATTATATCATATTTTTAGAAAATATCTACTATTAATTGCAATTTTATAGGTAAATAATTTAAATATTTATTGTTTTTTAGAAAAATTGGGCAAAAGTACTTGTCAAATTTCATAAAATAATGTATACTTATAAAGTCAAATGAAATGGGCCTGTAGCTCAGTTGGTTAGAGCACACGCTTGATAAGCGTGGGGTCGTAGGTTCAAGTCCTACCAGGCCCACCATTTTTTTGGCCTGTTGGTGAAGCGGTTAACACACATGCCTTTCACGCATGCATTCGCGGGTTCAAATCCCGCACAGGTCACCATTATTTGTTTTAAATTAAAAATTATATAAATACTATGAAGTGGAGAAGTAATATAAGAACCTGTTTGTAGAGAACTAGGATGGTGGAAACTAGTAATAAGACTTATATGAATAACACCACGGAGTTACTTATCGAAATTTAGTAGATTAAGTCGGCTGTAATCCGTTACCATATTATAAGTTTCAAAAAGATGGAAACTATAGAGTGATCATGAAAATGATAAATAAGGTGGTACCGCGAATTGCAGTTATTCGTCCTTAGGGATGCTATAACTGTTTTTTGTTAAAATTATGCCTGATTAGCTCAGTCGGTAGAGCGCACGGCTGTTAACCGTTAGGTCGTAGGTTCGAGTCCTACATCAGGCGCCATTTATTTGCCCAATTAGCTCAGTTGGTAGAGCGCACGGCTGTTAACCGTTAGGTCGTAGGTTCGAGTCCTACATTGGGCGCCATCTTTTTTTTGTATATAAAGGAGTTAATCCTTTTATAATAAATTCTAGGAGGGAAATTATGAACGCAAAATTTACTAGAGAAATGGTTGATGATTATGCTGACAAGCTATTAATTGGCCTTACAGAAGAAGAAAATAAAATGGTTTTAGATGAATTTGAAATTATTGATTCAACTATTGATATAATTAATGAAATACCAAATATTAATGAAGTAGAACCTATGACTCATGCTTTAGATAATTTTGAATATGAACTTAGAGAAGATGTGGTCGAAGATTCTGTACCTATAGAAGATTTACTTTCTAACTGTGATGATTATGCAGATGATGAAGTAGTTGTACCAAGGATGGTGGGATAATATGAATTATATGAGTAAAAGTATTGAAGAAATTCATGAAGCTTTAAAAAGTGGAGAGGTAACTAGTGAGGAATTAATTAAAGAGTCTTTACAAAAGTCTTATAAATTGCAAGATGAATGTAATGCTTTTGTAACGATTATTGATGATGCGAAAGCCACTAAAGTTACTGATGAACTTTTATCTGGTATTCCTTATGGTGTTAAGGATAATTACAGTACAAAAGGTATTTTAAGTACTGGTTCTTCTAACACTTTAAAAGATTATGTTCCTTTTTTTACAGCAACTGCTATTAAAAATTTAGAAAGTAAAGGTGCTGTAGCGGTTAATAAAACTGTATTAGATGAATTTGGTATGGGAGGAACTGGAACTACTGGACATACAGGAGTTGTTAAAAATCCTTGGGATCATTTAAGAATGTGCGCAGGATCATCTTCTGGATCAGCCGCAGCAGTAGCAGCCGGAGTATATCCTTATGCGACAGGAAGTGATACGGGAGATTCTATTAGAAAACCAGCAGCTTACTGTGGTATTGTTGGTTATAAACCAACTTATGGAATGATTTCTAGATATGGTTTATTTCCTTTTGCTAGTAGTTTAGATCATTGTGGAGCTTTAACTAGAACTGTTAAGGATGCAGCTATTGTTGTTGATGGTATGAAGGGCATCGATAAAAACGATATGACAAGTTTCGATAGTAAAGATATGCATTTATATGATTCTATTGATGGAAATGTAACTGGTAAGAAATTATGTTATATTAAGGAACTTTGTGATATAAATATGTATCCAAATGCGGATGATGAATTAAAGGCTCATTTAGAAAACTTTATGAGTACTATTGAAAAGTGTAAATCTTTAGGAATGGACGTTGAGGAGGTTTCGGTTGATGAAACTTTACTTAAGGCTAGTCCATCTGTATATGTTGTTATTTCATGTGCTGAGGCTACTTCAAATATGTCAAATTTAACTGGATTTATATTTGGACCACGTAGTGAAGGCGACAAATGGGATTTAGAAATGAAAAATTATCGTACTAAAGGTTTTTCACCACTTATTAAAAGAAGATTTGTTATAGGATCTTATGTTTTACAATCTCAAAATAAGGATCGTTATTTCCATAATGCCCAAAGAGTAAGAAGATTATTAGTTGATAAATGGAATGAATTATTTGAAAAATATGATGCAGTTATATTGCCAGTTGGTAGTGGACCTGCTAAAAAGTTGGAAGGATCTAAGGATGCTTTAGATAAAAATACAGCGGCTTTAGAAGACCATTTACAAATTGGTAATTTTGGTGGTTTTCCATCAATTACAATACCAAATGGTTTTGTAAGTAATTTACCAGTTGGAGTTAATATTACTGGTAAATGTTATGATGATATCAATGTTCTTAATATTGCTTATGCCTTGGAAAGCTCTATGGATTATAAGAATCAAATTGCAAAGGAGGCTAAATAAATGAATTATGATGTTTTAATTGGACTTGAGATGCACTGTGAAATTAGTGAAACTAATACTAAAGTTTTTTCAGGGGCTAGAAATTCATTTACGGAAAATTCTAATACTAATATAAGACCTGTTGATATGGCTTTTCCTGGAACTTTGCCTGTTGTTAATAAAGAAGCTGTTAAAAAATCTTTAATGGCTAGTATGATTTTAGGTTGTGAGCAACCAGAGTATTTATATTTTGAAAGAAAGAATTATTATTATCCTGATTTACCAAAGGGTTTTCAAATTACACAAGAAACTAAACCAGCTCCAATTGGTAGTTATGGTAAATTAGTTTATGAATGTAATGGTGAAGAAAAAACTGTTAGGATTAATAATTTACATTTAGAAGAGGATGCGGCTTCTTCTGATCATTATCCAAGTGGATCTAGAATTAATTATAATAGAGCTGGTGTTCCTTTACTTGAATTAGTAACTGAGCCTGATTTCCATAGTGCTGATGAAGCGGTAGCTTTTTTAGAGACTATGAGAAGTATTTATCAATATGCTGGTATTAGTGAGGCTGATAGTAAAAAGGGACAAGTTAGATGTGATGTTAATGTTTCTATTATGGAAAAAGGTGTAGACGCTAGTGATCCAAATAACTGGGGAACAAAGGTTGAAATTAAAAATGTTAATTCTTTCGGTGGCGTTAAAGATGCTATTAATTATGAAATTCAAAGACAACTTGACCTTAAAGAAGACGGTAAGTATGATGAGATGGAGCAACAAACGAGACGTTGGGATGAAGAAAGTGGAACAACTATTTATATGCGTAGTAAAGTTGATGCAATTGATTATAAATATTTTGTTGAGCCTAATATTCCAAAACTTAAATTATCTAAAAAGTGGCTTGATGAGATTAGAAACAATCTTCCAAGACTTGCTAGTGAAAGAAAAGAAACTTATATTAATGAATATGGTATTTCTAATTATGATGCTACTATTTTAGTTAAAGAAAAACCAGTCGCAGAGTTTTTTGAAGAATGTATTGATTTGGGTGCTAATCCAAAAAGTGCTTCTAACTGGATAACTACTAATTTACTTGGAAGCTTAAATAAACTTGATTTAACTATTAATGATATTAAACTTACTCCTAGTATGCTTGTTTCATTAATTAAATTAGTTGATAATAAAGAAATTTCTTCTAAACAAGCTAAAGAGGTATTTGCTGAATGTTTGACAAGTGGTAAAGAACCTAAAGATATTGTAGAAGAAAAGGGTATGAAACAAATGTCTGATGAAGGGGAAATTGTTAGAATAGCTAATGAGGTATTAGATGAAAATCCAGACGTTATTGTTCAATATAAAAATGGTAGAAATAATGTTGTTGACTATTTAGTTGGTCAAATTATGAAAAAAACTAGAGGAACTGCTAATCCTAGTATTGCTAGAAGTACTATGGCAAGTGAAATAGAAAAAAGGTGAGAATATGAATAAATATAGAACTCAATATAATGATGAATTATCTGAAGAAAGTATTGGAAAAACAGTTAAGGTTTGTGGTTTTGTTGAAAATATTCGTGATCACGGTGGAGTAATTTTTGTCGATGTACGTGATGAAAAAGGTCTTGTTCAAATTGTTAGTAATGATGATAATATGTTTGAAGGACTTACTAAGGAATCTGCTGTTACTTTAGAAGGTACAGTTAGAATGCGTGATGAAGAGAATTTTAACCCTAAAATTAAAACTGGAACGATTGAAGTTTTGGCCTCATCTTTTGAAATTTTAGGTAGAGCTAATAATGAACTTCCGTTTGAAATTATTTCTTCTCCTTTTGTTAATGAAGAGGTAAGACTTAAATATCGTTATTTAGATTTAAGAAATGAAAAAGTTCATGAAAATATTAAATTTAGAAGTGAAGTTATTAAGTTTTTAAGAAATAAAATGGATAGTTTAGGATTTATTGAAATTCAAACTCCAATTTTAACAGCATCTTCTCCTGAAGGCGCTAGAGATTATATTGTTCCTTCTAGAAAATACAAAGGTAAATTTTATGCACTACCACAAGCACCACAACAATTTAAACAATTATTGATGGTTGGTGGATTTGATAAATATTATCAAATTGCTCCTTGTTTTAGAGATGAGGATGCTCGTGCAGATAGATCACCAGGTGAATTTTATCAATTAGATATGGAAATGGCTTTTGCTACAGCTGAAGATGTTTATGAAGTTGCGGAAGAAGTTATATATGAAACTTTTACTAAGTTTTCTAATAAGAAGGTTTCTTCAAAACCTTTTAGAAGAATTACTTATAAAGAAGCGATGGAAAAGTATGGTACTGATAAACCAGATTTAAGAAATCCTTTGGAAATTATTGATGTTACTAAGTGTTTTGAGAATACAACTTTTAAACCATTTTCTGGTTCAATTATTAGAGGTATTACTGTTCATGATATTGCTTCTAAGTCAAATTCATGGTTTAATGAACTTGTTGATTATGCTAAAAGTATTGGAATGCCTGGTATTGGTTATATAAGTGTTTTAGATGATATGACACTTAAAGGACCTATTGATAAATTTTTAACTGAAGAGGAAAGAGAAGATTTAATTAAAACAGCTGGTTTGAAGGCTGGTTCAGTTCTTTTCTTTATTGCTGATAAAAATGAAATGATTGCTAGTTTAAATGCTGGTATGATGAGAACAGAAATTGGTAATAAATTAGGATTAATTGATAATGATAGATTTGAATTTTGTTTTATTGTTGATTTTCCTATGTATGAATATAGTAAAGAGGAAGGTAAATATATATTTACTCATAACCCATTTAGTATGCCACAAGGTGGAATGGATGCTCTTTTAAATCAAAAACCTGAAGATATTTTAGCTTATCAATATGATATTGTATGTAATGGTATAGAACTTTCATCAGGAGCAGTTCGTAATCATGATGTTAAGATTATGGAAAAGGCTTTTGAAATAGCAGGTTATACTAAAGAAGAATTAAAAGCAAGATTTAAATCACTTTATACTGCATTTCATTATGGAGCACCACCACATGCAGGTATTGCACCAGGTGTTGATAGAATGATTATGCTTTTAAAAGATGAACCTAATATTCGTGAAGTTATTGCTTTTCCTCTTAATAGTAATGCACAAGATATGATGATGGAAGCTCCTTCAGAAATTAGTGAAAAACAATTAAGAGAAGTTCATATTAAAATTAGATAAGATACCAAAAATGGTATCTTTTTTTGATTTTAGTAAATAATATTTTTAGAAAGGAATGGTTTTATGAAAAATAAAGAAAATGAAGAAAAGGTTGTTTTTGCATATAAAAATAATGAACCAAATGAAGAGGGTAGTTTAGAAAAAATGCATGAGGTTATTGTTAAAGAAGCAGAAGGGCCTAATAGTGAAGAAAACGAAAAAGAAAATTTTAAATAAAGCAACATTATGTTGTTTTTTTGTTTGTCATTTTTAAATATAAAAGTTATAATTAATATGTTATAGACTAAGAAGGTGTTATAGATGAATAAAAAAGGATTTGCTTTAGTAGAGATGTTAATTATATTAATTATAGTGGTAGTTATAGCTATATTTGCAACACAAAACGTAGTTGATAATGCTAAATTGGAAGTTGGAAAGACAAAAAAAGTTGAAAGTGTAGATACCCCAAAAATTAATGCGTTGGCAGTTATAAATGCGGTAAGAACTGCTTATACTGAGGATCAAATGACGGAAGCTAAATATGTTTTAGGTGATAAGATTGAATTTGGAAATAATCCAAGAGTAGGTAGTTCTTTGATAAGAATTAGTGGAAAATTACCAGAATCAGGATTTGTTATTATTCAAAATGATGGGTTTATAATAGCCGAAAATTTAAAATTTAGTAATTATAGTTGTAGTACGATAAAATCAGAAACAGATAAGACTGTAGATCCAAATAACATGGTATGTGTAAAAGAAAACTAAGAAAATATTTTATACTACGAATCTTGAGTTTATAAAAAGAAAGTTAACCAAAAAAATTTATATTTTAAGTGGCAACTACTCTGGTTGCTATTTTTTATAAAAAATATGTATAAATTTATGATTTATTATGGGTTGACAACATATTATATTTAATGTAAAATTGTATTCGTAAGACTTTTGGAGTAGTACTCAAGAGGCTGAAGAGGCGCCCCTGCTAAGGGTGTAGGTCGGGTAACTGGCGCAAGGGTTCAAATCCCTTCTACTCCGCCATTTAGAAATTAACCTTTGATTTTTTATCAAAGGTTTTAATTTTGTAGTTGTAATCATTAACTTGATTCTTTTTTTGTTCATAAATAGTTGTATAAGGTGATGTTATGAAATTTATAAAAGAACAAATCAAGGTTGCAAGAAAAAATGATCCATCTTTAAATAGTATATGGGAAGTATTTTTATCTGTGGGTTTTAGAGCTATTATTTTATATAAAATATCTAGGTTTTTTTATATACATAAAAGATATTTTTTATCTAGATATTTTATGGAAAGATCTAAAAGAAAAACAGGAATAGAAATACATCCGGGAGCTTTAATTGGTAAAAGGTTATTTATTGATCATGGGACTGGAGTTATTATTGGTCAAACTGCGGTTATTGGTGATGATGTTGTAATTTATCATGGTGTAACTTTAGGTGGTACTGGAAAAGAAATGGGTAAAAGGCATCCTAATATTGGTAATAATGTTTTTATTGGTTGTGGAGCCAAGATACTTGGTAATATAAATATTGGTGATAATGTTAAGATCGGAGCTAATGCTGTTGTCCTTAATGATGTACCTAGTAATGTAACGGTTGTTGGCATTCCAGGTAAAATTGTAAAATTTTAGACTAGCGTGGTTTCTAAATTTTATTTTTTTCATATAAGAATATGAGGAGTGTGAAAAATGAGATATAAGGGAATCGATGTTTCTAAATTTCAAGGAGATATTAATTTTAAAAAAGTAAAAAACGATGGTATAGATTTTGCAATCGTTAGAATTGGTTATGGCATGTATGAAAGTCAAAAAGATCCAAAATTTGAAGCTAATTATGAAGGGTTTAGAAATCAAAATATACCTGTAGGTGTTTATCTTTATTCATATGCGAAAAGTATAAGCGATGCTAAAAGAGAAGCTTCAGTTGTTTTAAAATGGCTTAATAAACGAAAACTTAATTTACCAGTATATTTTGATATTGAGGACAAAAGTCAAACAAATTTAGGTAAAAATACTTTAACTAAAATGTGTGAAGCTTTTTGTGATGAAATAGAAAAAGGTGGATACTGGGCAGGAATATATGCTAATAAGTATTGGTTTACTACTTATCTAGATTATCAAAAGTTAGGTGATAAATATACTTGTTGGGTTGCTCAATATAATAATGAAAATACTTATAGAGGTAAATATGATATGTGGCAATATACTTCTAGTGGAAAAGTAAATGGTATCAAAGGTAAGGTTGATTTAGATTATTTATATAGAAATATTTTTGTAAATATGGATGGAGAAAAAACAGATCTACCTGATTTAAGTGATTATAAAGGCACATCAATTGTTGATGGATTAAAGAGTGTTAACTTTGATAGTTCATTTGATAGCCGTAAAAGATTATATAAAGAAGTAGGATTTAATGATACTTATAAGGGAACTGCCAAACAAAATGAAAACTTATTAAGGGCTTTACAAAAAAAGGATTCTAATGAGTATTATTATTCATCTTATAAAGGATTATCTTTTGTTGATGGGTTAAAATCAATTGGTGTAGATTCATCTTTTGAAAATAGAAAACGCATTGCATCTAAAAATGGTATTAGTAATTATAAAGGTAGTGCTTTTGAAAATTCAAAATTACTTAAATTATTAAAAGAAGGAAAGTTAAGAAAAATATAGAGCTTTGTTTATGTTAGAATTTATATAAATTGAAAAATTACATCTGAAATCAACTAATGTTGAAATCAGATGTTTTTATTATAGGTATGGGTAAATATTTTATATAAATTATTTACTATTTTAATAGGATTGATTTATAATTTTATTTATGTTAAAATGTATATAGATGAAGGAAACTTCATAAAATAAAAAGGATACATTTGAATTGGTGAATCAAATGTTATCCCTTATTGGATGTCATCTGAAATCAACTAATGTTGAAATCAGATGTTTTTATTATCTAAATAGTAAGGTGATTACTATGAAGAATAATAGTAGAATTATAATAAAAAAAGAAATTTCTCTTTTACTCATAATTAACCACCACCTTTCTTAAAAAAAGAAAGGGAAAGCATCTGATATGTTTCAAATGTATCCAAGCTCATTATAACAAACGTTAGTTTGCATTGCAATGCTTTTTATATAAATTATTTACTATTTTTTATTATGATATGATATAATGAAAGTAGGAGGATGATAATATGACACCACATAATAGTGCCAAAAAAGGAGAGATTGCCAAGACTGTAATCATGCCAGGTGATCCACTTAGAGCAAAATATATTGCTGAAAAGTTTTTAGATGATTACAAATTAGTAAATAGTGTAAGAAATATTTATGCTTACACTGGATTTTATAAAGGTAAGGAAGTTACTGTTATGGCTTCTGGTATGGGAATGCCAAGTATAGGAATTTATTGCTATGAACTATATGATGTATATGGGGTTGAACAAATTATTCGTGTTGGTTCATGCGGTGGATATTTAGAAGAAATGGATTTATTTGATATTATTTTATCTGATGAAGCTTATTGTGAGGGTAATTTTGCACTTACTTTAAACAATGAAGATTGTCATTTAATAGAAGCTGATAAGGAACTTAACGACAAAATTAGACAAACTGCGACAAAAAATAATGTTAAGATTTATGAAGGAACAACGGCTTGTTTAGATTGCTTTGATTTATATATGACTGATGTTAATGAATTTTTTAATAGAATTCCAGAAGGTATTAAGCCAATATCTGCAGAAATGGAAGCTTTTGCTTTGTTCTATGTAGCTAAAGTATTAAATAAAAAAGCTGCTTGTTTGATGAGTGTAGTAGACTCAAAATATATTGACAGAGTTGCTACTGCTGAGGAAAGAGAAACTGGACTTGATAGAATGATTACTCTTGCTTTAGACTCTATATTATAAAAAAGCATCTTATGAACATAATATAAAAGAGGTGAGATGATGGAACATTTTGACTTTGATATGGGAACATATAATTTGCATATTATAAAGACAAAGAAGTTTAAAACTATTGATCTTAGTGTTAATCTTGTTATAGATGATGAAAGAGAAAATGTAAAGTATAGATTTTTACTTGGTAAACTTCTTGGAACTACTAGTAGTAAATATGAAACGATTCATGAATTAAATATGGCGTGTGCAGATATATATGATCCAGCATATTCTACTGGTTGTAAGGTTAGTGGAAATAAAAATATTTTGTATTTAAATGCATCATTTGCCAATGAAAAATATACTGAAAAAGGTATGAACGAAAAGAACATTCAATTTTTATTAAATGTTCTTTTTGAACCTAAAGTGGTAGATGAAGGATTTGATCATGATATTTTTGTTATTAATAGGAATAAACGAATAGATAATTATAAATCTCTTAAGGATAATCCAGATGCTTATGCTAAGGCTAAGTTATACGAAAAAATGAAAGTTAGAGATTTTGATTATCCATCAATAGAGGAAAACATTAAAATGCTTGAATCTTTAGATGAAAAACAATTATACAGTTTTTATAAGAAGATTATCAAAAATGGTAAATTAGATATATTTGTTACTGGTGATGTGGATGTAGATGAGATTAAAGATATTATAAAAAGGAATGTTCATTTTAAAAATAAGAATGATACTGTTTGTAATCATATTATTGAGCAAAAACAATTTAATGAAAAACCCAATATAATTATTAGTCCAGCACCATTTGAACAAAGTAAACTTTTAATTGGATGTAAAGTATTAGATATGAGTGATTTTGAAAGATGGTATGTGTTTGTTATTTATTCATGGATATTAGGTGGAGGAATGAATTCTTTACTTAATCAAACTGTAAGGGAAAAAAACTCACTTTGTTATTCAATATATGCTGCCAGAAATACTTTATTAGGAGTTATGGAAATATATGCTGGTATTGATGGTGAAAACTTTGAAAAAACACTTGATTATACTTTAAAGGAAATGAAAAATATAGAAAACGGTGATTTTCCTTTAGACCTTTTTGAAGGTGTTAAAAATATTTATTATAATTCTTTAAAAAGTACTCTTGATAATCCTGCTTTAGTTACTAATAGTTATATGTCACAAATATTTCTAAATACAGATAGTATAGATGAGAAGATTAAAAATATGGAAAAGGTTACTAGGGAAGATGTAATGGCGTTTGCCAAAAAAGTGCACGTAGATACAATTTTCTTATTAAAAGGAGAGAAATGATATGAAAAAAAATACTTTTAATAAAATAGGTGTAGATGTGTATGAAGAAATTTTGGATAATGGATTACGTATTTATTTAGTTCCTCTTGACCGTAATGAAATTCATGCTAGGATGACAGTACTATTTGGTGGAAGTATTTTGGAATTTAAAATGAATGATGAATTTATTAAAGTTCCTGGTGGACTAGCTCACTTTCTTGAACATAAAATGTTTGAAAAAGAGGATGGTATTGACCCTATGACAATATACGAACGTAATGGCGCATCAGCTAATGCTTTTACTACTGAATTTGTGACGGCTTATCACTTTACAGGTAGTGATTATTTTTACGATAATTTAAAGACTTTACTTAAAAGCGTTCATGAACCTTATTTTACTGATGAAAATGTTTTAAAGGAAAAAGGCATTATTTCACAAGAGAAAAAACGTGATTTGGATGATCCGTTATGGATTACTTATGATAAAGCTCTTGAGAATACTTTTCATAATTTAGATGTTAAAAATACTGTTTTAGGTAGTTTAGATGATATTAATTCAATTACTAAAGAAGATTTATATAATTGTTATAATACTTTCTATCATCCTAGTAATATGGTTTTAACTATATGTGGTGGAATGGATATAGATAAGACGATTAAGTTTATTAAAGATTTTTATAAAGATTTAACTTTTGAAAAAAGAGATAAACCAGAAGTCAAAGAAAAAAGTGAACCAAAAAGTGTTGTTTGTGAAAAAGAAGTAATATATAAAGATGTAAATGCTAAGGAAATGTTTATTAATTATAAGATTTCAAAGCCACGTAAAAATTATTTAGATGAGTTATATTATGGATTTTTACTTAATATGAAATTTGGTGGGCTATCAGGATTAAGTGATATTGTTTTAAAAGATGAAAATATTTTGTCTATGATAAATTATTATAATGTTAATGAACTTTCAGATTTTGATATTTTTAGTTTTAATGTGACGGTTAAAGATGATACAGAAAAGGTTATTAATTTAATTGATAATAAATTAAAAGATCAAGATTATGATGAAAAGATATTTAATTTAATTAAAAAAACTTTACTTAATTCTGTCTTACTTTCTATGGAAAATGTGAAAAGCGTTTGTAATTTTTTAGCTAATCAAATATCTGTTTATGGAAACATTAATTATGATGTTTATAGTCAAATACAAAATTTAAGTTTTGAACAATTTAAAGAAACTGTTAAGGATTTAAATTTTGATAATAGAGCTATAGTTATATTAGAAAAAGATCAGTAAACTGATCTTTTAATTTGTAAATTTTATTTTTTCTTGTTTTAAGATTGTACTAAATTTTAATAAATTTTCTTTTATTTCTTGATATTCAGTAGTTTCTAATTTAAAGGTATATATTATTTTTTCATTAAATTGTTTTTCAATTATTTTATTTTTAAGAATATAATCAATATTTTTAACGTTATCATAATCAAATTCGATAGTTATTTCATAACCATTTACTATATCTTTTATTTCTGCGTTGTTTATAGTTTTGCAGGTTATACTGTTATAAGCTCTAATAAGTCCGCCAGCGCCTAATTTAATACCTCCAAAATATCTTACAATTATGCATAAAATGTTGGTTAATTTATTTGCTTTTAGGGCATTTAAAATTACAATACCAGCTGTACCAGATGGTTCACCATTATCATCACATTTTTCTATATTGTCTACTATATAGGCAAGGCAATAGTGAGTAGCGTTTGGATATTGTTTTTTAATTTTATCTATATTCATTAAAACATCTTCTTTTTTAGATATAGGAATTAGTATTCCGATAAATTTTGATTTATTAATGATAATTTCTTCTGATATTGTTTGTTTAATTGTTTTCATTTTTTTCACCATTTTTATTATATTTTATCTAAAAATAAAAAGCAAGGTTATTTTGCCTTGCGTTTAGTAGGTTTTTTATCTATATATTTTGTTTGTCCATTTTCATTTGCTATTTCGTATAAAATAATTTCTTGATTATTAAAATAGTACCATTTTGTTTCAGATGTATTAGGATCATTTTTTACTTGAATACTATAATTTTTAGGGGCTGAGGCATATATTTCTTTGATTGGTCTATTACCAGGGAAAAATTCATATACTGAAGTTCCTATAGGAATTGTTTTAGTATTTCCTGTATACTGCCAATTTTCATTCATAAAATCACTTTCCTTTAAATTCTTTTATATTTAACTTTTTGAGATTCTTGTTTAAATTCTGTAATTAATGCTGTTCCAGGTTTTGGATAACCGTATTCTTGAGTTTGCTCATTTATATATTCATCTACTTCAACGTCAATATAGTTTAACATATCGTATTTTACTCTTTTGGTGCGTTTTACAAGTGAATTACCTTCTTCAATTGTTTGAACATCTAATACATAGTATCCATAAGGAACCTCTATAGATCCTTTTAAATCATCTATGTTGCAATTGCTGGCGTCTTGTAAATCAATAATTTCCCAAACTAGATGAGTACCTTCAGGTTTTACTACCTTATTTCCGGTTTTAATCCACTTACCAATTCTTTCACGATTGTCTGTACATTTAACAACATTGGTTCCTATAAATGCAGATATACCTAATGCGCCTATTAGTTTAATAAAATTTTTTCTAGTTAATACTTTTTTGTTTTCCATATTATTTCTCCCTTTTTAAGAATATACGTGCTATTATAACGAAATATGGTGATTTGTCAAATTCACATTTATTTGAAAATTTAATTTAATATAGTAGGGTGATTTTGTGGGACAAATACTTGGTTATATATATGCGGTGTTTTTAATAATGAGTAATTTTGGGAAAAAATCTTCACAAATTTTACTTTTACAAACGATTTCTTTTTTGTTTAAATCTTTTCATTATTATTTGTTGGGAGGAGTTTCAGGATTTTTATCTAGTTTTGTTTCGATGATTAGGAATTTATTATTTTATAAAATTAAAAGTAATTTTTTATGGACTATTATTTTTATTATTATATATTTTATTATTGGTTTTATTACTTATAAGAATGTTTATACATTGCTTCCACTTTTAGCTACTACAATATATACAATAATTATTAATTATGATAATCCATGTTATTTAAGAATGGGAATGTTTGTGACTAGTATAACGTGGCTTATATATAATTTTTACATTGTTTCTTATAGTGGAATTATAATTCAAATTGTTATGCTTATTATGAATGCTATTGCTATTTTTAAACTTGATAAAAAGCGTTTATTTTAATATAATAATTTGTGAGGTGAGAAGTATGGTACTTGAAAAGCTTAAATTAGTTCCACATAAACCAGGATGCTATTTAATGAAAAATAAAGATGGCATTATTATTTATGTAGGAAAAGCTAAAGATCTTAAGAATCGTTTAAATTCTTATTTTCATTCTTCTCATACAGGAAAGACAGCGCGCCTTGTTAGTGAAATTGCTGATTTTGATTATATTGTGGTTTCTTCTGAGACTGAGTCTTTAATTTTGGAAATTAATTTAATTAAAAAGCATGATCCAAAATATAATATTTTACTTAGAGATGATAAAAGTTATCCATATATTGAGCTTACAAATGAGAAAGTTCCTAGATTGTTAGTGGTTCGTAATATTAATAAAAAGAAAAATAAAACTAGATTGTTTGGACCATATCCTAATGTTGTGGCCGCAAGAAAAACGGTTAATTTATTGAATAGAATATATCCGCTTAGGAAATGCAGTACATATAATAAAAGGCCTTGTCTTTATTTTCATATTAATCAGTGCTTAGGTTATTGCACGCATAATGTAAATCAAGATAAAATAAAGAAAATGGAGAAAGATATTATTCATTTTCTAAAAGGAAATCATGAACTTGTTACTAAGAAGATTAAAGAGGAAATAGAATTTGAAAGTTCTAATTTACATTTTGAAAAGGCTTTAGAGCTTAAAGAACTTTTGGATTATATTAATATTACTTTGGTTAAACAAAAAGTTGAGATTAGCGATGAAATAGATAGGGATATTTTTGGATTTTATAATGATGGTAATTATTTGAGTGTATTTATATTTTTTATTCGTGCTAGTAAGATTGCTGGTCATCATCATCAAATTATTCCTCTTATCGATAGTGAGGGTGAAGAACTTACACGTTATATTGCTAAATTTTATGATAGGGCATTACTTCCTAAGGAGGTGCTTGTTCCTTCTTTAGTTGATGATAAGTTACTTGAAAGTTATTTAAATGTCCATGTAAAAAAACCAATGCGTGGTGTTAAGCTAAAGCTTATTAAAATGGCTAGTGAGAATGCTAAAAAACAGCTTGAAGATAATCTTGAATTAATTATTAAAAATGATGAAAAGGCTGTTTTAGCAAATGAAGAGCTTAAAAATGTTTTGGGTCTTGATAAGTTAGATAGAATTGAACTTTTTGATAATTCTAATTTATTTGGAAGTTATAATGTTTCTGGTATGGTTGTATTTATAGATGGTAAGCCAGCTAAGAATGAGTATCGTAAGTATAAAATTTCTGTTGATAAAAATGATGATTATGGTACGATGAAAGAGGTTATATATCGTAGATATTTTAGGGTTTTAAAAGATAATTTGCCAAAACCTGATTTAATTATTGTCGATGGTGGTCTTGGACAGATGCATGTTGCTAAGGAAGTTATTGATAGTTTAAATATGGATATTAATATTGTTGGCCTTAAAAAGGATGATAAACACGCTACTAATGCATTACTTACTTTTGATAAGGAAATTGAAATTGAGAAACGTAGTAATTTGTTTCATTATTTGGAAAGAATGCAAGATGAGGTTCATAATTATACTATTAATTATCATAAACAAATTAGAAGTAAGGGACTTTATGCAAGTGTTTTAGATAGTATAGAGGGAATTGGAAATAAAAGGAAAGCGGAACTACTTAAAAAGTTTAAAACGGTTGATAATTTGAAAAAACAATCATTAAAGCAATTACAAACTATTTTGCCTAAAAATGTAGCTATTAATTTGAAAAATGTTTTAGATGATCTTGATAAAAATTAATGTGAAGTTGTTCGACAAAACTTTACATTTTTTTTATAATTTGATATAGTGTAAAAGAAGGTAAAGGGAGTTGTAGTATGAAGAAACATTTAATAATTGGAATTACTATTACAATAATCATTTGTATTATTGTTAGTATTGGCATTTGGGTTACTAATATTAAAAAGGATAAAGAGGCTACTTTAGGTAAGATGAATGAAGTGGTTTCAAATTATAATTTGTTTGATAAAAGTGTTGATGATTTTTCTGAAGTTAGAAATTTATTTTATAAGTATAAAGAAGATTTATATTTAGAAACTTTGAGTGAAAAGGCTAATGACTGGAATTCTTTTATGGATAAATATGCTGAAAGTATAAAAACGGTTGAAAGTAAGGCTAAAGTTTTAAAAGAAGATTGTAAGGCTTTTTATGGAGATGTTAATGTTAATGGCAAATGTATAACTTTTAAGGCTAATTATGAGGCTGCGCATAATTATTATATAAGTGATGTTTTACTTTATAATAAGTTAGTTGATGAATATGATAAATGGAATAAGGAACAAGGAAATAAATATCCTAGTGTTAATAAGGCCAAATTTGCTGTTTATGAAAAATATATTGACTTTGATAATGATGGGGAATATTTTGGTAAAAGTGAGGTAACTGAAAATGAATAAAGATGTATTTAATGAAGACGATGATTATGTTACTGATAATTCTCTTGTAGATATGTTCCCTGATGGTATTGATGAGCAAGTTAGAGAATATGAAAAAAAGAATGATTATAAAAAATTTGAAGAGAAATTTAAAGATAGTCCATTAGTTGAAGCTGATTTGGAAGGAAAAAATGAAAAACCTTCTAAAAAGGGTGGAAAGAAAAAATTGAAATTATGGCAAAAAATAGTGATTGCTTTAGTTTGTTTATTTGTTGCTATGGGATCAATTTTTGGATTTTTATTATATGGACCATATCCTAATTTTCGTGAATGGCTTATTACAACAGCTATGACAACTATGAGTCATCAGTATTTGGCTAAATGGTTTTATGATGATAAAACTATTGAAGCTGTTTTGAAAAAAAACTATGTTGATGAATCTGGGGAAAGTACAGATGCTAATCAAATAAAATTTGTTGATTACAGTAAGTCACAAATTATGTATAAAAATAAATATGAAAAGGAAATTTTAACTAAAGGGGATAATGATATATATAAACTTATTAATATTACTGGTAAGGGATTACGTGGTTATTTAGTTGCTATATATGATCCATCTAAGGTTAAGGTGGCAACATCTAGTAGATTGGGTAAATCTGGTGAGATGCTTGTTAAAATGGCTAAGGATAATAATGCATTAGTTGCGATGAATGCTAGTGGTTTTATTGATCCTAATTATATGAGTAATGGAGCTAATCCTCATGGTATGGTTATTAAAAATGGTAAATTAGTTAGTAATTTAGCTAGATCTAAGGTTAGTGGAGGAATTATCGGTTTTAATAAAGATAATGTATTAGTTCTTGGAAAAATGGATGCCCAAACGGCTTTAAGTAAAGGTATTAGAGATGCTGTTGAATTTGGCCCTTATTTAATTGTTAATGGTACACCATCATTTATTAAAGGTAATGGTGGATGGGGAAGTGCCCCTAGAAGCGCTATTGCTCAAAGAAAAGATGGAATTGTTTTATTTTTAGTTATGGATGGTCGTGATTATGCTCATGGTATTGATGGAGCTGATATGGTTGATTTAACTGAAATTTTAATGAAGTATGGGGCTTATAATGCTGCTAATTTAGATGGTGGTACGTCATGCGGTTTAGTAATTAATAACAGTCTTATTAATAAACCTATTAGTGGTAGTGGTTATAATGAAACTAGAGCGATTCCTGATGCTTGGATTGTTACAAAATAATTGATTGATGTTATACATATATTTACATAGAGGGTAGATGATTTTTCGAATGATTTTATCTATATTTGGTATAATGTAATCAGAAAGTAGAGGGATAAAATATGGCTAGACGTAGGAAAAAGAAAAGTAAAAAAGGACTTGTTTTTTTACTAATATTGCTTTTAATTGGTGGCGTTACTTTTTATGTTATGAATAACAGTGATGCTAAAAAGGAAATAGATAAATTAAGTCCTGTAAAAAAATTAAAAATTGTAGATGAAGATTCTAAAACTAGGCCAATTGCGGTTATGATTAATAATAACCATGCGGCTTGGCCTCATGCTGGTTTAGATGATGCTTATATTACTTATGAAATTTTAGCTGAGGGTGGTATTACTCGTTTGATGGCTTTATTTAAGGATCAAGATACGGCTAAAATTGGTTCGGTACGTAGTGCGCGTCCTTATTATTTAGACTATGCTTTGGAAAATGATGCTATTTATGTTCACTATGGATGGAGCGATGCAGCTAAGTCTGATATTAGTTCTTTAGGTGTTGATAATATTAATGGTTTAACTGCTTCTAGTGTTTTTTGGCGAGACACTAAACTTAAAAAGGCTTCTGAGCATACTGCTTTTACAAGCATAGAAAGAATTAAAGAATATGCTAAAGAAAAAGGCTATGATCGTGATACAAATAAGGATTTATTATTAAACTATAGTGTGGACGAAATTGATTTAAGTAAGCGCGAAGATGCTTTAAAGGCTGATGATATTTTTATTAAGTATTCATATTATACTAATTCTAGTTACAAATATGATGCTAATAATAAGGTATATATGAGAAGTATGTCAGGCACTGCACATACTGATGCGATTACTGGTAAACAATATTCTTATAAAAATATTATAATTTCTGTTATTAAAAATTATAGTTATGATTCATATGGAAGACAAAAACTTGAAAATATTGGTTCTGGTGACGGATATTACATAACAAATGGGTATGCAATTCCAATTACTTGGAAAAAATCAAGTAGAAGTAGTCAAACAGTTTATACTGATAAAGAGGGTAATGAGATTAAAGTAAATGATGGAAATACGTTTATTCAAATTACTCCAGTAGGGCAAGATCTTACTATTGAAGGTGAAGAGCCACAATCTGACAGTGAGTAGTCAATTTGAATTTTATCTATGATTATGATATAATTATTTACGTAACTTGAGGTGAAAATTATGAGTAGTCATTTAAAAGACTCACAATATATAGAGATAGTTAACGATATTTTGGATAATGAAGATTTCCAGAAAATTAAGAAAATAGAACATCATGGAATTAGTAGATATGATCATTCACTTAAGGTATCTTACTATTCATATAAGGTTTCAAAGATGTTAAAACTTGATTATGAACAAGTAGCTGTTGGTGGTTTACTTCATGACTTTTTCTTAAGTAAGGAAGATAGAGATATGAAGGATAGAGCTGTTTCATTCTTTGTACATCCTAAAAAAGCTTTACAAATGAGTGAAAATATATTTGATTTAACTTTAAAAGAAAAAGATATGATTAAATCACATATGTTTCCAATGAGTTTATCTATTCCAAAGTATTTGGAAAGTTGGATTGTAAGTGGTGTTGATAAGGCAGTTGCTGTTAATGAAT
This sequence comes from uncultured Bacillota bacterium, assembly GCA_947364595.1. Taxonomy (GTDB): domain Bacteria; phylum Bacillota_I; class Bacilli_A; order RF39; family UBA660; genus Coprosoma. The sequence goes on along the minus strand of CANATJ010000008.1, from coordinate 1,898 downwards.
TATCACTTAAATGTAGTTTTAAACTTAAATATGTTTATAGTTTGTTCTTACTTTTCATTTTTAGAACAATTAGATAAATTTTAGAAATAAGTCTTTAAGTCTTATTTCTTTTTTGTTATAATAAATATGTGATGTGTCTTTGTAGCTCAGTTGGATAGAGCAATCGCCTCCTAAGCGATAGGTCGGCAGTTCGAATCTGCCCAAGGACGCCATTTTAAAATTAAAGACTTGTTAAAAGTCTTTTTTTATGTTATTATGAATATGTCAAGGGAACTTGCATAAAATAAAAAAGGGAAGACTTAACTTTGCAGAGTTGAGTACTTGCCCATATAAATGGTTTAGCACTTAATCTATGAGATTGAGTGCTGTTTTTCTTATAATATATAAATTTCCTTAAAACAGGCGAACAAATTGAAAAAGTGATAAAATAAAGCAACAATTTATTAATATTGTTGCTTTTTTCTAACCAAATTTTGATAATTTCATATATTATTTTAGAAAAGGGGTGTAATGTATGAATAATTTGCAAGTTGTAATTGATGCTGGTCATGGTGGAACTGATAATGGAGCTGTTAGTAGTAGTGGAGTTCGCGAAAAGGATTTAAATTTACAAATTGCTAGATATATGTATGAGCAATTTCAAAACAGAGGGGTTCCAGTAACTTTAATAAGAAGTACTGATGAAACTATTTCACCAACTGATAGGGTAAATAGAATATTAGCGGCTTATGGGGATAATCCTAATGTAGTTGTTATTTCTAATCACATAAATGCAGCTGGGTCAGGTATTCAAGGGGCTGAAGGTGCAGAGGTAATATATGCCTTACGTAATGATGATAAGTTAGCTAAAAATATTTTACAGGCCTTAGGAAATGCTGGTCAAAAGATGAGAAGATATTATCAAAGAAGACTTCCTAGCGATACTTCAAAAGATTATTATTTTATTCATCGTCAAACAGGTAGTAGAACGCAACCAGTTATTGTTGAATATGGTTTTATTGATAATCCTACTGATTTAGCTAGAATTCAAAATAATTATCGTAAATATGTTGATGCGGTTGTTGATGCCGTAATAGATACAGCGAAGGGTGAAACTATTTCACCAATTGGTGGAGGCAATACATATACAGTAAAATCAGGAGATAGTTTATGGAGTATAGCTAATAGATATAATACAACTGTAAATGAACTTAAGTCTTTAAATAGTTTATCAAATAATAATTTAAGTGTTGGTCAAATATTACTTGTTCCAGGTTCTACTGGTGGAACCGGAACAGGCGGAAATACATATACAGTAAAATCTGGTGACAGTTTATGGACTATCGCTAATAAATATAATACAACTGTAAATGAACTTAAGTCTTTAAATAATTTATCTAGTAATAATTTAACGGTTGGTCAAGTTTTGAAGTTACCTACTGGTGCTAGTAGTGGGGGAACTGTAGTAGGAGAAAATGTTTATACTGTAAAATCCGGTGATAGTTTATGGAGTATTGCTAATAAATATGGTACAACTGTGAATGAACTTAAGTCTTTAAATAATTTAACAAGCAATAATTTAACTATTGGTCAAACTTTAAAGGTTCCTAGTAGTGAATCAATTAGTGGTGGAAACACATATACAGTAAAATCTGGTGATAGTTTATGGAGTATAGCTAATAGATATAATACAACTGTAAATGAGCTTAAATCTTTAAATAATTTAACAAGTAATAATTTAACTATTGGTCAAACTTTAAAGGTGCCTAGTGGTGAATCAGTTAGTGGTGGAAATATATATACAGTAAGATCTGGCGACAGTTTATGGAGCATTGCAAATAGATATAATACAACTGTAAATGAGCTTAAATCTTTAAATAATTTAACAAGCAATAATTTAAGTATTGGGCAGGTATTAA